>JBBWZE010000023.1:0-17980 GCA_039648845.1 Actinomycetota bacterium | reverse complement strand
GACCCGAGATCTCGACGGGGATGTCGACCTTCGTCAGCTCGAGCTGCAACACGCGCGCGGCCTCCGAGACGTGACCCTCTCGGTCTGCTCGGCGCTCGCTGACCATCGCCTTGATCTCCTCGTACTTGCGCGGATGGAGGGTTTCGAACGCAAGGTCCTCGAGTTCCCACTTCATCGCGTGGATGCCGAGCCGGTGTGCGAGCGGCGCGTAGACCTCCAGTGTCTCCTTCGCCTTCTGGATCTGCTTCTGCTTCCCGAGGTACTCGATCTCGCGGAGGTTGTGCAGGCGGTCGGCCAACTTGATCAGGATCACGCGTACGTCCGCGGCCATCGCGACGATCAGCTTGCGGTAGTTCTCGGCCTCCGCCTGCTCGCGGCTCTGGAACTGGACGCGCGTCAGCTTCGTCACACCCTCGACGAGCTTCGCGACCTCATCGCCGAACTCGGAGCGGACGTCCTCGAGCTCGGCGTCGGTGTCCTCGACGACGTCGTGGAGGAGAGCCGCGGCAATGGTCTCGTCGTCGAGCCGGAGCTGGGCACAGATCTTGGCCGCGCCCCATGGGTGGAGCACGAAGTCCTCGCCCGACCGGCGCTGCTGGCCCTCATGGGCGTTCGCGGCGAAGAGGAAGGCCCGCCGGATCAGGTCGCGGTCGACCTCCGGGTTGTAGGCCTCAACGGCCGCGATCAGTTCGTCGATGAGCTCCTGATGCTTTTCGTGAGTCTCAAGGACCGCCATACCCTCAGTGTACTCCGGGCGTATCTGGCTCCCTCCCCCGTCTCAGGGGCAGATCTCAAGTGCAGGAACGAGCGTTCCGATGCTGAAGGTGAGTCGTCCATGCACTGGTTCAGACGCCGAAAAGAACGCCGTGCCGCCGTGCGCGCAGCACGGCTCCTCCTTGCACTTGACGCGCTCGCACCGCCTCGCGCGCCGCGCCAGCCGCGCGTCAGCCGGGCCTCCGTCGGTACGGCCCGCTAACCGACCTTCAGAAGCGCTCCACGGGAGCGAGCCGAAGGCGAGCGACGCTCATGCCGCGCGGAGGAGTGCCGGCTCCGCGAGCAGCGAGCGGAACGTCTCGGACTCGAGCGGATGACGCCTCGGACCTCCCTCCTCCACCTCGAGCTCGTCGAAGATCGCCTGTGCCTGTGCGTCCCGCGGTTGCGCCTGCCACTGCGCGCGCAGCCACGCATACAGCTCGTCGAAGCGATGGTCGGCGTCGAAGACGCGACGTACGACGAGCTGCGGCGAGACCGTTCCGTTCCAGTGATTCTCCTGTAGGCGGAAAGCAACGTCATAACGTCCCTTCCGCCGGTAGCTGTCGAGCCTGGTTCCCTGCCCGAACGCGATCGCGCCGCCGGCATCGCGGCCGTCGAGCTGCACGCGGAACCGGAGGTGCTTGCCTTCGCCGACCGTCGCAAGCTCGCCGAGCTCGCAGCCCGGCGCCAGCAGCGTCACGTCGGGATTGGCCAGGCCGAACGGTGCCAATGCCCGCAGCTCTTCGCACAGCTCGAGCGTGAGCTTCGTCCCGCGCGGAAGGACCGCGTCGACGACCGTCGCGGGGACGAGATCCTCCGGGCCCAGGAGACCTTCCGCTTGAGCCGCGAACGCCTCGGCGAACGGCTCGACCCGATCCGGCACGATCGACAGGCCCGCCGCCGCGCGATGACCGCCGAACCGCTCGAGAAAAGTCGAGCAGGCCCCGAGAGCCCCGTGGAGATCGAACGACGCGATGGAGCGGCCGGATCCTTTCCAGAGGCCGTCCGTCCCCGCAATGAGAACGACTGGCCGGTGATAACGCTCGACGAGACGGGACGCGACGATGCCGATCACGCCTTCGTGCCACTCCTCGCCCCAGACGACGTACGCGGAGCGTCGCCGCTTCGCTTCCGGCCATTCCTCGACCTGTGCGATCGCGGCGCGCAGGATCTTGTCCTCCACCGCCTGCCGGTCGCGGTTCAGCTCCTCGAGCCGGTCGGCGAGACGCCGCGCCTTGTCCGCGTCCTCCGTCAGGAGAAGCTCGAGGGCTGCACGCGGATCGCCCAGTCGGCCTGCTGCGTTGATGCGCGGCGCCAGCCGAAAACCGACCTTACCTGCGTCGACCGCTGCCGGATCCACGTGCGCGGCCTTCATCAATGCACGCAGACCGAGCTTCTGCGTGCGCGCCAGCGTGCGCAACCCGGCGATCGCAACCGATCGGTTCTCGCCCACGAGCGGGACGACGTCCGCAATTGTCGCGAGCGCGACCAGATCGAGATGCCGGCGCAGCACTTCGGACTCTTCACCCAACAGCGCCTGGCCGAGCTTGTAGACGACGCCCGTGCCGCAGAGCTCCTGGAACGGATAGTCGGAAGGGCGGGTCGCGACGATCGGGCAGTCGGGCAGCTCGTCGCCCGGCCGGTGATGGTCGGTGACGACGACGTCGAGCCCGAGCTCGCGTGCACGCTGAACCTCATCGACGGCAGTGATGCCGCAGTCGACTGTCAGAACGAGTCCGCAACCTTCCTCGGCAAGGCGCTCGAGCGTCTGACCGCTGACGCCGTAGCCCTCGTCGAAGCGGCTCGGCAGATGCCACTCGACCTCCGCGCCGAGCTCTCGCAGGACGAGGACGGCGAGCACCGTGGCGCAGATCCCGTCCACGTCGTAGTCGCCGTGGACGCAAATCCGTTTGCCGGCTGCGATCGCCGCACGAATCCGCTCGACCGCGACGGCCATGTCACCGAGCAGGAAGGGATCGTGCAGGGGCTGCTCGCCGGCCAGGAAGGCCCGCGCCACCTCAGGGTCGCCGTAGCCGCGCCGGACGAGCACGCTTGCCGTGATCTCGCTGAGGCCGAGCTCCTTCGCGAGGCCGCTCGCCTGCCGGTGCGGGCACGGACGGATCGTCCAGATGCCCTCAGACATGCTCGACTACCGTACGAGTGGTGTCGGACGGCGCCCGCCCGCCGCGGGAGTTCCTCCTCGACCCGAGTGTGACGTTTCTGAACCACGGCTCGTTCGGGGCAACGCCGCGCGTCGTCTTCGAGCGCTACCAGGAGTGGCAGCAGAGCTCGAACACCAACCCGTGCCGCTCACTTAGGCCCCACGTGCACCCGCTGCGCATGTCGCCGCGGCGGCCCTTGCCCGGTGCGGTCGCCTCCGCTCTGCGCTAGCGCGTCGGATTCGAGTCATCATGGCGCCGAAGGCGCCGGACTCGAACGCGTTAGGCGTAGGCGAATGGATGCTCGAAGACGTCGAGGGCCTTCGCGGCGGGAGCCGGAACCTCGAAGCTCAGACCAGAGCGGCTGTCCTCGACCGCCACGGTCAGGGCGTTCGTGATTCGACTCCACAAGAGCGAGACCTCGATGCCGTCCGCCGAACGATGATGAAGCTCTGTGAGTGCCGTATCGGTCATGTCGTCACCTTCGCAGTTGGAGAGATTTCCCGACACCAGGGACACCGGTGTCTTCGGGTACGGTCAACCGCCGTTCTAACCGGGGGCTAATCCCGCCAGCAGATCCCGGCCAGCAGGCAGTGGAGCGATCTCTTGCCGAGGAGACCGCCGCCGCGCCGGGCTTTGCCCGCTGCGAGCCGGCACCGGACTCGAGTGCGCTTACTCTCGTGGGAGCTGGACGCCCAGCAGCGTCAACGCAACGAGCAGCAGCACGAAAGCCAGTGCTGCTGCCGCCAGCAGCCGAGGATGGCGCGCTCGGCGCAGGGAGTCCCAGCCCACCCGGCTCCAGAAAACGACGAGGCCGGCGACCGCTGCGAGGCCGATCACGAGCACGGGCGCGAGCAGCGCGGCGCGCCCAAACGAGAGATCCGTGAGCCAGACCGTAACGACCACGAGCGCCGTCACGAAGGCGGATGCGGCGGCCAGGCGAGCGCTCATAAAGGCAAACCTAGCGCGGCGCTATGCTCGGCTCGTGACAGAGGCGAACTACATTTCCGGCGACGACTACGTCGTCGAGTTCCTCGGCTACCGCTTCGGCTTCAACTGCTCCGACTTCGAGCAGCGCGTCACCGCGGCGGCGGTGAAGCTCGGCCTCGTCGGCGACAACGAGCTCGACGACGACGAGACCGCCGATCTCGTCGAGCTCGTCGAGAGGGACTGGATCGACGAGCCTCGCAGCGGCCTCGGCAGGTATCTCGTCCGCCACTGGGAGCGTGTTTCGCTGGTCGGCGGCGAGTCGCTCGTCTACTGGCTGAAGAAGCTCGTCTTCCGCGGCGCCTGGCTCGACCATCGCGTCAAGGAGGGACTGCTCGAAGTCGCCTGGGACGACGACGTCGCGGACTTCGGGTATCGCGACCCCAACGGCGACCGTGCGCTACTCGAGCTTGCGCCGGTGCCGTCCTGGCACGAACTGCAGTTCAGGCGTTGACCCGGGCAGCAACGATCGCCGCCTTCCTCGCGGCACTGCTGGCCGTGGACACGCAGGTCGAGCTGCCCGGTCAACTCTTACTGGGAGCCCTGACGTGGATCGTGCTCCTCGGCGCTGCCCGGCCGCTCCCGGCAGAGCGTCGCGCACAGGTCGCGGTGGTGATCTGCGCAGCGACGGTGGCGGAGGTGACGGGCTCGATCCTTTGGGGTGTCTATTCGTACCGGCTGCACAACCTGCCGACCTTCGTCCCCCCGGCTCACGGACTGGTCTTCATGGCGGGTCTGTCGTTGAGCGAGGCGCTCCGTCGTCACTCACGCGCCCTGGTGGCCCTCGCTGCGGCAGCCGTCACGGTTTGGGGCGTCCTCGGATTGACGGTGCTTCCGCGACTGGACGCCGCAGGTGCGCTCTGCATACCTCTGCTGCTCGCGTTCCTCTGGCGCTCGCCTGCACGCGCGGCGTACGCAGGGGTCTTCCTGGTGGTTGGCGCGCTCGAGCTCTACGGAACCGCGATCGGCACCTGGCGCTGGGCCGAACAGCTTCCCGGGCTCGGCATCCCCGACGGCAACCCACCGAGCGGGGTCGCGGCCGGCTACGTCTGGTTCGACGTCATGGCGCTCCTGTTGGCGCCGCGGCTACTCGCCGCCGTTCGGCGAACCTGGCCGTTACGGCGCCGTCTCGTGCCTGGCACTGAGCAGGCCTAGATAGCCGGCGGCCGCAGGACGAACCTGCGACCGCCCGTTCGGAGGATGTGAGCTGCGGCCCCTCACGATCCTCCTGAGACTCAGAATCGAGGCCAAAAGGCATTTCTGCACTCCCCCGGCCGGGTGAAAGTGAACTATCCGGATGAACCATCCAAAGGGGGAGGAATCAACCAGCGCGGGTGATTCATGCTCCACGTGTACCTCCTGTCCTCACCGGTTCTGTTCTGCGGCAGAACCCAGCCCCGACAAACTGCGGCCGGGACGGACATTTCACAGGGCCGGGCTCTATGCGGCGGGTTCCGGCCCAATCTCCTTCGATAGGGCGAATCCCGGGCGGCGGGATTCGTCCGCTGGTCCAAGCGCGATCCGCCTGATGGCTCCGATGGGGACGACGTGCTCCTCCGCATCGCCGTCTGCGGCGTGAACCGACAGCGTCAGGAAGCCGTAGCCCGGCTCGGCGGAGAGCGACCGGAGCGTGAGGCGCTCCCCGTCCCCCAACTCCACCTCTACGTGCGTCTGCTCCGAGCTGTGGGTCGCCGTATAGCGCTCGATCTGCCGGTGGACGCGATCCACGAAGCCGTCGAGCGACGGTTCGGCTGCTCCCGGCACCCAGAGATCGGGACTCAAAAGAGCTTCGTGTCCTCCCCGCCGGCCCCGAACCGCTCGCGCCCGAGCTCCGTGATGATGCGGCCGCGCGGGGTGCGCTGCAGGAAGCCGAGCTGGAGGAGATACGGCTCGTAGACGTCCTCGATCGTGTCCTGCTCCTCACCGAGGGCGACGGCAAGCGTGGACAGGCCCACAGGGCCGCCGCCGAACTTGACGAGGATCGTTTCCATCAGCGCGCGGTCGATGCGCTCGAGCCCGTCGCCGTCGACCTCCAGCAGGTCGAGCGCCTCGCGCGCGACGTCGTTCGTGATCTTGCCGTCGTGCTTGACCTGTGCGACGTCGCGCACGCGCCTCAGGATCCGGTTCGCTATGCGCGGCGTTCCGCGAGAACGGCGTGCGATCTCGTCGGCTGCGTCCTCCGCGATCTCGACGTCGAGGATCCGCGCCGACCGGCGGACGATCGTCCCGAGCTCCTTCGGCTCGTAGTACTCGAGCCGAAAGGTCATGCCGAAGCGGTCGCGCAGCGGCGTGGTCAAGAGCCCTGTTCTCGTCGTCGCGCCGACGAGCGTGAAGGGCGGGAGGTCGAGGGTGAGCGTGCGGGCCGCCGCGCCCTGGCCGACGATGATGTCGAGCCGGAAGTCCTCGAGCGCCGGATAGAGGATCTCCTCGATCGCGCGGTTGAGCCGGTGGATCTCGTCGACGAACAGAACGTCGTGGCGCTCGAGGCCGGTCAGGATCGCCGCCATGTCGCCCTTGCGCTCGAGGGCAGGCCCGGCGACGCAGCGAATGCCGACCCCGAGCTCCTCACGGACGATGAACGCAAGACTCGTCTTGCCGAGCCCGGGCGGGCCGACGAGGAGCACGTGGTCGAGCGCTTCGTCTCGCCCCTTCGCGGCGTCGAGCGAAATCGCGAGCTGCTCTTTGATCCGCTCCTGGCCGACGAATTCGGTCAGGCGGCGCGGGCGCAGCGACTGCTCGAGGTCGTCTTCCTCGGGCATGACTGCGGGAACCAAGAATTGTGTAGACACCTAAGCTGCTTTTAGCGCTTCGCGGACGCGTTCCTCCGGTGGCAGCTCCGGATCGACCCGCGCGAGAGCCATCTCAGCCTCCCCGAGGGAGTAGCCGAGCTCCACGAGAGCGTCTCGCGCCACCAGGTGCGGCTGCGTCCCGCCCGCAGACGAGATCGGCACCGGCGCGACCCCCATCTTCTCTTTCAGTTCGAGCAGGATGCGTTCGGCGGTCTTCTTGCCGATCCCGGGGATGGCCTGGAAGCGCGCTGTGTCTCCAAGCACGATCGCCCGCCTCAGATCGGCAGCCGGTGAGCCGGACACGATCGCCAGGGCGACCTTCGGGCCGATCCCGTTGACGGAGAGGAGCTGGAGGAAGAGCTCCCGCTCGGCTGCCTCGGCGAACCCGTAAAGCTGCAGTGCGTCTTCGCGCACGTGCAGATACGTATGCAGCGACACCTCGGCCGCACCGTCTGCAGCTCGAACCGCGGAGGGCGTCGCGGCGACGAGGTACCCGACACCGCCGACGTCGAGAACGAGCCCGTCCGGCGTATTCGCCAGCGGACGGCCCCGGAGGCGCGCGATCATCCCGCCGCGATCCTCAGGAGTGGCGGCGCCAGTGCGTGGCAGATCGCAACGGCAAGCGCATCCGCGGCATGCGACGTCGCCGGCTCGTCCTGAAGTCCGAGGATCACCTTCACCATCCTCTGCATCTGCTGCTTCTCGGCACGGCCGTAGCCGCAGACCACCTGCTTCACGCGCGCCGGCGAATACTCAGCGCACTCGACTCCGGCGTTGGCGACCGCGACCATGATGGCCCCGCGCGCCTGCCCGACGGAGAGTGCGGTGCGGGCGTCGACGCCGACGAACGACTCCTCGATTGCGACGGCATCGGGCCGATGAAGAACCACGAGCTCGACGACGGCGTCGAAGATCTTCTTCAGACGAAGCTCGGGGCGTTCGGCCGCGGACGTTTTCCACCACCCGTGGTCGATGGCCCCGAGGCGGCCGTCTTTTTCGTGGACGATGCCGTACCCGCAAGAAGCCGTCCCTGGATCGATGCCTATGACCTTCACGGTAAGAGGTTAGGCGTCCACCCGGACGGCTCCTGCTCCTTCAAGTGCTTGCGATCCGAGGGTGGAGTTGAACGGCACCGCCGAGCGGCGCCGCAGCGGACGTATCCTTGCGGCGATGCCCGGGGACATCTGGCTCACCTTCCCTGACGGGAGAGAGCACGAGCTGAAAAAGGACGTCACGATCGGACGCGACGCATCGTGCGATCTTGCCTTCGCATCGCCGACAGTGAGCCGTGAGCACGCTTCGCTCATGTTTCGCGACGGTCGCTGGTACGTCGAGGATCGCGGCAGCTTCAACGGCACCTTCCTGAACGGAACCCGGGTCCAGCCCGGGACTCCACTCCCGCTGCGACACGCCGATCGAATCGGGATCGGCTCGGAGACCGTCCTCTTCTCCTGGCCGGCGCAGCTCGATGACCCCGACACGACCGAGCCGCTCGAGGAGATCGGCACGACGGCTTCGGCTCAACTGTCGGCCTTCCAGCGGCAGGTCGTGCAGTGTCTTTGCGCGCCGTGGCTGGCCGGGGCGAGCCTCGAAAGCCTGCCGTCCAACGAGCAGATCGCCGCCCAACTCGGAACGCCGGGCGCGACGGGCACGGTGAAAGCGGCACTCCGGCGCATCTACGCGAAGGCCGGCCTCTCAGACCAGCCGGCTCATGCCAAGCGGCGGGCTCTCTGCCGCGTGGCCCGGCAACGCGGCTGGGTCTGAAACAGAGCGAGGGAGCCGAAGCTCCCTCGCAACCCCCTCCATACCAACCTTAAAGCGTAGGCGCATCAAGCGAAACCAGGGGTAGCCGGGTGCGTAACCCGGGTGACCACGAGCGTTTACTAAGCCCCACGTTGGGCGAAAACATGATTCATGCACATCCGCAAAGTCATCCAGCGCCGTATCCGTCGGAATGCCGACGGCGTTGATGTGGTCGGAGACGTCAACGCGGTTTTCTCGGCGAACGTGGGCGAACCTTCCTCAACCTCCCGCGTCTCCAGCCGCAGCAGCGTTTCCGCCCAATCGGTTCGGCAAAACAGGGGAGAAAGCGGTCACACAGCGGCGGAGCAGGGACGAACTCACGGCTGACGCGGTCGACGCGCAGAGCAGCAAAGAGCTCCGGACCGCCAGGCGATGTCCCTGATCAGCGCCGTCGTCGCGACACCGCAGAACCCTTAGGAGGACGAGATGGCGAAGGAACGCAAGCCCGAAGAGATGACGGAGGAAGAGATCGCGCAGGCAAACGGCGAGCCGTTGCCTGAACGTCAAGCGATGTCCGTGATCCGCGGAGTCCACCCCGAGCCAGTCTTTCCCATCGACCCGGGGCACGGCGGTTACACCATCGATCCGCCCCCGCCCGAAGAGGCATAGCGAGAAAGGAGCAACGACATGGGCAAGAAGTCAGCCGAGTACAGGAGCTTGTCGCGCGAGGAGCTCGCCCAGCTCGCAGGCGAGGAACTCCCGGAGCGCGCAGCGATGTCCCTGATCAACGCGAACATCGCGATCCCCGTGAACGCTGCGGTGGCCGCAAACGTCCTTTCGGACGGTGCGATCGCATACGCGGACGCCGCGCAGAACACCCCGATCGACCAGGGCAACTAAGGAGGCTGGAGATGGGCAAGAAGGCACAGGAGTACAAAAGCCTCAGCCGCGAGGAGCTCAACCAGCTCGCCGGTGAGGAGCTGCCGGAGCGCGCTGCGATGTCGCTGATCAATGCGAACGTGGCCGCCCCGATCAACGCCGCTGTCGCGTTGAACGCACTGAGCGATGGTTCGACCGCGTATGCCAACGCGGAGCAGACCGCCAACATCACGCAGTCCAACTAGCGAAAGGAGCACCGACACATGGGCAACAAACCCCAGGAATATCGGAGCCTCTCGCGCGAAGAGCTCAACGAGCTCGCCGGCGAGGAGCTGCCGGAGCGCGCCGCGATGTCGCTGATCAACGCGAACGTGGCCGCCCCGATCAACGCCGCTGTCGCCGCGAACGTCCTCTCGGACAACTCGCTGGCGTACGCGAACGCGGTTCAGACCGGCGACATCACCCAGAGCAACTAGCCATGGGTAGGTCGCCGGAATACCGTTCGCTGACGCGCGAAGAGCTGAACAAGCTCGCAGGCGAGGAACTACCCGAGCGAGCCGCCATGTCGCTGATCAACGCGAATGTGGCCGCGCCGGTGAACCTCGCCGCAGCGCTCAACGTCGCGAGTGACAACTCGATCGCGTACGCGAACGCTGAGCAGACCGTCGACATCACGCAGAGCAACTGATCTGCGGATGAACGCGCTTGCGTGAGGGGCGGCTCGAACCGCCCCTCACGTGTCTAAGAGGGAGACCGGCATCTCAACCACAGAAGAACAGAAAACGGAAGTCCTCCCCGTCGCAGATCAGGCTCCTCCGTCGGGGGGCGAATCGACGGCGAAACCAAAGCTTGCCGACGGCGTCGAGCTGATCGGCAAGTACGAAGGCTCCGGCTTCAAGGAAGCCCCGTACATCGCGCGCCGCCCGGATGGCCAGGTGGTTCAGCTTGCACCGCTGCTTTACCTGATCGCGGAGGCCGCCGACGGGCAGCGCACGAACGAAGACATCGCCGCCGCCGTCAGCGAGGCGATCAAGCGCGGCGTCAGCGCGGACAACGTCCACCAGTTGATCGACGAGCGGCTGCGGCCGCTGGGCGTGATCGCCGGCGCGAACGGGTCGCAGCCGGAAGTCCAGAAGGCCGATCCGATGCTCGCGCTCAAGCTCAAGGCAGCGTTGGTGCCCGAGCGAGTCGTGAACGCGATCACGACCGTTTTCAAGCCGCTCTTCTTCCCACCAGTGATCCTCGGAGTGCTCGCCGGGCTCGTCGCCCTCGACGTCTGGCTGTTCGCCTACCACGGTGTCGCGCAATCGCTGCGCGAGGTGCTGTACAGCCCGGCGCTGCTGATGATGATGCTCGGGCTCGTCATCCTCTCGGCTGCCTTTCACGAGTGCGGCCACGCGACGGCATGCGCGTACGGCGGTGCCCGCCCCGGCGCGATGGGAGCCGGTCTCTACATCGTCTGGCCCGCGTTCTACACCGATGTCACCGACGCGTACCGGCTTGGCAAGGGCGGTCGCCTCCGAACCGACCTCGGCGGCGTTTACTTCAACGTCATCTTCATCCTGGCCACGGCGGGCGCCTACGCGCTGACCGGTTACGAGCCTCTACTGCTGATCATCCCGTTCCAGCACCTCGAGATCATGCACCAGTTCCTGCCGTTCATCCGCCTGGACGGCTACTACATCGTCAGCGACCTCACCGGCGTGCCGGACATGTTCTCGCGCATCAAGCCGACGCTGACGAGCCTGCTGCCGTGGAAGAAGGCGAGCGACCGCGTCACCGAACTGAAGCCCTGGGTCCGCGTCGCAGTCACGGCGTACGTCCTGACCGTCGTGCCGCTTCTCCTCTTCATGTTCGGACTGATGGTGATCAACGCTCCACGGATCTTCACCACGGCGTACGACTCGTTCTTCCTCCAGTACCACAAGGTGCAGCATGCGTTCAGCGGCGGCAGCGCACTGGCCGGCTCGATCGGGATCTTCCAGATGCTGATCCTGGTCCTGCCGGCGGTCGGCATCGTGGTCACGTTCTGGCTCGTGATCCGGCGCACGTTCGGCGCCGTCTGGGCTCGCACCGAGGAACACCCCGCCGCGCGCGGCGCCTTCGTGCTCGCATCCGCGACAGGAGCAGCCTTCCTGGCTTACGTCTGGTGGCCGAACGGTGACTATCGGCCCATCCAGGCCGGTGAGAAGGGAACGATTCAGGGAGCCGTCCGCCAATTCGCCGCCGTCCCAACGGGGCGTCCCGCGCTAACGAGGCAGCGGGAGGCCGCGCTCGGCGGCGCACCCCTCCTGAGCAGCAAGACGCAGGACACCACGAAACCTGTCGCACCGACGTCGACCAGTTCGACTCAAACGGAAACGACGGAGACCTCTCAGACGACAACGGACCCGAGCGCCACCGAGTCGACGGCGGTCACGACGGTCGAGCAAACGCTTTCGACGACGACAACACCAACGACAACGACGGAAACGACCACAACAACACCGTGAGGAACTTGACACCCATGAGCAGACGCATAGTCATCATCGCTATCGCGGTTCTCGTCGCCGGCGGCATCTCCGCTGCGCGGCCCGCCGTCGCGGCTGCAGACAATGCCGCGATCGCCGTCAACACCAAGGACGGAACGACTGTCTTCAAAGTCGCGTTCGCAATCCGCCACGTCATGAGCGACGTCGTCACGGAGACCAACGCGGCCGTTGCCTACAACAGTTGCACCGACTGCGCGTCGGTTGCGATCGCATTCGAGATCGTCCTCGTCGAGAGCGACGCGTCGGTGATCTCGCCGACGAACATCGCGATCGCATTCAACGAGAACTGCACGACGTGTGTCGCCGTGGCCGAGGCTTATCAGTTCGTCCTCGGTACGGGCGGACTCGTTCATTTCGATGCCGAAGGCAATCGGGTCCTCTCCGAGATTCGGCGGCAACTCCACGCGCTGAGGAAAGAAGACCTCACGATCGACCAGCTGCAGGCAATCCTCGACGACATGTCGACGCGCATCGCCGACGTGCTGGCAAACCACCTAGTCTCGGTCGGGCCGTCGAGCCCGCAGGAAACGACATCTACGGCCACGACCTCGACCACGACGCCTACGGCGACCACCACTCCGACAACGACCGAGGAAACGACAACGACGACCACCACCACGCCGACGACGACAACTGAGGCCACGACCACTTCCACTCCGTGAGGCGGACCGCCTCACTGCTCGTTCTTGCCGCGATCGTGGCCGGCTGCGGTGGAGGGCGGGCGGACGAGGTCCTGTCCGACACGGCAGGGAACCTCGGGAAGCTGCGGAGCGGTGACCTGACGTTGCGTCTCGTCGTCTCGCCACGCGAAGGCACCAAAGGCCGGATCGGCTTCGAGCTCCACGGCCCGTTCGCATTGCGGCCCGCGTCGCTCCCGATCGCGAAGATCGCATACACGCAGATCGCCGGCGCTCGCGAGGCGGCGGCGACGTTCATCTCGACCGGGACGAAGGCGTTCGCGGAGGTGAATGGCAAGGCGTACGAGCTGCCTGCATCTTCCACGGCTGCCATTCGTAAGGCCGCCGGCGGAGCCGAGGGCCCGAACACCTTCGGCCGGCTCCGGATCGACAACTGGGTCGAGAATCCGGTGGTGACCGACGGCGGCCAGGTGGGCGGAGCGCCGACGACGCGAGTCTCGGGCGATCTCGACGTCGTGGCGGCCGCAAACTCCCTGCTCGATCTCCTGCGCCAGCTCGGCCGTGCCGCACCGACGATCGAGGGTGATCAGGCGAAGCGCCTCGAGAACGCGGTCAAGTCCTCGAGCTTCGGGCTCTGGTCAGGACGTGACGATCATCTGCTGCGACGCCTGCTCTTGAAGGCGGATCTAGGACTCGATGTTCCGCAGTCGTTACGCCGCGTGCTCGGCGACGTGGTTGGCGCCAAGATCGACTTCGAGCTCGCAGTATCGAACCCGAACAAGCCGGTCAGCGTGGCGCCGCCGACGAATCCCTTGCCCAGCTCGCAGTTACCGGGCGGCTAGGCAACCGTCTCGAGGACCTGCTCCGGGATGTCGAAGTTCGCGTAGACGTCCTGGATGTCGTCGCTCTCCTCGAGCTGATCGATGAGCCGCAGGATCTTCTTTGCAGCAGATTCGTCCGCGACTTCGATCGTTGTCTTGGGGACCATCGTCAACTCCGCAGCCTCGACAGTGAAGCCCGCGCTCTCGACCGCCTCGCGCACGGCGCTAAGCGCCTCCGGCGCCGAGACGACCTCATAGGTCGAACCGTCGAGCGAGACGTCGTCGGCACCGCCTTCCGCCGCGGCGAGCGTCAGCTCGTCCTCGTCCACGCCGTCTGCGGGAACGACGACGACCCCGCGCCGCTCGAAGAGCCACGCGACCGCTCCAGAGGTGCCGAGGTTGCCGTCGAACTTGTCGAACGCGTGACGCACGTCGGACGCGGTGCGATTGCGGTTGTCCGTCAGCGCCTCGACGATCACCGCGACTCCGCTCGGGCCGTAACCTTCGTACACAACGGTCTCGAAAGCCTGCGCATCCGAGTCCGCCCCCGAGCCTCGCGCGATCGCGCGCTCGATGTTGTCCTTCGGCATCGAGTACGCGCGCGCCTTCTCGATCGCGTTCTGCAGCGCGAGGTTCCCCGAAGGATCGGCGCCTCCCTCTTTCGCCGCCACGATGATCGCCCTCGAAAGCTTCGAAAAGAGCTTGCCGCGCTTGGCGTCGGCGGCACCTTTCTTGTGCTTGATCGACGACCACTTGCTATGCCCTGACACTCATCGCCTCCAGCACTCGACTCAGGAACAGCTCGTGAACCCGGGTATCGTCTGTCAGCTCCGGGTGGAACGACGCCACGAGGACGCCCCCGTCGCGCACGAGCACCGGCTCGCCATCGTGCTCGGCCAGAACCTCCACGTCCTCTCCGGTCACGCGCACACGCGGCGCGCGAATGAAGACGCCGCGGAGCGGAGAATCCTCACCGGCGAGCGTGAGGTCCGCCTCGAAGCTCGCCACCTGACGCCCGTACGCGTTCCTGTCGACCTCGACGTCGACGAGCCCGAGATGGTCGCGGTCGAGCACGATCATCCCGGCACACGTACCCAGGATCGGGCGTTCGAACGCTCGGATTGCCTCGTCCAGTCCGTAGAGCCGCATCAGACGCATGAACGTAGTCGACTCCCCGCCTGGCACGATGAGGCCGTCCAGATCGTGCAGCTGCTCGGGCTTTCGCACCTCGATCGCGTCGACTCCGAGCCGGCGCAGCATCGCCAGGTGTTCGCGAAAGTTGCCCTGGACGGCCAGGACACCGACGCGTGGGCGCACTACCAGCCTCGGGTCTCGAGCAGCTCTTCGGGCGCAAGAGCGGCAGCGGAAAGGCCGCTCATCGCATCGCCGAGCCCGCGGGACACGCGCGCGAGGACCTCTGCGTCGTTGTAATGCGTCGTGGCTTCGACGATCGCCTTGGCGCGCTCGCTCGGATTTCCCGACTTGAAGATTCCTGAGCCGACGAAGACGCCGTCGGCGCCGAGCTGCATGCAGAGCGCCGCGTCGGCCGGAGTTGCGATCCCGCCGGCTGTAAATGTTACGACCGGCAGGCGGCCGTGCTCCGCGACCCAGCGCACGAGCTCAACCGGAGCCTGGACGTTCTTCGCCTCGCTGTAGAGCTCGTCGGGGTCCATTGCGCCGAGACGCCTGATCGCACCGAAGACCGAGCGCATGTGCGTGACGGCATTGACGATGTCGCCGGTTCCTGCCTCGCCCTTCGTCCGGATCATCGCCGCTCCCTCGCCGATCCGCCGCAGCGCCTCACCGATATTGGTGCAGCCGCAGACGAATGGAACGGTGAACTTCCACTTGTCGATGTGATGGGCGGTGTCGGCAGGCGTCAAGACCTCCGACTCGTCGATGTAGTCGACCTCGAGCGCTTCCAGGATCTGCGCCTCGACGAAGTGTCCGATGCGCGCCTTGGCCATGACCGGGATGGTCACGGCCTCCTGGATCTCGATGATCTTGTCCGGATCGGCCATCCTGGCGACGCCGCCCTCGGCTCGGATGTCGGCGGGGACACGCTCGAGTGCCATCACGGCGACGGCTCCCGCCTCTTCGGCGATCCCGGCCTGGTCGGCATCCGTGACGTCCATAATCACGCCGCCTTTGAGCATCTCGGCAAGGCCGCTCTTGACCCGCATCGTCCCGATTTCGACCATAGAGTCGATTCTAGCCGGAGGAATCAGCCCTTCAGGCAGGCGAAGACCTTGTCCAGCTCCTCCTGCGGCGGAGTGACGGTCCAGAGGAGGACGGCGTTCTTCTGTATTCGCAGGACGTCGGTGATGTGAGGGCGGAGTCTCTTGGGGGCGAAACGCTTGAAGGCGGCGGCGATCTTGATGGCGTCGTCCGAGTCCTGGCCGAAGGCGATCGTAAGGGCGTTTCCGGGCTCCCTGGCCAGCAGGCCCCCGTTGGGCGCATTGGCCGCGACGACCCCAACCTGCGCATCGTCAGTGGTCACGCGATAACCCTTTCCCCCCAGGCACTTCGCCGTTTGCGGTGCCTTGAAGGTGGAAGGCTCACCAGAGCTGCAGCCGACCACGAGCAGACCGGCCAGGACAAGGATCGGGAGAGCGAGGCGCATTTGCCGCGCCGGACTGTACCGCGACCCCAGGACCGAGCCGGGGTTTGCCCACTGCAGGCCCCGAGCAGATTTCCAGGATGCCGCTCGAACACGACCTCGTGGCCGCCATCAACAACGAGCTAATGCGGATCGAGGCGCGAGAAAAGGTGCATGACCACCAGCTGGGACATGGGGACCGCATCCATTACGAGGACAGCGGTGGCGGGAACGTCGGCCTCAGCGGGCTCTCGAACGGGCATGACTTCCAGTGGTCCGGGTCGGCCACGGAGTTCCTCGAGCGGCTCCGCAAAGTTCCCTCGGGCGACGGCGCCGAGGGCGTGCGCACCGAGTTCTCCTAGTTGAGCACGTCAGGCAAGGCCAATTAAGTTCGTCCGATAGATGATTCCACGACGGATCTCGAGGTAGAGCCGCCGCCCGGTTGTCGCCCGCTCGACGAGGACGACGCGTCTAGGGTCGCCGAGCCAGACGCCGAGCTTGCCGATGGGCGGCGTTGCGTTCGGGTTATCCAATGGCACGACGTGATTTCCCAAGCGACGGGCAGCCTCGTCCGCGGACAGAGGCGAGGACGCGTAGCGGATATTCCGGAACACACGACCGCGCGCGAGCCAACTGATGTCTCGTGCGACGGCCTGCTCGGTGAAGAAGCGCCGCCCCTTCGGTGTCAATGGGATCTCGACGGGGTCGTGCATCCCGTGTGCATCGTTCCACGTATGGCCGTACGAACCCCCAACCCTGCAGCCGTCGAACGGCGCCGTGAAGCTTCCACCGAGAGGCGACAGGCCGGTCCGGACTGTCGGCGCGAATGGCGTCGAGACGCTGACGGCCCTCGCGTATTCCTGTCCTCCGACCGCAACCAGCTTGAAGCAACCGAGGTTGACTCGACCGTCTTTGAACACAACTAGCTGCCTCTTCTCGCGCGAGAGCCCCGCGAACCGTGCCTCAACCTGTGCACCGCGAACAACCACGCTCACGCCGTCGCCGCTTCCTTGCTGGATGACGAGAGGGCCGGCTGGTTTTGCGGGTTTCCCCGGCTGTCTGACCGACGGCACATTTGGTGGGGGCGAGTTCTTGTACCTGCCGCAACCGCCTGTGGGGAAGTGGCGAGCCGGCGCCGTGCCGATCGCCGTGCACTGCACCCACAGCACAGTTCCGTCCTTGTCGAGTGCGACGATTCCGCGCGCGCCCGCGATCGCTTTCTTGCCGGCCGTGTAGACGTTGTTCTCGACTGGGATGCTGAAGACGATCCGCTTGTCCCTGCCGATCACTCCGATCCTGGCCACCGGGTCGGCCGCGAAACCTCGCAGCCCCGCGAGCCGCGACTCGGCATCACCGGGCCGATACGAGAAATAGGAGAAGTTGAGCACAGGCAGGGTTTTGGACGGGAAGACGCGCAAGTCGATGCAACTGCCCCCGCCAAAACGCATGCGCGCCTCGGCCTGCGCCGGCGTCAAGTTCTTGCGAACGTCGCCGATCGAGTAACAGAGACGCCCGTCGCTCTTCCGGCGGATGACGTAGAACGCGCTCGAGTTCCGTGTCGCGATCAGCGTGACTTTGCCGGTCATGTCGAACTCGCTGAGCAGGAAACGCTCGCGCGGCGTCAGGTCGTTGACAGGCGTGCCGTGGAGGAAGCCTCCGAGCCGACCACTCAAAGCGAGCGCAGAGCCGACGGCAAGCACGGCAAGCACTGCCGCCGCGACCAAGACGGTAAGTCGCCGGAACGACCACGAAGAAGTCTTGGCGCGAGCCAGAACGTCGTCCCAGTCTGGATCCGTTTCCGGCGGGAACAGCTCGAACAGCCGATCGCGCAGTTGGACCTCGTTCATCTAGACCACCTCGTTCAATGCTTGGCGAAGAGTCCTGTGGGCGGCGTGCAAGCTCGCGGAGACGGTGCCGGTCCGGACGCCGAGAATCTGCGCAATGCGCAGGTAGTCGAGGTCGGCGTAGTAGCGGAGAAAGAGAACGAGCCTCTGGCGCTCCGGAAGTGCCGCAACGAGAGTGGCAAGGTCCGACCCTTCGTCACGGTCGGGCGCGGTCCCGTTCGGCACGAACGCCGTGGC
>JBBWZE010000017.1:0-3441 GCA_039648845.1 Actinomycetota bacterium | reverse complement strand
GCTACTTCGCGTCCGTCGACGACGGCGACACGTTCGAGGCCGAGCTCGCGTTCGTGCTGCTGCACCAGATGGCGGCATTCAACTCGCCGGTCTGGTTCAACCTGGGGTTCGAGGAGAGCCCGCAGGTCTCAGCATGCTTTATCCTAAGTGTCGAGGACAATATGCAGTCAATCCTCGATTGGAATTCGAAGGAGGGCAAGATCTTCCTCGGCGGTTCTGGATCGGGGATCAACCTCTCGAACATCCGAGGATCGATGGAGCCGCTAACAAAGGGCGGCACCGCCTCAGGCCCGGTGTCGTTCATGCGGGGCGCCGACTCGTGGGCCGGCACCATCAAGTCCGGGGGTAAGACGCGCCGGGCCGCGAAAATGGTCGTGCTAGACGTCGACCATCCCGACATCCGCGACTTCATCTGGTGTAAGGCGAAGGAGGAAAAGAAGGCTGCAGCGCTCCGCGACGCGGGCTTCGACATGTCGATCGACGGCGAGGGCTTTCACTCGATCCAGTACCAGAACGCCAACAACTCGGTGCGCCTCTCGGATGCCTTCATGCGCGCGGTCGAGAACGACGAGGACTGGCACCTCATCGCCCGCACGACCGGCGAGCCGATCGGCGACGCTGTTCCCGCGCGCGAACTCATGCGTGAGATCGCCGAGGCCGCGTGGCAGTGCGCCGATCCGGGCGTCCAGTACGACACGACCATCAATCAGTGGCACACGTGCCCGGCTTCGGGACGCATCAATGCTTCGAATCCGTGCTTTCCGGCGGACGCCCGAGTGCATACCACCCAGGGACTGATGTCGATCGGAGAGCTCATCGCCCGCGGTGAGGCTGGTGAACGGATTCGTGTCTATACGCACCGCGCCACCGCGGATGAACCCGCCGCCGGCGTCCTCGCAAGTGAGGCCGTCGCGTTCATGCGCAACGGCGTCAAGCCAATCGTTCGCCTCCGCTTCACCAACGGCGCCGAACTCCGCTGCACACCAAACCATCGGCTGTGGACGCTCAACCGGGGATACGTCTCTGCTGACGCGCTGACCGCCGAGGATCGCGTGCTGATCAACGACGTCGCGACGCCGGCGACCGACGCATCGTGGGCGCTGCCGCTGAAGGTCGAGGCACTCGCGAAGTCCTCCGTCCGAGGCGGCCACGTCACATACCAAGAGCTTCCTGACCATTGGAGCGAAGGACTCGGTGAGCTGACAGGCCACCTCATCGGCGACGGTTGGCTGACAGACGTTCAAACGGGCTGGATCTACGGCGGAGATGATCTCGCCGACGGCATGGCGGACTCGCACGAGGGAATGCTCCGCGAGCTCATCGGCGGCATTTCGCGCCAGGAGATGAGCAACGGGACCGTGCAGTTGCGGGCGGGCAGCGAATCCGTGCGTGCGTTCTTCCGGGGTATCGGCGTCACATCGGCGCGCGCGCACGACAAGCGCGTGCCGCTGTCCATCTTCACGACGCCCACCGAGGTACAGAGCGCGTTCCTGCGCGGGCTCTTTGGCGCCGACGGCTGCCTCTCCCGCATCGACGCCCGGGGCAATCGCTACGTGGGTCTTGGGAGCCGTAGCGAGGCGCTGCTCAAGGACGTTCAGCGGATGCTGACCGCGTTCGGCGTACGTGGTCGCATCTACCGCGTCACCGAGCCGAAGGAGGTGCGCTTCTCGTACAAGCGCGTCGATGGGACAACCGTCGAGTACGCGTCACGAGAGGGCTTCGACCTGCGCATCACCGGAAGCGACCTTGAGCGCTTCGCGGCAACCATCGGCTTCTCGGCGCCGCGAAAGCAAGCCGCGCTTGAGGCCATGCTGGCTGAGACGCAGCGCTACGCTACGACGTGCGGCACGACGCTCGCGGCGTGTGAGGATGACGGGCAGGAGGAGGTCTACAACCTCACTGAGCCGTTGCATCACTCCTACATCGTCGATGGCTTCGTCGTCGCGAACTGCAGCGAGTACATGCATGTCGACGACTCGGCCTGCAACCTCGCTTCACTGAATTTGATGAAGTTCCGTCGCGCCGACGGCACGTTCGACGTCGCCTCCTTCGAGCACGCCGTCGACATCATGTTCGTCGCGCAGGAGATCCTCGTCGGGCCGTCGAGCTACCCGACCGAGCAGATCGGCGTCAATGCGCGCGCGTTCCGCCAGCTCGGCCTCGGCTACGCGAACCTCGGCGCCTACCTCATGTCCAACGGCATGGCGTACGACTCCGACGCAGGCCGTGGCACGGCCGCCGCGATCACGTCGCTCATGACCGGTCGCGCGTATCTCGAGTCGGCGCGCGTGGCGGCGGCGATCGGCCCCTACGAACGCTATCCCGAGAACCGGGAGGCGCACAACACCGTCATGCGCATGCATCGCGACTCGTCGCTGGCGATCCCGGACTCGGCGTGCTCGGACACGGCGCTGCTCGAGGCGGCACTGACGGTCTGGGACGAGGCGGTCGCCGCCGGCGAGGAGCACGGTTACCGCAACGCACAAGCAAGTGTCATTGCGCCTACGGGGACCATATCTTTTTTGATGGATTGTGACACCACCGGACTCGAGCCTGACTTCTCACTTGTGAAGTACAAGGAGCTGGTCGGCGGCGGCCAGATGACGATCGTCAACCAGACGATCCCCATGGCGCTGCGCACCCTCGGCTACGACGACGAGCAGGTGCGGCAGATCGAGGCCTACGTCAACGAGCACG
The DNA here is from genome assembly GCA_039648845.1 of Actinomycetota bacterium. GTDB lineage: Bacteria > Actinomycetota > Thermoleophilia > Gaiellales > Gaiellaceae > 3-1-20CM-4-69-9. Next base: position 744 of record JBBWZE010000017.1, on the reverse strand, counting down.
CGACCATCGTCGGCGCGCCGGGACTCGCGGCCGAGCACCTGCCGGTCTTCGACGTCGCGGTCGGTGAGCGCGCGATTTCGCACATGGGGCACATCAAGATGATGGGTGCGATCCAGCCGTTCATCAGCGGCGCCCTGAGCAAGACCGTCAACCTCCCGCACGAGGCGACCGTCGAGGACATCGCCGACGCCTACCTGCAGGCCTGGCACCTCGGCGTGAAGGCGCTGGCCATCTACCGCGACGGGTCCAAGACCGCGCAGGCGCTGCGCACCGACGCACACGAGGGCAAGCAGGCCGACGCCGAAACGGTCGTCGTGGAGGGCTTCTCGCAGGAGCAGGTCGACGAGCTCGTCGCCGAAGCCGTCGCGTCGGCGCGCAGGCAGGCGGTCGCCGAGGCCGGGCCGAAGCGCAACCGCATGCCGCGCGAGCGCCAGTCGATCACCCACAAGTTCTCGATCGCCGGCCACGAGGGCTACATCACCGCCGGCATGTACGAGGACGGCACCGTCGGGGAGATCTTCCTGACCGACATCGGCAAGGAGGGCTCGACGCTGCGCGGCATGATGAACGCCTTCGCGACGTCGATCTCGATCGCCCTGCAGTACGGCGTGCCGCTGGAGACGCTCGTGCAGAAGTTCAGCTACATGCGCTTCGAGCCCGAGGGCATCACGCAGAACCCGGAGATCCCGTTCGCGAAGTCGATGCCCGACTACATCATGCGCTGGCTCGCCTCGCGCTTCCTGG
>JBBWZE010000009.1:0-16788 GCA_039648845.1 Actinomycetota bacterium | reverse complement strand
CATTCGCACACGAACTCGGCATCGCCGGCGTTGAAGCGGTCCGCGCTCTCGGCGATTCTCTCATTGACGTCTCTGAACAGCGCCTCGGTGCGCGCGATCTGCAGTTCGCGTTCGGCCATCATCGTCTCCCGTCGATTGACTGTCAGTTCAAGAACGGCGAAGGCTTCGAATTGGTTGCGCCTCGTGTGGCCTGAGGCGGTAGAGCGCATTGCCGCGTTCCTGCGAGTCTCGGGCGTCGAGGGACGGCTCGAGGAGCTCCTGCCGGGCGCCGGGCCGCCGCCGGGTCGGAAGCTGTCTGCAGAAGGGTTCGACGGTGACGGAGCTGTGCTGATCGCGCTCGTTCCCGCGGGCCGCACAGTCGACGCGCAGAAGCTCGGCGCGGCAGCAGGCCGCGGCGCGGTGCGGCCGGTGGCTGCGACCGTCTTTCCTTACGAGCAAGCCCAGGTGCTCATGGACCAGTCGATCCTGTCCTTCGATGCCGTCTGGCTGGAGGCGGGATCGCCGCGTCACGTTCTCGGATTGACTCCGCTCCAGCTCGCCCGTGTGACGAACGCGGAAACCGCAGATCTCCTTCGCGAAGGCTAGAAGGGGGAGGTCGCCGACGTGCTGCCCGGGTAGAATTCGACTCCGGTCCAGCCCGCCCGCAAAGGAGAAACCCGTCATGCAGGAACTCGAGAAGATTTGGATGAACGGCGAGCTCGTGGACTGGGCCGACGCGAAGATCCACGTCGGGTCGCACGGACTCCATTACGGCTCGGGCGTGTTCGAGGGGATCCGCGCGTACGAGACACCGAAAGGCAGTGCCGTCTTCCGGCTGACCGAGCACCTGCAGCGCCTCCAGAGCTCCGCGCAGGTTCTCAACATGGAGCTCCCGTACACGGTCGACGAGCTTAGATCCGCGACGATGGAGCTCATCGGCGCGAACGGCGTCGCCGAGTGCTACATCAGGCCGATTGCCTTCTTCGGGTTCGGCGAGCTGGGCGTCGCGTCGACCGGCAATCCCGTCGATGTCGTGATCATGAGCTGGCCCTGGGGGACGTACCTCGGGCCCGAGGCGCTGAAGAACGGCATCCGCGCGAAGATCTCGTCCTGGACGCGGGTCGGCCCGAATGTCATCCCGCACGTGGCGAAGGCAACCGGCATCTACCTGAACTCGATGCTCGCGGTCATGGAGGCGAACCGCGCGGGTTACGACGAAGCGATCCTGCTCACGGATGACGGCTTCATTGCGGACGGCTCCGGCGAGAACGTGTTCATCGTCAAGGACGGAACGATCTACACGCCCGATCTTTCGGCGTCGATCCTGCGCGGCATCACGCGAGACACGATCATCCAGATCGCGCAGGATCTCGGCCACTCCGTCGTCGAGAAGCAGCTGATCCGTACCGACCTCTACCTCGCCGATGAGGTCTTCATGACCGGTACCGCGGCCGAGGTGACCCCGCTCCGCGAGGTCGACGACCAGCCGATCGGGCCGCCTGGGCCCGTGACCTTGGCGATCCAGAAGGCGTACCTCGACACTGTGCGCGGCGGCAGCGAGCGCTGGTCCCACTGGCTCGAGTTTGCGCCGAAAAGTGCTGACGCACTTTCCGGCGGTAGGGGTTAGTCCCTTCGCTGCGCTCGGGAAACGATGAGTAAAGCGGTCATTCGGCCGATCCCACTCTCCCGGCCCTGGCTCGACGAGCGTGAGGAGGAGCTCGTCCTCGAGGTATTGCGGTCAGGGCGTCTGTCGCTCGGTCCGTGGATCGACCGTTTCGAAGAACAGATCGCCGAGCGAGTCGGCGCGCCCTACGCAGCGGCACTCTCCAGCGGCACCGCCGGGTTGCACCTGCTCTGCAAGATCGCCGGGCTTGGAAGGGGGGACGAGGTGATCACGTCGCCGCTCTCGTTCGTTTCGTCGGCGAACTGCTTCATCCTCGAGGGTGCGACACCCGTCTTCGCCGACGTCGACGCGGTCACGCTCAACCTCGATCCGGCTGCGGTCGAAGAGGCGATCACGGAACGGACCCGCGCCATCGTGGCGGTCGACATGTTCGGATTGCCGTGCGAGCTCGACGAGCTGCGGGCGATCGCCGACCAGCACGGCCTGACACTGATCGAGGATGCATGCGAGTCACTCGGCGCGGAGTACCGCGGCCGTCCGCTCGGAGCGCATGGACCTTCCGCAGTCTTCGCGTTCTACCCGAACAAGCAGATGGCCACCGGCGAAGGCGGGGTCGTCACGACTCATTCCGAGGAGGAGTGGCGGCTGCTTTGCAGTCTTCGCAACCAGGGCCGTTCTTATGACGGCGGCGGCGGCTGGTTTCATCACGTCCGGCTCGGCCTGAACTACCGCTGGACGGATGTGCAGGCTGCGATCGGCCTGGCTCAGCTTGAGAAGCTCGACCGGATCCTCGCGCTCCGCCAGGCGGCAGCCGAACGCTACGGCGAGCTGCTGGCGGAGCTGGACGGTGTCGAAGCGCCGTTCGCATTCGACACCGAGCACAGGCGTTCGTGGTTCGTGTACGTGGTAAAGCTCGACACCGACGTCGACCGCGCCGCTGTCATGGACGCTCTGAGGCGAGAGGGAGTGTCGACGGCGGAGTACGTGCCGTGCATCCACCTGCAGCCCTACATGCAAGAGCGCTATGGGTTCGCACAGGGGCTTTGTCCAGTTGCAGAGGACGCTTCGAGCCGAACGCTGGCTCTACCCTTCTTCACTCAGATCGAAGCGTCCGACCAGCAGCGCGTAGTCGAGGTGCTGAGCGCCGCAATCTCGAACGCGGTGTAGCCGCGCTGGTTGCCGCGTGCCGGGTCATTGCCGACCCGGAATAATGCCGCGCGTGGCCGATGCGACTCGAATGATCTGCCTCGGCTTCGCTACGGCCGGCGCCAAGCTGTTTTGACGGACGAACCAGGGGTCGCCGCCGGAGAGCGCCGCGGCTTGCGCCGGCGAGCTGCACGTTTCGCGCTCGACATCACGCCCCTTCGCCGCAATCCGCCGTTCCGACGGCTCTGGTTCGGGCAGGGCATCTCCTTCATCGGGACCGAGATCGCCGAGGTGGCGCTTGCGTACCAGATGTACCAACTGACCGGCTCGACGCTCGCCGTTGGGCTCATCTCGCTCACACATCTGGTCCCGCTTCTGACCCTGACGGTGATCGGAGGGGCACTCGCCGACGCGTTCGACCGTCGCCGCGTGATGCTCGTGCAGCAGTTCGGGATGGTGGTCGGCAGCCTCGGCCTGGCCGCAAACGCCGCGCTCAGCCACCCGCGTGTCTGGCCGTTGTACCTCTTCCAGTTCGTGATCTCCGCCGCCTTCAGCATCGGCGTGGGCGCGCAGCGGTCGATGACGCCGCAACTCGTCGACGAGTCGCACTTCATGGCGGCCTCGGCGCTGAACAGCATCACGTCTCAGTTCGGCGCGGTCGGCGGACCGGGGATTGCCGGCCTCCTGATCAAGTTCGTCGACCTGAAGTGGGTGTACCTCGGCGACTCGCTCTCCTATGTCGGGGCGATCGTAGCGGTCGCGCTGCTACCGCGGCTCGTAGCGCGAGAGGACGCCGACCGGCCGAGCTGGAGCTCCATCGTTGCCGGCTTTCGGTACGTACGCCGTCAACCGGTCATCCTCGGGTTCTTCCTCGTGGACACCAACGCGATGATCTTCGGGATGCCGAGCGCGCTCTTCCCGGCGATCGCGGCGCATCGGTTCGGTGACCCGTCGCTGGTCGGTTACCTGTACATGGCGCCGGCGGCCGGGGCGTTACTCGTCTCCGTGCTCTCGGGACCGTTGCGGCACGTGCGCCGGCAAGGTCTCGGCGTCGTGATCACGGCATCGCTGTGGGGGATGGCGATCGCTGCGTTCGGCTTTGCGCAACAGTTTTGGCTGGCGCTGCTGCTGCTGGGGCTCGCCGGGCTCGGCGATCAGATCAGCGCCATCCTGCGCTCGGTCATGCTCTACCGGATCACACCCAAGGAGATGCTCGGCCGCGTCTCTGGGATCGAGTTCATGCAGGTGGCCGCCGCGCCGTCGGTTGGGAACCTCGAGGCGGGCGCGCTTGCGTCGGCGACCAGCCTGCGTTTCTCGATCGTCTCGGGCGGCGTCGCGTGCGTGGCAGGCTGCCTGCTCCTTGTGGCCGCGTTTCCAGCGCTGCTCCGGTATGACGCTCAGGCGAATGCTGAAACGTGACTTCTTCGGCCGGAGCGTCCACGAGGTCGCACCGGACCTGATCGGCATGACGCTGCTCGTCAACGGTGTCGGTGGCCGGATCGTCGAGGTGGAGGCATATGACCAGGAGGACCCGGCCAGTCACGGCCACCGCGGGCGAACGGCGCGCAACGCGGCGATGTTCGGTCCGCCCGGACATGCCTACGTCTACCGCTCGTATGGCATCCATTGGTGCCTGAATCTCGTCTGCGCGGAGGACGGCGTGCCAGAGGCCGCGCTGATCCGAGCGCTGGAGCCGACGAGCGGGCTGGACCTGCAGCGGAGGCGACGAGGCGTGGAGAACGTGTGGGCGCTGTGCTCCGGGCCGGGGAAGCTGTGTCAGGCGCTCGGGATCACGCGCGAGCACGACGGCCTCGCGCTCGACCTGCCCCCGTTCGAGCTTCTAGAGCGGGAGGAGGTTCCGGAGATCGCCACCGGCCCGCGCGTCGGCATCACTCGTGCCACCGAGCTGAGCTGGCGCTACATGAGCGCAGGCTCGCCTTACCTCAGCCGTGCAGCTCCGCGCGCAGCGCGGGCTCTCAATCCACGCGCGAAGCGACGTCCTAACCCGTGACCGGTGGAAAGTGCGTAGCACTTTTCACCGAGATCAGCCGCGACCTACGATGAGCCTGATCTTCATGCGCGGCGCCGCAGCAACGCCGGCGACCGGCGTCTGGGCGAGTACGCGGCCCGCACGGCCGTCTGCGAAACGTTCGATCGTGGTCACGAGCCCTCGCCCGCGCAGCCGGCGCCGCGCAGCGCTGAGCGACAGACCGGTCACCTTCGGCACGACTCCGTGCAGCGCCTTTGCTAGCACGAGCGTCACCGTGTCATACGACGAGAGACGTCCCATTCGTGGGAACTGATCGAGGACGAGATCGAGCCGCTGCTTCGCTCGAGCCGGCTTGTAGACCACGTTGGGAGTCAGAGGCTGCGCGCCGAGTCTGATCTTCGCGCGCGCGAGCGACATACCGACGACGCGGGGCACGTCGACCTCGTTCAGCTTGCAGTCCGCAGTCCGGCCCGGGCCGCGACCGACGAAGTACGAGACCAACTCGGTGTCACGGCAGTGGCCGTTGTCGAGCCGGAGTACGCCGTCGCGCCACACCACCCGCTTGGTCGTCGAGTACTGGTACGAGTAAGGCGGGAACGACTCGGGCGAAATGCCCGCGAGCGCGAGTTGGTTGAACACGCGCCAGATGTCGGCGGGAAAGGTTCCGCCGGCTACTGCCTGCCCGTGGTATTCGGTGAGCATCGGCTTCAACCGGTTGGGATATCCGACCCACACCGCCGTCGCGAGTTGCGGCGTGTACCCGACGAACCATGCATCGCCGTAGTTCTCCGTCGTGCCGGTCTTTCCCGCCACAGCCCGGTCCGGCAGGCTGGCCCGCTTACCGGTCCCCGAGCGGACAACGCCTTCGAGGATGCTCGTCAGCAGCGCGTTCTGATCGCGGTCGAGGACGGCTCGGTTCACCGGCCCGTTGTCCTCGACCAGCCTTCCCTCGGCGTTGTCGACGCGTGCGATCGCGCGAGGCCGGTTCCCGAATGCAGAGCCGTCCACCCTGCGCCCGTCGTTCGCGAACGTGGAGAACGCACGCGCCATCTCGAGAGGGCTGACCGCGTCTGCGCCGAGCCCGATCGCGAAGTACGGATTCAGGCGCCGCGTGATGCCGAGCTGGTGTGCGGTCCGGGCGACATTGGCCGGCCCGACCAGACGAGTGAGCTGTGCGAAGATGCTGTTGTCCGACACCACGGTCGCGGTTGTGAGATCGGCCGAGCCCATGTAGTCGTTCTCGTAGTTGTGCACGGGCCAGTATTTGTCGCCAATGAAGATCGAGACCGGCCTCGATGGGAAAGTCGTCACGGGCGCGACGCCCTGCTTGAGCGCGGTGGCGAGGACGAAGGGCTTGAAGGACGAGCCCGGCTGCCTCTCTCCCTGCACGGCAAGGTTGAATTGGCTCTGCCGGAAGTTGTCGCCGCCGTACATCGCCACCACCTCGCCTGTCTTCGGGCGGATGGAGACGAGCGCAGCAGAGGGTCCGTTCGGTTCCTTGAGGACGGCCTCGATAGCCTGTCTCGCGAGTTTCTGTAGCCGCAGGTCGATCGTGGACTTGACGTTGAGCCCGCCCCCGAACACCTTCCTCGTTCCGTACTTTTCGATCAGCTGCTGCTTGACGTAGTTGACGAAGTAGGGCGCAGGTCCCTGAATCCCGGGCAGGTGTACGTCGGCTGCCCTTGGCAGTGGTGTGCGCTCAGCTCGCACGAAGTCGCGCTGGGAGATCTCGTCCTGCGCGAGCATCGCCTTCAGGACCTCGAGGCGTCGCGCCCGCGCAGTCAGCGGATTCGTCACCGGGTCGAAACGCGTGGGATCGGCGGGGATCCCCGCCAGCAGAGCCGCCTGCGGGAGGGTCAATCTCGATGCGGTCGTGTTGAAGTACGTCTGCGCGGCGCGCTGGATGCCGTAGGCGCCGTTTCCGAAGTAGATGGTGTTGAGATAGGCGGTGAGAATGTGCAGCTTCTTCCAGCGCTGCTCGAGCTGCCAGGCGAGTGCTGCCTCCTTCAGCTTACGGCTGATCGTCCGTGCGGAGGTGACACAGGAGTTCTTGACGAACTGCTGGGTGATCGTCGAGCCACCTTGAACGACGCTCTTGCTCGTGACATCCGCCCAGACCGCGCGGCCGATACCGCGCAGATCGACGCCGCGATGCTCGTAGAACCGTTTGTCTTCGACCGCAACGATCGCCTGCTGCATGATCGGCGCGATGTCGGCGGTGCCGACGAGAATGCGGCTCTCGGAGCCCCGCAACGTGGCGAGGATGGTGTGCCCGTCGTTTGCGTAGATGTGTCCGTCCACTTCGCGAGGCACGCGAGTCGGATCACAGGTCGGAATCTGACTGGCGATGGCCGTGATCAGGCCGAACGTGAAGGACGTCGCGCCCAGTACAAGGAGAAGCAGGAGCAGCGCTGAGAGGCGGAGCTTGCGGATCCTCCGGCGGCCGCCGTTGGAGGCTGGCGCGGGGGCGCTGCGTCTGCGGCGAAGCAAGCGCCCGATTCTAGCTCTGAGGCGCGTTCCTGACGATCAGGAACGGCGCCCGTGACGGAGCTTCCGTCCCGCCTGCCTTCTCCTCGGTGACCAGCACGGTGGCCCCGTCCCGCACCGGCTGATCGAGCAGGACAGCAACGGTCGTTCCGCCGGCGAACAAGCCCGCAGGCCGCGGAGCGCCCCCATCGGCCACCCACGCCTCGTAGGTGCGGCCCGAGCCGGGCTCGGCAAGCTTGTTCAGCAACAAAGCCCCCTTGCCGTCCGGCCCGACGACGAGCGTCCCGCGCGAGAACGAGATCCTGTGTGCGCCCGGTTGGGCGAGGATCTGCGTCACGCGCTGCTGATGAGCGAGGTCTGCTTCCGTGCGGTCGAGCTTGCCCGACAGCGAAGAAGCCCAGAGGCCGAAGCCGATCGCAGCGCAGGCCGCCACCGCTGCGGCGGCGATGACGGGCCTCACCCAGCGCGGCGGCAACGGCACCACGTTCGCGCGTTCGGCCATCGCACGGTCGAGGATGCGCGCGCGCAAGGCAGCGGACGGCATCGGCGCATCCGCGGCGTAGGCGAGTGCGCCCGCAGACTCGGACAACTCGGCGAGCTCGCTCTGGCAGCGTTGGCAACGCGCCAGATGAGCCTCGTACCGTCGCGCGTCCTCTGCATCGAGGGCGTTCAGCGCGTAGGCAGCGGTCAGGTCGTGTGGGGCTTCGGCGTCCATGCCGCCTCTCCGGGTCTCGGGTCTGCCAGCAACTCGCGCAGCCGCGCAAGGCCGGTGAACATCCTGCTCTTGATCGTACCCACGGGCTCGCCGAGCCTCTCCGCCAGTTCGACCTGCGTGAAGCCGCCGTAGTAGGCGAGCTCGAGCGCTTCCCGCTGCTGATCCGGAAGCTGCTTCAGAGCGGACTGGACGCGTTCACGCTCGAAGCGCAGCCACGCGTCGTCTTCCGCCGAGCCGGAGGAGGGAGCATCGACGCTGTCCGTCAGGGGCTCCGCGCGCCGACGATCCTCACGTCGCACGAGGTCGACCGCGCGACGATGCACGAGCGTCAACAACCACGTGCTCGCTTTGCCGCGTTCGGGGATGAAGCGGCCGGCGTTGCGCCAGGCGGCGAGAAACCCTTCCTGCACCGCGTCCTCGGCCAGCTTCTCGTCTCGAAGGACGCGTAGGGCGAGCCCGTAAGCGACGCGCCCGAAGCGGTCGTAGAGCTCGGCCAGCGCCGACTCGTCGGAGCGCGCCAGCATGGCGACCACCGCTTCGTCGGAGAGGTGCGCGAAGGCGCGCGGCATCGAGGATGGAGTCTGCCGCATCGATCCTGATTCGCCGAGCGCCCGCATTCGGTTCGGGTCGAACCGGTTCAGCGAGCCGAGCGAATCAGGCGCGTTACGACGGCCATGACCCGCAGGATCCCCAACCGCCGTCGGAAAGGAGAACCGTGCGCAGATTGCCTGGTAAGACCGTCGCACTAGCCGCGACCGTCCTCGCCCTCGGGCTTACGGCCGGTGTCGCCATCGCCGTCGGCGGCGGACCGTCGGGTGCCGGCGCGGCCGACCATCTCGACGCTCCGGGGTTGACGCCGCCGGGCGGAGACGTGCGACTCGATCTAACGGACATCTACGCCTTCCGTGCAGCTGGAGGGCGTACGGCGCTGGTCTTGAACGTCAACGGCTTTTCGAAGGCCGGACAGCAGGCGACGTTCGCAACGGGCGTCCCAAGCGTCGCCGCCACCGAACGCGTCTCGTACAACCTCCACATCGACAACAACGGAGACGCGCGAGACGACATCGTTCTCGGCGTCACGTTTGGCAACCCAAACGGCCAGGGCGTTCAGAAGCTACAGGTGCGACGAAACGGCAAGGTCATCCTCAACGGGAAGACGAGCGCCTTCGGCAAGGTCGTCGTCAACAAGAGAAAGGACATCCGCGCCTTCGCAGGTATGCGTGACGATCCGTTTTTCTTCGACCTTCAGGGCTTCCTGAATATCCTCAGCAGCCAACCCGGCAAATCGTTCCTCGGCTGCACCTCGGCGCGGCCGGACGCCTTCGCCGGTGCAAACGTCTCGTCCATCGTCCTCGAGCTCAAGCCGTCGCTGCTCACTCGCAAGGGATCGAGCAAGATCGGCGTCTGGGCATCGACCACCATGGGTGCAGACCAGATCGATCGGATGGGCCGGCCGGCAATTGCGACCGTCTTCATCCCGAACAACCCGTTCGAGCCCGTCGGTTCCGAGCCCTCGCTCAAGAACACGTACAACCACGGTGTTCCAAGCGAGGATCAGGCGAAGTTCCGCAGTGAGATCGTCGACACACTGACGACCCTCTACTCGCTCAACGACGCAGCGGGCGACGACAAGTCCGACGATGCCACGAAGATCAATGGGCTCGCGGACGTGCTCTTGCCCGACATCCTCACGTTCGATACCAAGAGCTCGCAAGGCTTTCTGAACGGGAGGCGGCCCGCGGACGACGTCATCGACGCAGAGCTGCCACTCATAACCGAAGGCGCGGTCAAGACCGACTGCGTCGATGCCAACGACGAGGCGTTCCCTGGCGGGTTCCCCTACCTCGCGAAACCACACGCGTAGAAGCAAGCCGACGGCGAGGGCGGTTGCGGCCGCCCTCGCCGCTCGAACGAAAGGACGACGACCATGAAGCGAGCCAAAATTGTGACGGCGGTTGGGGCAGGAATCGCCGGAGGAGCCGTCGCACTCTTCGGCGGCGTTTTTCGCGAGGCTTCGCCTCCCGCGATTGCGGCGCCTCCCGCGGCTTCGGTCAAGGACAGTGCCGTGCTGACGCAGCTGCTGGCCGGTCTGGCCGAGAACGACACCAAGGCATACGTCGCAAAGCTGGAACGCCGCAACGCCGTCGCCGGCGGCGATCCGATCGCTCAGCTGCTCCTCGGCCTCGCCTACCAGCAGCGGGCCCGCGAAACCGGCGACCCCCGCTTCTTCACGCTCTCGGACGGGGCACTACGAACTGCCCGCGCCAATCCGACCACGGTCGGTCTCGCGGAGACCGGGCTCGCTTCTCTGGCGGTCTCCCGTCATCGCTTCGCGACTGCCCTGCCGCTGGCACGCGCCGCGCTTCGCGGCGACCCGGCGAACGCCACCGCGCTCGGCGCCCTCGGAGACGCCTACCTGAATCTCGGTCGCTACCGCCGAGCTTTCGCCGCTTATAACCGCATGGCTCTGCTCTCTCCGAGCGTGGCTTCGTACAGCCGCATCGCGCATGCGCGTGAGCTACTTGGCCGTCCGCAGGCGGCCGCCGAGGCGCTCGACCTCGCGCTCACGCTCCGGGTGCCTCTGCGTGAGCATCGCGCAGCTGCTTTTGTTCAGCTCGGCAACGTCAAGTTCAACACCGGCGATCTCCTCGGAGCCAGGCGCTCATACTCGGCAGCGCTCCGCGCGTTTCCGGGCTACGTGCACGCGGAGGCAGGCCTTGGTCATACGGAGGCAGCGCTCGGGGATTTCCGCCGCGCCGTGCCGCTGTTGCGCCAGGTTGTCGAGCACCTCCCTCTTCCGCAGTACGCGATTTGGCAGGGAGATACGTTACGCGCTGCGGGCTTCGCTGCGGCCGCGCGGCGCGCCTACAGCTTGATACCGGTCATCGAGCTCGTCCAGGCGGCAAACGGAGTGAGGACCGACCTTCAGACGGCGCTGTTCGACCTCGATCATTCACGGGCGCTCCCGGATGCTCTCTCGCGTGCCCGGCACGCGCACGAGAGGTCGCCCAGCATCGATGCCGACGATGTTCTGGCCTGGGCTCTTGCACGGAACGGCCGCTGCGAGGAAGCCCTCCCGCACTCCGTGCATGCCCTGCGGTTCGGGACCCACGACGCGCTCAAGCTCTTCCACCGCGGCATGATCGAGCGCTGTCTCCGTCACGGGCATGAGGCAAAGACGTGGTTCCGCCGCGCGCTCGCCCTGAACCGTCACTTCTCCCTCCTGTGGGCGCCGGTCGCGGAGAGGTATGCGGCGTGAAGCGGCTAGCGTTCCTCTCCGCCGGGCTCGCCGCACTTGTGCTGCCCGTGGCCGCTACCGCTCATCCACTCGGCAACTTCACCGTCAACCGCTTCAGCCGGATCGAGGTCGACGGGCCGCGCATCTACGTCCGTTACGTTCTCGATCTCGCAGAGATCCCGACCTTTCAGGCGGGCAAGATCGACGCGCAGTCGTACGCGCGTCGCATCGCGCGCGGCGCTCACCTGACGGTGAATGGGCGGCGCGTGCGATTGCTCCCGGTCGAGACCGTGCTCGCACATCCGGCGGGCGCGGGCGGCCTGAAGACCACGCGACTCGAAACAATCCTGCTCGGACCGGCACTCCGCGGCGCAAGCGACGTCGAGTACCGCGACACGAACTACGGGGACCGCATCGGCTGGAAGGAGATCGTCGTCGGACAGGCTCCGAGCTCCAGCCACGAATTGCGTGCCTATCCGAAGGATCTCCTGTCGAGCCCTTTGAGCGTCACAGCTGTCCGGACGAGCCTCGTTGCAGGGACAGGCCCTGGGGCGCGTCCACATGTGACGCGCGGTCCTGGATTGCAGGCACCTGACCGTGTGTCCGACTCCGGCTTCGCGGCGCTCGTCGGCCGGGATCGCCTCGGGTTCTGGGTGATCGCTGCATCACTCGGTGCTGCGCTCTTCTGGGGCATGGCGCACGCGCTGTCGCCGGGGCACGGCAAGACGATCGTCGCGGCGTATCTGATCGGACAGCGCGGAACGGCGCGCCACGCGGCACTGCTCGGCTTGGTCGTCACCGCCACACACACGGTCGGTGTCTTCGCCCTCGGCGCCGTCACGCTGATGCTCTCGCGGTTCGTCGTTCCGGAGGACCTCTACCCCTGGCTCAACTTCGCCTCGGGCGTGCTTGTCGTCCTGATCGGTGCGTCCGTGCTGCGATCCCGCTGGCGGCATCGCCGCGCACACGACCGCGGCCATGACCACCACCATCACGACCACCGACATGGGCTCAGCCGGCGCTCGCTCGTTGCTGTCGGCGTCTCGGGTGGGGTGCTGCCATGTCCGTCCGCGCTCGTTGTCCTCCTGGCGGCGATCACGCTGCACCGAGTCGCCTTCGGGATGCTGCTTGTCGTCGCCTTCAGCGCCGGGCTGGCGCTGACGATCACCGGCATCGGCCTTGCAGCGGTGCTCGCGCGCGGCGCGTGCCGCCGAGTCAGCCTTGACGGCCGCGTCGTATCCCTGTTGCCGACCGCGAGCGCGCTCGTGATTGTGGCTGCGGGCTTGCTCATGACTCTCCGCGCGCTGCCAACGGTCGGCTAGCCATGTTCGGGCTGGACGAGCGGATCGCCACGTACTCGAACGGCACGACGCTCCTGATCGTGGTCGCGGTCTCTGTGCTGCTCGGCCTCCGCCATGCCGGCGATCCGGACCACCTCGCCGCGGTGACGACGATGATCGCCTCCGGACAGGAGCGAGCCGCGCATCGTGCCGCTCGCCTCGGGTTCAACTGGGGCCTCGGCCACGCAACCTCGCTGTTCGTGTTCGGACTACCCGTGATCCTCTACGGCGCATATCTGCCGGCAGTCGTGCAGAGGGCCGCGGAAACGAGCGTCGGCTTCGTGATCGTGCTGTTGTCACTCCTCCTATTGCTGCGGTGGCGACGCGGCTTGGACCACCACGGGGCTGTCCATACTCACTCGACGAGAACTGGCCTGCAGGCTTACGGAATCGGGCTCGTGCATGGGCTGGGAGGGACTGCGGGTGTCGGCCTGCTGCTGCTCGCGACGATTCAGAGCCGTATGCTGGCGGTCGCGGCTCTAGCGATCTTCGCGTTCTGCACGGCCGTGTCGATGACGGCGCTGTCCACCGGCTTCGGCCTCGCCCTTGCGAGCGCCCCGGTCCGCAGATCGTTTCACGTTCTGGCACCGGCGCTCGGCTCGGCCAGCCTCGCTTTCGGCGTCTGGTACGCCCTCGGCGCGCAAGGTCTCGTGCCGTATGTCTTCTAGTTCGATACGTTGCGCAGGGTGGCAACGACCGCCCCTTACGGGTCCTGGGCCTCTCCGATCACGACCGACCTCCTTGCGAGCGAGGGCGGCGTCTCGTTCTCGTACCTCGACATCAGCGACGACGGGGTCTACTGGACGGAGAGCCGGCCGCAGGAACGAGGAAGGAGCGCACTGGTCTTCCGGCCGCACGGAGGTGAAGCCCTGGACGTCGTCCCCCCGGAGTTCAACGTGCGCACGCGCGTACACGAGTACGGCGGCGGCGCCTGGTTCCGCCGCGGCCGGGTCCTCTTCTGCTCGAGCTTCGATGACAGCCGCCTCTACCGGATCGACGAGCCCGGGGCCGAGCCGCGGCCGATCACGCCGGAACCTTCGGAGCCCCATGCCCTCCGCTACGCCGACGGTCGGGTCTTCGCCGACGGTCGTCTGATCGTCTGCGTCCGCGAATTGCACGGCGAGGGCGAGCCGGTGAACGAGCTGGTCGTCCTTCCTGAAGATGGATCTACGGAGCCACGGGTCGTCGCGACCGGACGCGACTTCTACGCCGCGCCGCGTCCGAGCCCTGACGGCGCATCCCTGGCCTGGCTGGCATGGGATCACCCCCATATGCCGTTCGAAGGCACGGATCTCTGTGTTGCCGATCTCGCTCCCGACGGTTCCGTGTCGAACGGGCGTCGTGTCGCCGGCTCGGAGCAGGAGTCGATCTTCCAGCCCGAGTGGAGCAGCGACGGACTTCTCCATTTCGTCTCGGACCGAACCGGCTGGTCGAACCTGTACGTCGAGCGCGCCGGAGAGGTGCATGCGCTGACGCGCGAGGAAGCCGAGCTCGGCTATCCGCAGTGGGTGTTCGATCTGTCGCGCTATGCATTCCTCGCCGACGGACGCATCGCCTGCGTCTTCACCCGGGCTGCGATCGACAGTCTCGAGTTGCTCGATCCGCAGACCGGGGAGCTCGAGCGGCTCGAGCTTCCCTACTCGGCCTACTCTTCACCGTCGATTCGCAGCCACGGCACGCGTCTCGTCTTCCCGGGGTCCACACCGACCGAGCCGGCCGCTGTGATCGAGCTCGACCTCGACTCCGGCGACAGGAAGGTGTTGCGCCGTTCGACGGAGATGAAGCCGGATGAGGGGTACATCTCTGTCGGCCAGCCGGTCGAGTTCCCGGGCGCCGACGGTCTGATTTCGCACGGCTTCTACTACGCGCCTCTGAATCCCGAGTACTCCGCGCGCGAAGACGAACTGCCGCCGCTCGTCGTGCTGGTCCACGGAGGGCCGACCTCTCATGTCACGCCCTCTCTTGACCTCTACATCCAATTCTTCACGAGCCGAGGCATAGCTGTCATCGACCTCAACTACGGCGGCAGTACGGGCTATGGGCGTGAATACCGGGACCGGCTGCGCGGACGCTGGGGTGAGATCGACGTCGAAGACAGCGCCGCCGCCGCGCGTTATCTCGGCGAGCGTGGAGCCGCCGACCCCGAACGCGTTCAGATCACGGGCGGCAGCGCCGGCGGCTACACGACGCTGCTGGCGATGGCCGTGCGTGACGAGTTCGCTTCGGGCGTGTCGTACTACGGCGTGGCTGACCTCGTCACCTTCCACGAAGAGACGCACAAGTTCGAGTCGCACTACGACGACTATCTGGTCGGTCCCTGGCCGGAAGCCGTAGACCTGTATCGCGACCGCTCTCCGGTCGCGCATGCCGACTCGATCTCCGATCCACTCCTGCTGCTGCAGGGCCTGGACGACAAGGTCGTCCCGCCATCCCAGGCTGAGGTAATCGTCGACGCCCTGAAGCGCCGCGAGATCCCGTACGCGTACATCGCCTTCGCCGGAGAGGGCCACGGCTTTCGGAAGGCAGAGAACATCAAGCGCGCGGCCGAGGCACACCTTTCGTTCCTGGCACAGGTGTCGGGCTTCGAACCGGCCGACGAGATCGAACCAATCGAGATCGAGAACATCGACTCAGTCCGGCAATAGACTCGCTGCCATGAGTGTGGCCGAGCTGACGCGCAACGCGGTCGACGTTCTCCCCAAGGGCGAGCTCGAGCGGAAACTGAACCTTGGGCGTCCGCTCCGAGTCAAGCTAGGCATCGACCCGACTGCGCCGGACATTCATCTTGGCTTTGCCTACGTGCTCGACCGCCTGGCGGAGTTTCAGCGTGAAGGTCACACCGTCGTGCTGATAGTCGGCGACTACACCGCGCGGATCGGCGATCCGTCCGGACGTTCTGACGAACGTCCCGTGCTCCCCGGCGAAGTGCTGGACGCCAATGCGAAGGACTTCGCTGAACAGGCGTTCCGCGTCTTGGATCGAGAGCACACCGAGATCCGCTTCAACGGAGAGTGGCTCGGTAGGCTCTCGTATGCAGAGGTCGTGCGGCTCGCCCGAACGATCACGGTGGCGCGCATTCTCGAGCGGGACGACTTCGCCCAACGATTTGCAGCGCGCGAGCCCATCTCGATCTCGGAGCTTCTCTATCCGTTGATGCAGGCATACGACTCGGTGGCGATCGAGGCGGACATCGAGATCGGCGGCACCGACCAGCTCTACAACCTGCTCGCCGGTCGTGACGTGATGCAGGACTACGGTCTCGACCCCCAGCTGGTCATGACGTTCCCCTTGCTCGTCGGCATCGACGGGGACGACAAGATGTCGAAGTCACGCGGCAACTACATCGGGGTCGACGAGGCACCGGAGGAGATGTTCGGGAAAACGATGTCGATCCCGGACAAAGCGTTGCCGCAATGGTGGGAGATGCTCGCAGGTGGCGGCCCGCATCCCGATGACCCGATGCAATGGAAGCTCGAGCTCGCCCGGCGGATCGTCTCGCGTTGGCACGGGCAAGAAGGTGCGCAGCGCGGCGAGAATCACTTCACGCGGGTCGTGCGCGAGCATCAGGCACCGGAAGAGATCCCTGAGGCAACGCTGCCCGCGGGAGACCCCGTACACCTGCCGGCTCTCCTCGTCGAACACTTCGGGGTGGGCTCGACGAGCGAGGCAAGACGGCTGATCTCCCAGGGCGGGGTCAGGATCGACGCCGAGCCGGCAACCGCGATCGACATCCCGAGGGCCAGGCTGGAGGGCGCCCTCGTCCAGGCCGGAAAGCGGCGATTCATGCGGTTTCGCGCCGCTTGACGGGGGGCGCTGGGTTGCTATCATGCCTCGGCTGCCCGCAAGGGCGGTGTAAGACGTCCCCATAACTCGACAACTGGAGCGCCCTCAGGACGCAGCGGATACGACGAAAGTTTCCGAGCTTCCCTGGGCCTCTGGCGCGAGTCGGAGGCTTTTTTACGCCGTTAGCAGCGACGGTCTTTGAAAACTCAGCAGCGTGCGTTTACGTCGAGACCTCACCGACCTCTTGGGGCCGGGGAGGAAACGAATGAACCTGTCACATCCCTGTTTTTTAGGGATGGACTTTGAGCACAAGCTCAAGGTGAAAAAAGATCGCCGGAGATTCTTTGCCGGCAATCAATTCTTCACGGAGAGTTTGATCCTGGCTCAGGACGAACGCTGGCGGCGCGCTTAACACATGCAAGTCGAGCGAGAACCAGGCCTTCGGGCCTGGGGACAGCGGCGAACGGGTGAGTAACACGTGGGTAA
>JBBWZE010000347.1:0-6067 GCA_039648845.1 Actinomycetota bacterium | reverse complement strand
GCAGTCTCGACGTCCTCGCCGGACGCCAGCTCCTCACGGAAGCGGAAGATCATCAGCAGCGCGTAGTCGATGGCGACCCCGAGGCCGACGAGCGCAATCAGGAACTGGACGATGATCGAGACGTCCGTCACGTACGTCAGCAGCCAGACGAGGGTGAACGTGTTGAGGATCGAGGTCAGCGCGATGGCGAGTGGGATCGCGACTGCAGGCAGCGTCCCGAACACGAACATGAGAATCACGAGCGCTCCAACGCCCCCGATCAGCGCCTCGGTCAACACGCTTGGGCCGGTTCCGCCCCCGCTCGACGCGTCGTAGAGCGGCAGAAGGCCGGTGAGGTGCGTCTCGACGCCCGGGGGCGCGTTTGCTTGCAGCACGGCTCGCACGGTCTTGATGCGAGGCGTGGTCGAGAAGGTGTTCTGACCCGGCGGGTAGATCTCCGCGAACGTCGTGTGGCGGTCACTCGACACGTACGCGTTGTCGTGCGTGTCGAAGTAGGAATTGACGCGCGAGCCCGGGTTGACCGCTGCGGCCTTCTCGATCGCCGGCGTCAGATCCTTCTGCGTGACGTCGCCGCTCGACTTGAAGACTGCGACGAGCGGCGCCTGCTCGCCGGATCCGAACGTCTTCACCACCTTCTGGTTCGTCTCGTAGGCGGAGTAGCCCGGAATCGAGAACGACTCGAACCAGCGGTCGGAGACGCGCATGGTCGCGAAGAGCCCGAACGCGGTCAGCACCACCCAGAGGGCAACGAAGCGGCCGCGGCGGCGGTGCACGAGGTGGGCCAGGCGAGCGAGCATGGTTGGCTTCTACCTGTAACCGCGCGCGCGGCGCAACTGTGAAAGCGTCAGGCCGACTCGGGAACGCTGCGCGTGCTGGGGAACACACCGCCGACCAGCACGACCGAGTGGAGCAGCAGCGCCACAACGAGCGCCGACACTGCGAACTTGGGAACGCCGCCGATGACGGCTGGGCTCCGCAAGGCCGCACTGAGCACGATGAGCAGAAGGGAAAGCCCCGCCAGCGCCGGGCGGATGGCGCCGGACCGGGCTTCCAGGACGTCTCCGTAGCAGTCCAGCGTGAGCATGAATCCGGCCGGAATCGCGAACAGCAGGAACGCGAGGGCAAGGCCGTGGGCGCCGCCCGCGTCCGAGAGAAGGGCCGCCAGGACGAGCAAGGCGGGAAGCAGGCGGCGGGGCATCCTCACGAAGCTTCGCCCTCACCTCGGACGTTCCTTTACGCTCAGCGCCGCCACCTGTAAACGAAAGGAGACCGATGGCTGCAGGGTCGCTGACCTGGCTGGGACATGCCTCATTCCGCATCGATTCCCCCGGCGGCAAGCGCGTCTACGTCGACCCGTGGCTCGACAACCCGAAGTGTCCGGAGTCGGAGAAGGACCCGGAGCGCTGCGACGTGATCGCGGTCACGCACGGCCACTCGGATCACGTCGGCTCGGTCGTCGCGATCACGCAGAAAGTCGGAGCGATGCCGATCGTGGCTCAGATCGAGTTGAAGGGCTGGCTGCAAGGACAAGGCGCGCAGACCGATGACGTCCCCGGCCCGAACAAGGGCGGAACCGTCGAGGCCGAGGGCATGAAGTTCACGCTCACGAACGCGTTTCACTCGAGCTCGGCGGACGACGGGACGTACCTGGGCGAGGCTGCCGGAATCGTCATCGAGCTCGAGGACGGCAAGAAGATCTATTTCGCCGGCGACACCTGCGTCTTCGGCGACATGCGGCTCATCGGTCGCATCTATTCGCCGGACCTCGCCGTGCTGCCGATCGGCGGTCACTTCACGATGGATCCCAGGGAGGCCGCGGTCGCCTGTGAGCTGCTTGGCGTGAAACGCATCGTTCCGTCGCACTACGGGACGTTCCCGCTCCTGGCTGGTTCGCCTGACGAGCTGAAGCGGCTGACGGGCGTTGAGGTGCTCGACATCGACCCGGGCGAATCTGTCGACCTATGAGAGAACGGTGGTTCGGTGCCACGGGACGTCGCGTCCCCGAGATCGCCGTCGAGGGCGAGCTCGACCTCGGTGATGCGCTCGTGCTCGACGACGTCGTGGATGAACGCTCGCTGCACGAAGCGCACGAGGCTGGGCTGCCGATTGTCGTGCGAGCCGCGACCGCGGAGGCTGTCAAGGCGGCGCTCGGGCATCCGGAGGTCGCGTCGACGCTCGTTCCGCCCGATCGCCGCGACCTGCTCGACCTCGACCTCCGCGAACTGACGTATGGCCCGTAGCAACGTCGTCGCGACGTATTCGATCGTCGCGTGCGATCTCGACGCGGATCAGTGGGGCGTGGCCGTGCAATCGAAGTTTCTCGCCGTCGGCTCCGTGGTTCCCTGGGCCGAGCCGCATGTGGGCGCGATCGCCACGCAGTCCTACGCGAACCCACGCTACGGGCCGGACGGGCTCGCCCTGCTGCGCGAGGGACGCTCGGCCGATGAGGTGGTCGAGCTGCTGACGACCGCGGACGAAGGCCGGGCCGAGCGGCAGGTAGGCGTCGTCGATGCGCAAGGGCGCGCCGCCACCTTCACCGGGGATGCGTGTCACGATTGGGCCGGAGGGAGAACGGGGAACGGCTATGCGGCACAGGGGAACATCCTCGTGTCGCAGGAGACGGTAGATGTGCTCGCGGTGACGTTCGAGCAGAACGGGCACCTGTCACTCGCGGAGCGGCTGGTCGAGTGCCTTGCCTCAGCGCAGGTCGCCGGCGGCGACCGGCGTGGCCAGCAGTCGGCGTCACTCTTGATCGTCGAGAAAGACGCCGGTTACGCGAACCTCTCGGACGTCGTCGTCGATCTCCGTGTCGACGATCACGAGCACCCGATCCTCGAATTGCGGCGGCTGTACGGACTGCACAACGAGATCTTCGGGATCACCCCGCCCGAGGACTGGCTCGCCGTCGACGAAGCCCTGTCGGGGGAGCTACGGGACCGGCTCGACAAGCTCGGCTACGACGGAGAGCTTGTCCGAGCTTTCAGCGACTGGGCCGGCACGGAGAACCTCGAGGAGCGCGTCGACGGCGTCGAGCGGATCGACCCCGTCGTGCTCGGCGCGCTGCGCAAGCAGTCGGGGTAGGTCCTAAGGCGCGCGAACGCCTTGCAGCGTCACGAATCGGTAGCCGCGCGCGCGGACGGCCCGGATCACGCCCGGTAGCGCGTGCGAGTCGATCGTGCTGCGATCGCGGGCCGCGCCGAGATGCATTAGCACGATCTCTCCCGGCACGAGGTGATCGAGCACACGACGTCGCGCGCCGGCAACCGACTGCGAGGTCAGCCCCATCCAGCCCCAGGTGTCCACGGTCCAACGAACCGACGCATAGCCGAGCCGTCGCACGATCGCGAGGGTCCGTGCGTCCCGCGACCC
Organism: Actinomycetota bacterium; assembly: GCA_039648845.1. Taxonomy (GTDB): domain Bacteria; phylum Actinomycetota; class Thermoleophilia; order Gaiellales; family Gaiellaceae; genus 3-1-20CM-4-69-9. The sequence goes on along the minus strand of JBBWZE010000347.1, from coordinate 2,698 downwards.
GTACGGAAAGCGGAAGAGGGGACGCGGATCTCGCCCGGTCGCGCGGCGGATCATCGTCTCCGCCCGCGTGATCTCGCCTGTTGCAGCCGGAGTCGACAGGCGCCTCAGGTCGAGATGGTCGACCGTGTGGTTCGCGACCGGGTACCGCCGGCCGATCGCGCGCGACAGAAGCGGATATGTCTGGACGAAGTGTCCGGTGAGGAAGAACGTGCCGGGCACCCGCTCCCGCCTGAGGATCGCGAGCACGCCCTTGGCCGCGTCTGCGTTGCCGCCGCCGTCGAAGGTCAACGCGACGACCGGCTGCCTGGTCTGCAGCCGGACGAGCTCGCCCGCGACGATCGCGGGCGGCAGTGCGTGGATCACGCATCACCCGGGAGACGCAACCCGGCTGCCCTCGCCCGCAGAGCGGGAACGGGATCGGCCGCAGGCTGTGCAACGAGCATGACCGCGCCGTAGCCGCCGCCGCCGAGCGAATCGACGAGCAGCTGGAGCCCGAGCGCCAGCGCGAAGGCCTTGTGCGCATGCTCACCCCCGAACGGCACCAACTCCTCCTCCGACGCAGCGCCGGCGATCACGTCTCCGTAGGTCACGCGTCCCATCGAGACGTCGCTGACGATCGGCTTGCCGTCCGAGCTCGGGATCGCGATGGCCAGAGGATTCGTCCCGGTGAGCTTCGGGCCTCCCTCCGGGCTGCCGAGCCGCGGCGGTGACGTAGCCGTCAGCACGGCCAGGAGGCCTCCTGCGGCGACGCGGCGAGCCCAGTAGCCGAGCACTCCCGTCGGGAAGCAGTCGCGCGCCACGATGAGACGGGCGGCCTCCGGCGGATCGTCGAGCTGCCCGGCGGAGATCGCCGCGAGCGTCAGATACCCCAGCGCGCCGCGGCCCTCCCAGCGCTCGTAGCAGGCCTCGGCGACCACACACTCGGGCTCCGCGGAGGGATCGAGGCCGGTCAACGTCTCGAGCCAGTCGACACGGGCCAGACCGTGGCCCCGCTTGCCACGCCGCTCGGCGTCCAGAAAGTGGTCGGCAAGCGTGCGGGTGTCCGCTTCCGAGAAACCGAGTGCACGGATCCGCTCCGCGACCTGCACGGCGGCGAGGATACTTACGGGATGGTTCCGGAGGCGAAGCTCGAGAACGGCGTTCCGCAGGGAGAAGGCTGGTTCGTCGTCAATGCCGCCGATTCCCGTTGGCTGTACAACGAGCTCGGTGCCTATTGCAGCTTCGAGGGGAAGGGCGAGGCGGCATTCGACCAGCTCGGGATCAACTTGAACGTGCTCCTTCCAGGAATGCCGATGGCGATGTACCACGAGGAGCCGGGGCAGGAAGGCTTCCTCGTCCTGCGCGGTGAGTGCCTCCTCGTCGTGGAGGGTCAGGAGCGTCCGCTCAAAGCCTGGGACTTCGTCCATTGCCCGCCGCGGACGAAGCACGTCATCGTCGGTGCTGGAGAAGCTTCCGCACTCGTCCTCGCCGTCGGAGCCCGGAAAGGGCCCGCGAGCTATCCCGTCGACGAGACGGCGGTTCGCCTGGGCGTCGGCGTCGACAAGGAGGTGGCGTCAGCCGCAGAGGCGTACGCGCGTTTCTCGCAACTCGAGGAAGGGCCGGCGCCCGACCTTTCTTAGCGCGAGACGAGCGTCAGCGGCTTGACGATCGTGCCGCGATCGAGCGCGAGGACCTGCTCGGCGATCTTCCGAATCTCGCCCGCGCTCTCCGAATCCGGGGCGGTGGCCATCAGCGGCTCGCCCGCGTCGCCGCACTCGCGCAGCAGCGGATCAAGGCTGACGCGCCCGAGCAGTGGGATCTCGAGCTCGGCGGCAAGGCGGTCCCCGCCTCCGCTGCCGAAGACGTCGCCGGTCATGTTCTCGACGACGCCGACGAGCCGCATGCCCGTTTTCTGCGCCATCACGCCCGAGCGCGAGGCAACTTCCTGTGCGGCCGGCTGCGGTGTCGTCACGACAATCGTCTCGGCGCGCGGCAGCAATTGTCCGAGCGAGATGGCGACGTCGCCCGTACCCGGCGGCATGTCGACGACGAGCACGTCGAGAGCGCCCCAGTGGACGTCCGACAGAAACTGCTCGAGCGCACGATGCAGCATCGGGCCGCGCCACATCACCGGCGCGTTGTCGTCGAGGAAGAAGCCGATCGACATCAGCTTGAGATCGTGTTTCACCGGAGGGACGATCATCTTGTCGACGAGCACGGGCTTCTGGCGGATGCCGAGGACGTGCGGGATCGAGTGGCCGTAGACGTCGGCGTCGAGCACGCCCACCTGCTTGCCGGCCTGCGAGAGCGCGACGGCGAGGTTCGCAGTCAGCGTGGACTTGCCGACACCGCCTTTCCCACTGCACACCGCGAGCACGCGCGTCGACGCGTCGAGGGAGAGGCCCTTCGAACGCTCCTGGAGGCCGCCGCGCAGCCTGGTCGTGAGAGCCTGGCGCTCCTCCGGCGTCATCACGTCGAAGCCGAGGGCGACACGCTGGACGCCCGGCACGTCGCGCAGCGCTTGGGCGACCTGCTGCTCGAACGAATCCCGCAGCGGACAGCCCGCAATCGTCAGTGCGATCGTGACGCGCACGTCGCCGCCGTCGATCTCGACGGCGCGTACCATGTCGAGCTCCGTCACCGGCTTGCGCAGCTCCGGGTCGATGACTCGTTCGAGCGCCTTCATGATCAGGTCGCGATTCGGCTCGCTCATCCGTCT
>JBBWZE010000137.1:0-2882 GCA_039648845.1 Actinomycetota bacterium | reverse complement strand
GTGTGGTTCGCCGTTCCGCCGATCGGCTACGGGGGGATCGAATGGGTCGTGTGGCTGCTCGCCGACGGGCTCGTCGATGCGGGGCACGACGTCACGCTGTTCGCGTCTGGCGACTCGCGCACGAGGGCGAGGCTTGCCGCAGTTTTCCCGGAAGCGCCGAGCCGGCAGATCGGCCGCACGTACTGGGAGCTGAACCATGCGCTGTCCTGCTTCGTCCGAGCCGACGAGTTCGACGTCATCAACGACCACACCGGCATGCTCGGCGCGACCCTCGGAGGGACGACGTCGACGCCCGTCGTCCACACCGTGCACGGGCCCCTCGACGGCGAGCCGGGCCTGATCTACGAGAAGATCTCGCGTGTCGCGCCGGACGTCGGCTTGATCTCGATCTCGATGAACCAGCGCAAGCCGAAGCCGGACCTGAACTGGATCGCCAACTGTCCCAACGCGCTCGACTTCTCGGTCTATCCCGTCAAGCCGCACCGCGGGGAATACCTGCTCTACCTCGGCCGGATGAGCCCGGACAAGGGGGCGCATCGCGCGGTCGCGGTCGCAATGGAGACGGGCCTCCCGCTCAAGCTCGCCGGCAAGCTGCAGGAGCAGAAGGAGCGCGAGTACTTCCACGAGCTCGTCGAGCCGCACCTCGTGGACGGGATCGAGTACCTCGGCGAGGTCACGCACGGCGAAAAGGTGGAGCTACTGCAGAACGCACGGGCCACCCTGTTTCCGATCGAGTGGGAGGAGCCGTTCGGCCTCGTCATGATCGAATCGATGGCTTGCGGAACTCCGGTGATCGCGACGCGCTGGGGCGCCGTCCCGGAGGTGATCGAGGACGGCCGCAGCGGCATCATCGTCGACCACTACAGGCAGATGGCCGACGCACTCGCGGCCGCGGACGACCTCGATCCATTCGAGCTGCGCCGCTACGTCGAAGAGGAGTTCTCGCCGGAGCGGATGGTGCGCGACTACGTCGCTGCCTACGAGAAAGCGATTCGTTAGCCCCAGGGCGCCCCGCCCGACCAGCCATGCCAGCGCTCGGGCTCCAGCCATGCACTGACACGTTTGCCGTCCCTGCGGCGATACGGGTGTCCGGTGTAGCGAACGGCGAGCCGATCGATGTCGACGAGGTCTTGGTCGTCCTCGATCGAGGTGACGGGGCCGATCAGGCTGACGTGGCGGTACCAACTGCCATCGTCGAGCACCGTCAGGGCGGCACGAGGATCTCGGCGCAAGAACTGCAGGCGAAGCCGGGTCTCGTCCATGTTCAGCAGCACTCGCCCGTCCTCCCAGTCGTACCAGGTGGCCGCCGTGTGCGGTGAGCCGTCCGGGCGAAGTGTCGCAATGACCGCTGGATTCGGACGCGCGAGAAACTCATCGACGTCTCGAGGGACGGGAGCGGTGGGCACGCGGTAAGCCTACGAGGCGACGATCGCCGGTGCGAGCTCGGCTTCGGGGAGCTCGAGGGGCTCGAGACGGAAGCTACGCACGTCGCGCACCGAGATCACGATGAAGGTTGTCACGACGATCCAGACGACGCCGATCCAGAGGGACGTCGACATGCCGATCACGCTGGCAACGGGTCCCGCGATCGCGTACCCGGCTGGCAGGAAGGCCATCGCGCCCATCCAGTTGTAGGCGCTGACGCGGGCGAGCTTCTCAGGCGCGATTGTCTGCTGCAGGGCCGTGTCCCAGATCACGGTTCCGTACGAGAAGGCGAAACCGGCCAGAACAGCAGCGGCGCCGATGCCGAGCGCCGGTGCGTGGAGTGCCAGGAGCGCGCACTGCAGTCCTGTCGTGATGAAGAGGGCGCCGATCGCGGTCATGGCACGGCGCGGTCGTAGGCGGAGCCCGAGCAGGCCACCCGCCAACGCACCGATCGCCTCGCCGGTGACGATGATCGCCCAGGCGGTGGCGCCGCCCAGCGAGTTCTTCGCGATGTACGGCCCGAGCACGAAAAACGGCGCGTACGTCACGAGGAAGTACAAAGAGATCCAGCCCGTGAGCAGCCAGACCCAGGTGTGCTCTGTGAACGCCTGCCACCCTTCGCGGAGTTCGCGCAAGAAGTTGGGAGAAGCTGCCGTCCGCGCCCTGGCCGGCAAACGGATACGGCTCAATAGGAGCGCGCTTGTCGCATACGTCGCTGCGTCGACGAGGAGGGCGTAGCCGCTACCGATCGTCGCGACCATGGTGCCGCCCACTGCCGCGCCGACCGGAAAGGCCAGATAGCGGGAAATGCTCATAAACGCATTCGCCTGCTGGAGCAGGCCCGGTCGAACCGTCTCAGGGACGAGGCCGGTCGAGGCGGGTGAGTAGAAGGCGGTCGCGGCGCCGCCGAGTGCCTGCAGGACGAAGATCTCCCAGACGCGGGCGTGCCCGCTGACAAGCAGCGCGCCCATGGCGGCCCGAATCGCGAAGTTCGCCGAATCGGACGACAGCATCACGAGCCGCCGCGGGAGCCGGTCGGCGACGACGCCGCCGATCAACAGCGTGGAGATCTGGGCCAATGTCCAGCAGGCGAAGGCGATTCCGACGTCGGTCGCCGACCCCGTCAGATCGAGCACGGCGAACGCCACCGCGATCGGCGCGAGATTCGTGCCGAAGAACGAGATCGTTCGCGCGCCCGCGAGCAGACGGAAGTTCCGCACGCGCAAAGGACCCAGCTCAAGGGGCACGGCGCTGCTCCCAGTAGCGTTTCAGTCCGGCATAGGACTGCCAGAACGGCATTGCGCGCTCATACGTCTCCACGTCGCCTCCAGTAGCAGCCACGTCACGGCGAACCGACTCGCTGAACTCCTCTTCCGTTACACCCTGTTCGAACCGACGCGCCCAGTCTGCGAGCCGCTCCCGGAGCTCGGCGAGGTGCGGCTCCGGATCGTCGGCCA
>JBBWZE010000314.1:0-2553 GCA_039648845.1 Actinomycetota bacterium | reverse complement strand
AGCGCCTCGCGACCCCCGGCGGCGACGGCGAGCTCGAAGCGCGGGATGAGGATGCAGACGATCAAGACGAACACATGTTCGCACTCCGGCTCGATGGCCACAAGGGCCAAAACGTGCCCTCTTCCGTCCGCCGAGAGCACATTCGAGCACGCCCATACCAAGCGGTCCGTACCGGCCCAGTCATCCGGTCCCGCAAATTCCGCGGATCAGAACGGTCTACGCGGGTATCGAAAGCCTATGGAAGTAGGAAGGGCCCCCGTCACCGGAGACCCTTCCCGTAGCAGACCTGTAAGCCGGATTTTGTCTTGAGCAGCCATCCATCTGAGCGGCCGACCTGGACCTCGGCGGGCAACCTGCAAACGGTCCTGCTTGGCCTTGCACCGGGTGGGGTTTGCCTGGCCGCCGCGTCACCGCGACGCCGGTGCGCTCTTACCGCACCTTTTCAACCTTGCCGGCCCGTGGTCGATGACCACGGACGTGGGCGGTGTGTTTTCTGTGGCACTTTCCCGCGGGTTTCCCCGGGTCGGCGTTACCGACCACCGTGCCCTGTGGTGTCCGGACTTTCCTCGAAGGCGTGACACCTCCGCAAACTGCTCGGTCTGCGATCTGGAACGGTAGCGCGGGTAAAGGTATCGTGATCAGACCAAGCGGTATATGTCCGCTCCCCACCTCACACTGACGACGACATGTATGACGTGATCTACATCGATGCGCACGGCTCCGAGACGCCGGTTGCGCAGCACGTCGACGACCGGAAGGAAGCGACGGACGTCGCTCGGCAGGCAGCTGCCGAGCGCGGCGCCGGCCGCTTGGTCCTCCCGGGCTCGACGAAGCTGCTCAACTGCGTCTGCGTCGTGCCCGTCGACGCCGAAGCTGCCTAGCCGCTTTCGCTGCGCCGCGAGCGCGAGGCCGCCGTCCTGGCGGCGCACGGTTCTGATCGCCGGGTGAGATACCGTGCCCGGCCATGCGTGTCGGAGTGATCGGTGGCGGCCTCATGGGCTCGGGGATCGCGGAGGTGTGCGCCCGCTCGGGCGTGGACGTGACCGTGGTCGAGGTCGATCCGGGACGTGCCGAGAAGTCGCGCGCGTCGATCGAGAAGTCGCTCAGCCGCGGCGTGCGCTCCGGGAAGGTCTCCGAGGAGGACCGGGGAGCGGCGCTCGACCGGCTGGCCTTCTCGACCACGCTCGACGACGTCGAGGGCGCCGACGCCGTGATCGAGGCGATCATCGAGGACGAGCACGCCAAGCGCGATGTGTTCAAGCGGCTCGACCAGCTACTGCCCGACGCGCAGTTCCTCGCCTCCAACACCTCTTCGGTGCCGATCATGAAGCTCGGCGCGGGCACGTCTCAGCCGCACAAGGTCATCGGGCTGCACTTCTTCAACCCCGTGCCCGTGCTGCCGCTCGTGGAGATCGTGCACTCGATCATGACCGCGGACGAGACGGCCACGCGCGCCCGCGAGTTCGCCGAGCAGACGCTCGGCAAGGAGTGCATCGACTCCCAGGACCGGGCCGGCTTCGTGGTCAACGCGCTGCTGATCCCGTACCTGCTGTCGGCGATCCGCATGTACGAGTCCGGCTTCGCCTCGCGCGAGGACATCGACCGCGGCATGGTGCTCGGCTGCGCCCACCCGATGGGGCCGCTGCGGCTGGCGGACCTGATCGGGCTCGACACGCTGCTCGCCGTCTCGGAGTCGCTGTACGAGGAGTTCCGCGACCCCAGCTCCGTCGCCCCCGCGCTGCTCAACCGGATGGTCGAGGCGAGCCTGCTCGGCCGCAAGACCGGCCGCGGGTTCTTCGAGTACTCGTCGAGCTAACTCAGGATCGACGAGTGGCGGGCGACGACCCGCCAGTTCCCGTCCTCGCCGCGGTTCCAGACGTCGGTGAGCCGGAACGCGTTGGACAGGCTCGTGTGGTGGAAGTTCGCGACCTGCGAATAGCGGGAGTGGACGATCGCCGTGCCTTCGAACACGTCGATGTCCATCGACTCGTAGGCGAAGGACACGATCGTGTAGCCCTCGCGCGCCGCCGCCATCCACTGCTCGCGCGTCATCGGCTCCGGGTTCAGGTGGATCGCCGTGAAGCGGAAGCCGGGCGAGACGATCTCCTCGAGCCGCTCCATGTCGCGATCCCCGACTGCCTGCATCCAGTCTCGCTGGAGCTGGGCCAGCCGGGCGCGGTCGTCGTCGGCGCTCATGTGCCGCGGCAGGCTACACGTGTCAGGACAGCGTGGTGCCGCACGACTGGCAGCGGCCGCCGACGATCCCCGCTCCCGCCGAGGGGCGAGGCGCGAACTCGTCCCCGCACGCCGGGCACGTGGCGGGGAGCCCGGCCCGCAGGATCTCCCACGCGCGCGAGACGACGTCATCGAGCGTCGGACCAGACTCGGGCTCGGGTCGCGGCCGGCAATCGCCCTCGCGCGTGCGCCGAGGTGCCGGACTTCGTGTCAGCAGTGCGCTCATGCCACCTTCCTCAGTACCCCGACCACGCGCCCGAGAACCTGCACCTCGCGCGAGCGGATCGGCTCCATGGTGTCGTTCTCCGGCTGCAGGCG
>JBBWZE010000313.1:0-5393 GCA_039648845.1 Actinomycetota bacterium | reverse complement strand
GTGATGTCCTTGCGACGAGACGGCCACCGAAGAGAGCGCGCAGAAGTCGCCGGCGCTCGGTCCTCTCGGTTCGCAGGCGCGGATTGCTGACCTCGTCGATCCCGGCGAGGATCAGGACGAGGCCGAGCACGGTGAAAGCCAGCGCCGCACCGGGGAAGAAGAACGGCCACCACTCACCCTGCAGCACAGTCGAGTTGGTCTGCGCCCAGTAAAGCGTCACGCCCCAGCTAGTCACCGACTGGTCTCCAAGACCGAGGAACTCGAGTCCCGCGTCCGTCAGGAGCGCGATGTAGAACACGAGCACGAATGCCGCCGCGATGCGGCTGATCATGTTGGGCATCAGCTCGCTGAAGACCACGCGCCACGTCGACTCGCCGGCCACTTTCGCCGCCTGGACGAAGTCGCGGCTCTTCAGCAACAGTGCCTGCCCACGGAGGATCCTGGCCTCGAAGGCCCAGAGGACGAGCGCGAGAACGAGGATCATCGTCCCCATGCCACGGCTCTTGAGGTAACCGGAGACGACGATGAGCAGCGGAATCGCCGGGATGGTCAGAAAGACGTTGATGAGGAAGTTCACGACGTCGTCGACGACTCCGCCCGCGTACGCCGCGGTAATGCCGAGGAACGCCGCGAGGACGGTGGCGAGCGCTCCCGCGGCCGCGCCGAGCAACAGCGAGCGGCGGGCGCCGAGCACGACCTGAGAGAAGATGTCGCTCCCCTGATCGGTCGTGCCGAACAGGTGGTGCCAGGACGGCGCCTGACGCGTCGCGAGGATGTTGAAGTCATTCGGGTGAGCGACGGAGATAAGCGGCGCGATCAGAGCAATGACCACGACGAAGGCGACCATGACGAGGCCGATGAGCGACTTTCGGTTGCGGAGCAGGAGCACGACCCAGCTGGGGACACGGACTCGACCGCGCAGCCGCCGCGGCGCCGCGAGCGAGAGGTCGAGGGTGGGATCGAGTGTCGGATCGAGCTGCGACATCAACCGGTCCGCAGGCGCGGGTCGAGGACGAGGTTGAGCACATCCATGATCAGGTTCGCGAGGATGACGCAGATGGAGAGCACGACGAGAATCGCCTGCGCTAGCGGGTAGTCGTTGCCGAGCACCGCCTGCTGAAGGGTGTAACCGGCGCCCGGGTAGCTGAAGATGTACTCGACGAAGACGAGTCCTCCCACGGCGCTTGCGAACAGCGCGGCGAACCCGTTGAGCGGCGGCAGAATCGCGTTGCGCGCCGCGTAGTGCGTCATCACGCGACGGTCGCGCAAGCCCTTGGCGTGCGCCATCGTCACGTAGTCCTCTCCGATCGTGTTGATCATCACCGTGCGCATGTTGAGCACCCACCCACCTGCATAGGCAGCGACGATCACGAGGATCGGCAGCTGGGCGTGGCGAAAGGCGCTCGAGAGGAAGGTCCAGTTGAAGCCCGGACTGAGGCCGGTCGCGTAGGCGTGCTGAATCGGAAACCAGTGCAGCTTCAGCCCGAGGAAATAGACCCCGAGCAGCGACGTGAAGAAGGCCGGGAACGCGCCGAGCGCCATGAACCCCGGGACGATCAGATTGTCGACGAAGCCGCCGCGGCGCCAGGCGGCCACCATGCCGACCGCAGTGCCCACGACGAAGGAAAGCAGGAAAGCGACGCCGACGAGAAAGATCGAATACGGCAGGGTCCGCCCGATCACCTCGGACACCGGTGTCGGGTAGTTCGACGTCGAGAGGCCGAAGTCGAAGTGCACGATCCGGTGGAGATACGTCACGTAGTCCTGCCAGATCGAGTGGTGACCTCCACCGAGCAGCGCCTCGTAGGTCTGCACGATGCCAGGATTGGCCGCAAGCTGCGAGGGATTCAGATGTGCGAGCAGCCCGCTGATCGGGCTACCGGGCATCAGCCGGGGAAGCAGGAAGTTGACCGTCAGCGCGACCCAAATCGCGAAGACGTAGAAGACGAGCCTACGGGCGAACCAGCGCATGTTCGGTCCTCGGAGGGTAAACGGCGGGCGGAGAGGAGGAGACCCGCCCGCCGTTGGGTGGTCTTAGGGGCGGCTCAGGGGCCGCTCTTACCTCCCGGACAGACACGTGTGAACAAGAGCACGTTGTCGGGATTCGTGGTGAAGATCGGATCGGCATAGAAGTTCTTCGCCGTGGGGAAGCAGTGGAAGTACTTGGTGCTGTAGGTCGACCACCGCGCACCGATCATCACCGGGACGATCGGCAGGCTCTGCAGCCACAACTTTTGCAGCTGCGTTGCCATCTTGTGCTGCGTCTTGGGGTCGAGCGTCCCCTTCCATTGGTCGAGGAGCGACGTTGCCTTTGCGTCGGAGAAGTGCTGCCAGTTCCCGGTCGCTGTCGCGTCCTGTCCCGACGGGATGAACGCGTTCTTCGACAGGTTCGCGTAGAAGTAACCGTATGGCGACCCCCGTGAGGCGACCTGCCACAGCAGCGTCGGGTTCTTCGTCGAGAACGCGTTTGGGAACCAGTCGCCCCAGGACGGCTCGAGCCGCACGTTGGAGTCGAGTCCAATCGCCCTGAGGTTCTTCGTGATGATCTGGTTCGATGCGACCCAGTCCGACCAGCCCGAAATGACGTGGATGTCGAGCTTGACTGCGTCTCCCTTCGGGTCGATGAGGCGGCTGCCCTTGTACGTGAAACCCGCATCCGTCAGAAGCTTCTTGGCGCCGGTCGGATTGTAGGCTGCCATCTGTTTCGCGAGCTTCTTCACCGCTGGGTCGGTGACCCATTGTGGGAAGAGACCGCTGAGACCAATCGCGTCGGCGGGCGGCTCATAGCCGTATTCGCCCAGCTTCCAAACCGACTTGCGGTCGATCGCCAGGCTGACCGCCTTGCGAAAAGCCACCAGGCTGTAGGGGTACTGCGTGTCGTCGTACACGAGCGAGATCGGGTAGTCGGAGTTCGAGTAGAACGCGTGGTAGTGCTTGCGGTCCTTCGCCTCGTAGGCCTGTTCGGCGTTCGGGACGAAGTTGTGCGTCCAGTCGACCTGGCCGTTCTGGATCAGCGCCAGCGCCGCGTCGTTCGACGTCGCCTGGACGTACTCGAGGCAGGCGATCTTCGGCAACTTCGGCTGCCAATAGTGCGGATTCTTGTTGAGGACGTAGTCCTGCGTGGTGAAGCGGGAAACGACGTTGAAGGGCCCTGAGCCGACAGGGTTCGGGTTCGTGAACGTCGCTGGGTCGCTGATCTTCGACCAGATGTGCTTCGGGACAACGAACTGCCGGTTCAGGATGGCGGCGATGAACTGAGAGTCCTTCGTCTTCAGCGTGATCACAACGCCGTGGGCACCTTTGGCCTTGATCGAGGCGATCTCGTTGTCCGCGCCCGTCAGGCCGATCCTGTCCATGGTCTTGTCCTGCCGCCCGGCGGTCAGGCTGTAGACGACGTCCGCCGTCGTGAGCCGCGTGCCATCGGACCACTTGGCGTTCCGAGCGATGTTCAGCGTGAGAGTCTTGTTGCCGTTGCTCCACTTCCAACTGCGGGCCAGCCAGGGAAGTGTGTGACGACCGCCTGCCGGCGTGACGATCAACGGCTCGTAGAAGGCGCCCTGGGCGATGGAATTCGTGGGCAGGCCGCCACCCGCATACGGGTTGAAGTTCTTGGTGAAGGCGGGGTCGCCCGACCCCGTCATGACGAGGCATTTATGGGCTGCGGGAACGGCCGCCCTGTCGACAGCGGCCGGGGTAGACGTACTGAGGACCGCCGCCAGCGCGGCGCAACCAGCGGCGACGGCGATGACGACCCAACGAGTGGTACGGGGGGTGCGACGCATCTGCTGTCCTTTCTGGCCCGGAGCGGGCGCGTTCACCGGACTGTCCGAAAACGTTTCCGGAACGGTTACCACCTTTCGGCGTCCAAATCAAGCCCTTCCTCGCAAACTCCGCGAAAATTCAGAGCTAGGATTTTCGGAATGTTCCGGAACATGCTTCAATTGCTCGATGTCCCAGGCGGCCTCACAGCGTCCCACCATCCGCCAGATCGCGGATCTCGCCGGTGTGTCCATCGCGACGGTCTCGAGAGTTCTCAACGGCCGAGGTGACGTCTCCGACGAGACGCGCGATCTCGTCAGCCGGGTCATCCGCGAGAACGGCTACACAGCCAATCGGAACGCCCGCGGTCTTTCCGCCGGCCGTACCGGGCTGGTCGGGATCCTCGTCCCTCTCGTCTACCCGGCGTACTTCTCGGCCATCCTCGCGGGTGCCGCCGAGGCCCTCTCCGAGCGGAACCTGCAGATCGTCCTGTCACCCACCGGCGGCCAGCACGACCGTGAAGTTTCTGTGCTCGACCGGCTGCACGGCCTGACCGACGGCGCGCTGATCATCCTGCCGGAGGAGTCGAGCGACGAGCTCGAGCGGCTCCTCGACAGCGGCTATCGGTTCGTCGTGCTAGACCCGCTGATGCCGCTCGACGAGCGGATCCCGTCAGTCTCGGCCGCGCATACGTCCGGTGCCGATCAGGCGATGCGCCATCTGCTCGAGCTCGGGCATCGGCGAATCGCACAGATCACCGGGCCGAGCGGCTGGCTCGCAACCGAGGATCGCCGCCGAGGTTACCGCGGGGCGCTTGCCGCGGCAGGGATCCTTCCCGATCGCTCACTAGAGGTGGAGGCCGAGCCCGAGATTCCTCCCGGCCGGGAGGCGGCGGAGTACCTCCTCGACCTTCCTGAGCCGCCGACGGCCATCTTCGCCTTCAACGACAACATCGCGATCGGAGCGGTTCAGGCCGCACGAGCACGCGGCCTACGCGTGCCGGAGGACCTGTCGATCGTGGGGTTCGACGACGTCGAGCACGCGACAATCGTGACGCCCGAGCTGACGACCGTGCGCCAGCCCCTCGCGGAGATGGGGCGCACGGCAGTCAGTCTCTTGATCCGGCTCCTGGAACGGCAACGCTTCGAAACGCTCCACGTCGAGCTAGCGACGAGACTCGTCGTCCGCGACTCGACCGCACCGCCCCCCGCGGTTTAGTCACCGTTAATGAGGTCTCCCCGACGCGTTGTGCGCGGGGACGCGGCAGCAGCCAGGCGAGCCGGCGGCCCTTGGAATAACGGCTCGGGCCGAGACGTTTGAGCACTCAAGTAACGGGTAGCGCGGCCGGCCTGAGGCCGAGCGCGAGGTGGCTTGTTGGCGCGCCGACGAGCCACGACCCAAGACCGGACGGCTCAAGCCGAATCAACGCAACTCCAGGAGGGAGCAAGCAAGCGATGCCCACGCTCGAATTTGGACTCGACACCTTCCTGCCGGTGACGGTCGACCGGGCCGGGCTGCCGGTCCGGGGCGACCAGGTGATCCGGAACGCCATCGAGGAGGCTGTCCTCGCCGAGGCGGTCGGAATCGACTCCTTCAACATCGGCGAGCACTACCGCACGGAGTTCATGGACTCG
>JBBWZE010000294.1:0-25234 GCA_039648845.1 Actinomycetota bacterium | reverse complement strand
CCCTACATGATCCCGGTCTTTCTGCAGATACTGCCCCTCGTTTCGGGCGTGATGTACGCCCTCGATCAGATTCCGACGAAGTGGCAGTGGCTCTTCTCACTCAATCCGATGTCGAGCGTGATCGCGGGCTGGCGTTGGGCCATCCTCGGCGAGACGGCGCCGCAATGGGGTCAGACGGCGGTGAGCGTATCGGTGGCCATCCTGGTGTTCGCGCTCGGGCTGGCGGTCTTCCGCATCTACGAGCCGCGCTTCGCGGACACGATCTGATGTCCGTCGCGGTCGAAGCACAGGAGCTTTCGAAGCGCTACCGGATCGGGCAGATGCAGGCGGCCTACGGGACGCTGCGCGACTCGATGGCCCGAGCAGCCGCTCGCCTCGCCGGACGGGTGGATCCGCACGAGCGGCAGGAGATCTGGGCGCTCCGCGACGTCAGCTTCAGCGTTCGCGAAGGCGAGGTGCTTGGGGTGATCGGACGCAACGGGGCGGGCAAATCCACGCTGCTCAAGGTGATGACGCGAATCACGGCGCCTACGACGGGGCGCGCGATCATCCGGGGTCGCGTCGGCAGTCTCCTCGAGGTCGGCACGGGCTTCAATCCCGAACTGACCGGCCGGGAGAACGTCTTCCTGAACGGATCGATCCTCGGCATGAAGCGCCGCGAGATCCAGCGCAAGCTGAGCGACATCGTCGAGTTCTCCGGGATCGAGAAATTCATCGACACGCCCGTGAAGCGCTACTCGAGCGGGATGTACGTGCGGCTCGCGTTCTCCGTCGCCGCCCATCTCGAGCCGGAGATCCTGCTCGTCGACGAAGTCCTCGCCGTCGGGGACGCCGAGTTCCAGCAGCGATGCCTTGGACGAATGGAGGACTTCAGCGGCACGGGCCGCACGGTGTTGTTCGTCTCGCACAACATGCAGACGATCAACCAGCTCTGTGATCGGGTCATCTGGCTCGACGGCGGCACGATCGTGGAGGACGGCGAGCCTTCAGAGGTCGTCACCCGTTACTTGCACTCGTCGCACAGCAGCGACTCGCGCATCTCGTGGCCGGACGACGAGTCGGCGCCGGGGGACGACCTTGCGCGCCTCCTGTCCGTCCGCGTGATCGACCAGGACGGCCATTCGATCGAGACGGTTGATGCGCGCGACCCAGTGGGAATCGAGATTCGCTTCCGCGTACTTCGCGACGGTCCTGCCGTCTTCGCCAAAATCAGAGTCCACGACCGGCGAGGCGACATCGCATTCAATGCGATGGACATCGCCGCGCAGGCGCAGGACTCGTCCACGCCGGGCGTCTACACCGCGACGGCGTGGATCCCGGCCAACCTTCTCCACGAGGGGACGACTACCGTCGACGTCGCGGTCTGCACGCTACGCGCGCCGAAGCTCTACCAGCGAGCGCAGCGGTACGAAGCGGTGTCGTTCACCGTGTTTGATCCCGGCGATGGAGACAGCGCGCGAGGACGCTTCACCGGCCAGATGAGCGGCGTCGTGCGGCCGCTACTCGAGTGGTCGGTCGAACGCGTCGACTGACACAACCCGATGCCCGATCTGAACGAGAACTCCGGCTATTGGGACCGAGGCTTCCACTGGCGTTACGGAGGTGAGGAATGGTCCGACTGGTGGGGCGGGCCGAAACGCCAGTGGCACGCCACCCTCTACCCTCGGGTCGAGCGGTTTCTTCCGGCTAGCCGGCTCCTCGAGATCGCGCCCGGGTACGGTCGCTGGACCACCTTTCTGCGAGATCACTGCGAGGAACTCATTGGCATCGACCTTTCCGGGAAGTGCGTGGAAGCCTGTCGTCGCCGCTTCCGAAGAGACCGAACGCTGAGCTTCCACGTCAACGACGGCAAGAGCCTTGCTGCTGTACAGGATCGAACGGTCGAGTTCGCCTTCTCGTTCGACTCCCTAGTGCACGTCGAGCAGGATGTGATGGACGCATACCTCGCCGAGCTCGTCCGCGTCCTCAGCGACGACGGGGTCGCGTTTCTACACCATTCGAACATGGCTGCGTATACCACTGAGCAAATCGGTCCACGGATTCCGCACTGGCGCAGCGGCTCGGTCTCGGCCGAGTCCGTCGCTCAGACCGCAACGGGTGTGGGACTCAGCTGCTTCAGGCAGGAGCTCGTCACCTGGGGCGCGGACCATGAATTCCTCAGCGACAGCTTCACATGGATCACCCGTACGGACTCCAAGCACGACCTACCTCGCAAGGTGATTGCGAACGCGACGTTCATGGAAGAGGCGTATCAGGCGCGCCCGCGAATCCGTTTGAGGCCGTACAGCGTTCGGAAGGCGAAGAGGGTGGCGACCTCTGCTCTGCTCAAGCTGCCAGGTCGCGACAGAGCTTGACAGCCGGGAAAAACCTTGGTCGCAGCGATCAGGTCAGCGCGTAGCGCTGCGCCTCGCTCAACGCCGCGCCGTTGGTCGGAACGCAGGCGTAGTTCCGCTCCGATAGCGCCTTCAGCGAGGCAGGCGAGTCCCACGTGAACGTAGCGAGCACTCGCGGCCTCGCGCGCGCGAGGCCGCCACGGTGGAAACCGGACGTGTTGCAGAAGATGACCGTGCCTTTCGGTGCCGTGAAGGTGACGGCCCGGTCGCCGATTCGGGCCGCCAGCTCCTCCTCGGGTGGATAGTTGTCCCCGAGCGGACGCCACGGCCAGTGCGCGTCGAGCTCGCCGCCGGGCGCGCTCCGTGGGACGTATTCGAACGGGCCGGTGTCCTCGTCGACGTCGACGAGATAGATGAAGGCCTTCAGAAGGTGGCGATCGTTGAAGTCGCGGTGCCAGCGCTGCGACGAGCGGCGGTCGTCGTGTCCGGCTGGCGGCGTGTACCAGAGGTCGAGGTACTCGAGCTTCGACCACATATCGAGGTATGCATTTGCAAGGTCGAGCACGCGCCGATTGATTCCGAACCGAAGCCACGGATTGTCGAGGCCGAGCTGCACGTCGGAGGAGTATTTGCGGATGACGAATTCCTTCCCCGCGCGGCGCCGAAGAGTCGCCTCGGCGCCCTCCCCTTCACGGGCGAGACCGGCTTCGGTGTCGGCGACGAAGCTTGCGGACTCCCTCTCGAGCTCGTTCCACACTGCCGGATCGGGAACAAGCTCGGTGAGCGGGAGGGTCGCGAAACCTTCCTCCCGCAGCCGGTCGAGGATTTGCTGCTGCGTGCTGTCGAGTGTCGGCCGGTCGCGCGTGAAGCTACGCCTGCTCGCCCTATTCGCGAGCAGGCGATCGTGGAGCTCGTACGTGGCGACGACGCCTCTCCGCTCCAACCCCGAGGCGACGCGGTTGATCCGCGCGGCGAATCGCGTCTTCGTTCGATGCATCGGCGTAACCCTAGCGAGGGGCGCCGCCGGCGATCTGCATCATCCCTCCTCGAGAGAGAGGAGCCGCTCCTCGATCCCGTCGAGCCGGCGCTGAGCGCGGACCGCGTAGGCCTCGCCGAGTACGCCGGCCTCGACGGCGTAGGCGGTGTCCTCGGCAACCGTCGGCGGTGGGAGCGACAGCGGCTCGTCCCGCTCTGCCGGAAGGGCGAACCGGCGCCCCGGCGCCTCGGTACGAAGGCTACGCAGCGCGTCGCGTAGGCGCGTGTCGATCACCAGCGTCCCCCGGTCCACGCCGCGTGCAACCGCCTCGTCGTCGACTACGAGCGAATCGTGCTGCTGGTCGATGCGCCCCCTCTGGAGCGCGTCGTAACCCTGCAGGTGGTAGCCGGTGCCCGAACGCTCGATGTGCTTTGTGAACGCTTCTCCCTGGAGCTCTACCTTGCGCATCCACTGCGCTCGCGATCGGAGCGGGAAGTGGAGCACCTCGATGGGGTGCCAGGTTGTCAGTGGCAAGAGCGGGCTGTCCGCAAGGGCATGGTTTCCGCGCGCGACAGTGACCGCTGGATCCGCACGGTGTGCGACCTTGACCACGGGGCGGTAGAAGCTAGTGGGATCATTGATCGGCGCGTGCTGTGACAGGCGCGCAGTCATCCGGTCGGCGAAAAACTCCCCATCGTCCGGTCGAGGCACAAACGAACGCCAGAAAGCCTGTACGACACCGTACGTGTCGGGCACTGCGACGAGGACCTCCTTGAGGGAGCCGCCGCGCGGCCACCAAAACTCGTCGGCATCGCTGTTGATCACCCAGTCCGCTCCGTACTCGGTCGCCGCCAGGCGGGCCATACGCGTCACCCACTCGCCTTGGCGGAGCCCCTCGGCCGGCTCGCGGATCAAATGAAGAACGCCGTCCCGTGCGTATGCCTCCAGGATCTCAGTCGTTCCATCCTGCGAGTTGTTGTCTGTGGCGATGATGAAGTCGGCGCCGGCGTTCAGGTGGAAGGCGACCTGCGCGTCGATGACGTCGGCCTCGTCCCGCGCCAGTACCGTGACGACGAGCTTCATGCCGCTTCCGGCGAGTTGCGACGGAGGAGCTTCTTCGCGATCGCGCGCAGCTTGCGCTCGACGCGGACACTAGGCTGCCGCTCGATCGTCAGCAGGCGCTGCTCGAGGGTGTCCAGCCGCCTCTGCAAACGGACGAGGTCCGCCTCGCCCAGCGCCGCCACGTCGACGGCGTACGCCGCCTCGTCGACGACCGTCGGTCGAGGGAAGGTGAGCTGTTTTCCCTCGGCTAGCGCGTGGAGCGCATCGCGAAGGCGCGTGTCGATGACGAGCGATCCCTTCTCGAGACCGCGCTCGAGCGCACCGTCGTCTACGACCAACGATCCGTAGACCTCCTCGAGCCGGCCCTCGTCGATGAGCGCTCGAACCCGGTCGTAGTACGGGCTCGGGGTCTGCCCCGGTCCCGTCTGCTGATGTGCGTACTTCCGCTCACACTGCTGGAGGCTGCGCACCGGGAAATGAAAGAACTCGATCGGATACCAGCCGCGCAAGGGCACGAGCGTCGAGTCGATCAGGCGCTGGGCGCCGATCGAGACGTTCACGTTCCGGTCGGATCGGTGGATGATCTTCAGGTTCGGGCGGAAGAGACTCCTCGGGTCGTTGATCGGCGCGGACGTGGACATGCGCACGATCATCCGCTCGGCGAAAGAGGATCCGTCGTCCGGGCGGGGCACAAAGTGGCGGAGCAGCGCCCGGACGATGCCGTAGCGAGTCGGAATCGACCTCAAGACTTCCTTCAACGAGTCTCCCCTCGGCCACCAGAACTCGTCCGCGTCGCTGTGAATGACCCAGTCAGCGCCGAACTCGGTCGCTGCTAGTCGCGCCATGCGTGTGATCCACTCCGCCTGCTGGAGGTACTCACCGTCCTCGCGAATCAGATGGAGCTGACCTGCCTTCGCATATGACTCGAGAATCTCTGTGGTTCCGTCCTGCGACAGGTTGTCCGTCGCGATCACGAAGTCGACGCCTGCGTTCAGGTGGAACCTGATCTGCGCGTCGACGATGTCCGCCTCGTCCCGTGCGAGGAGTGTCATCACGAGCTTCATCGCCACGACCACAGCCTAAGGGGCGGATTGCGGGTCAGCGCCGGACGCCACTCAGGGCGAATAACGGCAGCACCCAGAACCACGAGCGTCACGACGAGCGCCACGCCCAGCTTGCGTGCATCGCCCGCCGGCCACGCCGCTTCACCGAGTGGCTGGAGCGCAAACGGAACGAGCCAGAGCAGCGAAAGGCGCGGACGGGTCAGAGCGAGTGGAACGAGCAGCAGGAGGAAGTAATGCACCCAGACGATCGGCGACGCCGCTAGGGCGGCCGCGAGTGTGATGGTCAGAGTTGCCACGTCACGGTCGCGCGGCGTGCGACGCTCGTCGCGTGCAACCCAGACCGCCGCGGCGAGCAGCGCGAGAGTCACGAGCACAGCGATGATTCGTGCGGCGAGCAGCGGCAGATGCGCACGCACGCCGAGCGCGACGACGGAGTACGAGGACGTCGACTCGTCGTTTGCGAGATGCCGGAGAAGGCCGGGGTAGTCGCCGATTCCCGCGAATCCGATCGCTGCCCAGCTCACGAATGCGAGCGCAAACGCGAACGCGACCGCGGCGGCTGCACCGCGCAGGCGGCCTGTAATGGCGAGCCAGCCTCCGAGCGGCCAGAGGAAGAGCTTGAGCACGATCGCACCGCCGACTGCGACCGCTGTCTGCAGCGCGCGGTCCCGCCAGCGCCACGCGGCGGCGACTGCAAGGAGCAAAAGCGGCTCGATCGTCCCGAGGTCGATGGAGCTCCGCGTGAAGGGGAACACGAACACGAGCGCGTAACAGCGCCAGTCGCGCAACTCGAGCAGCCAGAGTGCAGCTGCCACCATCAAGAGGGAAAGCAGCGTCCACACGAATCCTGCCGCCGAGCCGCTGAGCGGATGCAACGGGGCGACGAGCCAGGCGAGGAACGGTGGGTACGCGAACGTCTTGTCGCCGTCGTAGACAAACGGGGATGCGCCGTGGAGAACCTTCCCGGCAGCGCGCAAGAAGATGTCCAGATCGTTCGGCGCGCCCGCGCCGTCCACGAAGTCTTTCAGCCTTTCGACGTAGATCTTCGTTGCCCAAGCGGCTGCGCCCGCCCCGGCGGCGAGGCCGGCGAGCGGGCGCCAAGATTCCCGATGCACCGGGCGCCGACGCCGCGCGGGTACGCCGACGACACCCACAGCCGCGAGGAGCACGAACGCGGGGCCGACCGGCGCGGCGTACTCGGCGACCGAAGGAGCAACCAGGGCCGTCGCAACGATCACGACCAGCCCGGCGACAGCCGGCGCGAAAGCGACGAGTACGTTGCGAGGACGTCGCAAAGCAAGGGCAAGCGCGCCTATGACGAGGAACGCGATCAGGGGCGGGAAGCGATGCGACACCTGGTTTAGACGGTGGATCACGGTCTGGGCACCGTCGCGTGTCGGGAGGCGATTCGACAGACGCTCGACGTCCGCTCCGAGCTTCTCGTAGCGCCGTTCGTCACGCAGATCGCTGAAGACGAAGCGGTGGTCCGTCGGCGACGTCCAGATCTCTTGCGCCGACCCTCCCGGCGTCCACAGGAGCGGTCCGATCGCCGAGGCAGGGATCGGCTGGCCTTCGGAGGGTTTCGGGAGACGGCGACCGTTCACGACGATGAATTCCGCTTCGTTCGGCTGCGAAGCTCCCTGGGAGTCACCGGCGCCGGCCGCCTCAGGCGCGCCGGCCCCCTCGGGCGCGTAGACGGGACGGCTGGCCAGTTCCTCCCAAAGCGTGCGCGCGATGCTCGAGGCAAATTTCCCAGAGTGCTTGCGAATCGCCTCCCGTGTCGCCGCAGCGAGGTCCGCGCCGCTGGCGACACCGGTCAGGTCGCCGAACATGCGGTTACTGCCCGACGAGAAGAACTCGTGCACGTTGATCCCGTACGAGCGGTACGGCTCCCTCGTGAGCAGCTTTTGCTCGACGACGTGCGCCAACCTGCGCGACGCCGGACCGTTCTCGGGCGCCATGATTCGCTCGAGCTCGAACGTGCGGTAGACGAACTGGTTCGACTCGTTGCGAATGACGGAGCGCGTGTACTGCGCCGGGCTCTCACCGGGTAGCCCCTTGACCGCAAGTGCGGCGACCACGAGCATCGCGACCGCTGCACCGAGCCGCCCACGCCAGGGCGACGGAAGGAGCAGCGGGATCATCACCGCAGCGAGCGCCAGCAGCCCGGTGCTTGGTTCGAGCGTGACCGCGTCGCCGTAGCGAAGCTCTGCGATTGCCTTCCAAGCCTGTGAAACCACGACGGCAGGAACAAAGAGCGCGGCGGCCCACGCAAGGCGTTCACGCCACGGCGCGCGCAGGACGAGCGGCAGCAGCGCCATCACGAGCAGCACCTGATTCGCGGGCCGAACGAGCACGAGCGCCCCCAGGCCGACCCCAACGAAAGCGAACGCCCTGATCGACGGGCGCAATATCGCCCGCGTCGTGAGCAACGCCCAACCGGCAAATCCGGCCGCGAACAGCGCGTCACTCGCGAGCTGGTGGAACAGGATCCCGTAGCTCGGGAACACGAGCAGGAGCGCGCTCGTCAGGATCGCAGCGCGTGCTCCGAACGTCAGCGCGACCCGGGCCCAGGCCAGGATCGAGAGGGCGTAGAGCGCCGCGAGCAAGATTTCGGCCGCCCACCCTCCGACTTCGAGCGGCACTGCGACCCCGAGAGCGGAGAGCGGGCCGCGGGTGTTGAGAACCGCCGGATACACCGGCACGTCGTAGCCGAGCTGGAAGAACGTCTCGAGGTAGCGCGACATGTCTCGACCCGGATACGCCGGCAAGAAGATGCTTTCCAGGGCGAAGACCACCAGCGCCAGCGCGACGAGCGCAGCAGCCGAGCTGCGCGACCCGGCCCACGACTCGAGCGACCGCCACCATGCGGTGAGCCGCGGCGCTGCTTTCACGGGAGACACGGGAGCGTAGTCTGCCTACGGACCCGGCGTTATCGTCTCTCCCTCGTGGCCCCCTCCCCCCGCTCGCTGTCAGGCGAACGTCGCTTTGCCCTCGTGGCGCCGATTGCCGCGCTTGTGGCTTACCTGCCGGTGGTCGTCGTTCCCTATGCATTCATGGACGACTATTTCCTCCTGGCGTGGCGGGAAGGGCTCGGAGGCGAATTCTTCAAAACGGCCACTTCGTTCGGCCGCCCGTTTCACGCGGTCCTCCTTCGAGGCGCCTTCACTTTGGCCACGGACGTCGATTCGTTGCGACTCGTCCGGCTCGTCTCCCTGCTGGGTGTCATGTTGTTTGCGGTACTCCTCTATTACGCGCTTCGGCAAGCGCGGTTCGCGAGGTGGCTGTCGACGGGCGTGTGCGTGTCCGTCGTCAGTCTCGCGTCGTTCCAGATCTACGTTTCCTGGGCGGCTGTTTTCGAGGCGCCGTACGTCGCGATCTTCGCTGGGCTCGCATGGCTCCGGCTGCGGTCGGCTTTCGGGCTGCCTGGTCGCGCTGCCGTAATCCGTCGTGCCGAGGCCGCAGCGCTTCTCCTCCTCGCGCTCCTCACGTATCAGCCCGCGGCGATGTTCTTCTGGGTGTTCGCCGCGATCGACCTGTTGCGACCAACCGAACAGCTTGCTCGCGCCTCGCGGAAGCTCGGCGAAAGCCTCGGTGTCGCTGCCGTAGCGATGTTGTTCGCCTATGCAGCAGTGAGAGTCGGCGTGCACTTCTACGGGGGCGCGACGTCCGGACGGACGAATCTCGTCCACGACTTCGTCGGAAAGGCGCGCTGGTTCTGGAACGAGCCACTCGTCAACAGTCTCGGGATGTTCGGGCTCGTTCCGACGGAGAGCCTGGCGTTGGCGATCGTGGTCGTCGCGGCGGTCGGAATCCTGCTCCTCCATGCCGAATCTGGCTGGGGTGCCTTCGGATTCCTTGGGCTCGCGGCAGGGCTGATCCCTCTGTCGTACCTTCCCAATCTCGCCGTCGCGGAGCAATTCGCGAGCTACCGCTCGACCGGAGCGCTTTCGACCCTCTTGACGCTCTACGTCTGGTTGGGGCTATGGGGAATCGCGCGAGCAATCGCGGCTCCCGTACAGCATGGGTTCAGACTCGTCGCGGCGCAGATGGTCGCCCTGATGCTTGCCGCACTCCTGGGCTTCGTCTCGCTGGCGCTGATCATCCTTCCGCTGTCGGAGATTCTGCGTTCTGCGCCACCGTCACGACTTTCGGTCCGCACGTTGACGAGTTGGCCCGAGCTCGCTGCGTTTGGGTTGCTGTTCCTCATCTTCGCCGGTGTCGGTCTGTGGGCGACTGGATCTTCGTCGCAACGTTTTGGCAGGCCGGCGATCGCGGCCGCCCTTGTTGCGGTCAGTGCATTTGCTCTCACCGGCGTGCTAGTCGCCGCACGCGACGTCACGACGCTCGTCGTGAAGCCACAAAGCACCGAGCTGCAGATGCTGCGATCAGCTCTCGACAGCCCTGGAACACCTACGCCGCAGCGCGTCGTATTCGTCAAGCCCAATTGGACGCAAGGAGCAGCGCCGCTCGTGCGCTACGACGAGTTCGGCCCACCCTCGACGTACTTCGCCTGGGTCCCGAACCCTGCGGTCCTCCTCGTCCTGCGCGAGCGACCGCAGAGCACCGCGCATCCGACGATCGAGGTCCTGCCGTGGGATGCTCCAGCTCCTGCTGCGACGGCGGCGCCCGGCGACGCATTCGTCGACATGCGAAACCTGCGGAAGCGCCGCGTCGGCTGGACTCTGTGGACCTTCCACGCAGGCTCTCGGGCTAGGGCGGCGGATCACGCACTTTCCGCGCGACGACCGTGACAATGTCGAAAAGATTCAACGGCAGGCTGTAGCGTCCGAAACGCGAAGTCGCGATGCGTCGCGCCGCCGTGGCCGTCACGGCGGTTCTCACCCCACGATCGAACTTGTACGCGAGATGCGCGAGCGAGTAGCGGGAGCCCGGGTGCCCCAGCCACGCAATGTCAAAACCGCTGCGCTCGAGCAGCCGAACCAGAGTGTCCGCACTGAAGAAGAAGTTGTGGTGGCGAGGAGTGAGCAAGTGCCAACGTGACCGACAGAGGCGGGCAGCCACAGAGTCGAGGTCGCCGGTGCTGAGCGCGACGATCCCATCCGGCGCAAGGAGCTCATTGCTCGTCGCCAGGTCGCCTGCTGGGTCCAGCGAATGCTCGATGTAGTCCCACATCGTGACGACTGCGTACGTTCCTCGCCCTTCGACGGCAGCGACTTCGCCGACACGCAGCGGAGCGTCGAGCTCGAGTCGCCCCCATTCGACGACCTGCGGCGCAATGTCGATTCCTTCCGCCTTCCAGCCCATGCGGACCGCCTCGTCGACGAAGAATCCCGCAGCGGCGCCGACATCGAGCAGCCTCCCTCGCGACGGTGCAAACCGGTCGATGAGCGAGAGGCGCCGCCTCGCCGTCTCCCTGTGCCGGCCGGCATCGCCGAAATAGTCCGCATAGCCGTCCGCCGGGGCCTCTGGGGAGTACTTGAAGTACTCGGGAGCGTAGATCTCCTCCAGCTCGTCGCGTGCGGGCAGGCGTCCCCGCATCAACATCCCGCACGTCGTACACGAAACGAGATCGAACCCATCCTTTCGCAATGCAGGCCGAAGCGCGCCTCCACACACGACGCACGAACGGAGACCGGGCCCGACCGCCGTCACCTCGGCGTGGCAAGCCCGCGCATGCGGTTCCGCGCAACCACGTATGTCGGACGAGCCCGCACCTCTTCGTGGATGCGGGCGACGTAAACGCCGAGCACGCCGATCATCGTCAAATTGACCGAGCTGAGAAAGGCGAATACGAAGATGAGCGAGACGAATCCAGGCGGGATCGCCTTGCCGACAATGTATGCCACCAGCACGAAAGCGAGATACGCCATACACAAGACGATTGCGAACGTTCCGAGGAAAAGCGCAAGACGGAGAGGCACGTTCGAGAAGTCGAAGAACGCCCGGCCGAAGAGCGACGCGAGCTGTCGAAAGCCATAGCTCGGAGAGCCGGCGACACGGCGCGCAGCGTGGAAAGGAACGACGGCTTGGCGAAACCCGACCCAACGGGCCAGTCCGCGGTAGAGACGGCCGCGCTCGGGCAAGTCGCGAATCGCCTGCTGTGCGTGCGCATCCAAGAGCCGAAAGTCGGATGCCTGCGCGATGAACTCGACGCTCGCCGTGGCGCCGATCGCACGGTATGCAAGCCGCGTGACGACCTTGCGGACACGACCGATGTCCGTCGTCGCGACCTTGCGCGTATGCACGATGTCGTAACCCTGCTGCCAGGCTCGGAGCAGCGTCGGGATGACGTTGGGGGGATGCTGGAGATCGGCGTCCATCGTGACGACGACGTCTCCCACCGCGTGATCGAGGCCCGCAGCCAAGGCGCTCTGGTGACCAAAATTCCGCGAGAGCGAGATATACGAGACCCGGTCGTCGCCCTGATAGAGCTTCTCGAGCGCGTCGAGAGTGGAATCGCGGCTTCCGTCATTGACGAAGATGACCGACCACTCGGCGGCAAGAGAGTCCATGACTCTCTTGATCTCGGCGAACGCGAGAGCGAGCACCTCCTCCTCGTTGTGCGCAGGGACGACAATGACCACGGTTGGCCTGATCGACCGGGGCTCGAGAGGAATCGGGAGTGGGCCCAGCTGCTCGATCGTGAGCGTGCCGTCTTCGCGGCCCTCGGTGGGCAAACCGCTGGTCAGAGAATCTCCGCCATTCGCCAATTGCGAGGGTTACGGCTCGTCGCGGCGGCGGAGCCCGATGATCGACACCAGGAAGGACGTAAAGAAGATCTGAGCGCCGACTGCGACGACCGTCGCCGCAAGGATCGCAAGGCGCTCCTCTCTCAGGGTCCCGAAGCCGCTGGCTGCCCAATGCCCGACGACGATGCCGATCAGGATGAGGCCGCCGATCCCGACGAGCGCGGCGAGCGCCAGTCCATGCTCGAGACGAAGGCGCGAGCGTAGCTTCTGGAAGAGCTCGTCCTGCTCGCTGATGAAGTACACGCCGAATGCGCGCGCCGAAAGTCCGAGTCCGATTGCCTGCACGCCGAGCAGGATCAGCAGGCACCCCACGATCAGGGAGTGCGTGTAGAGGTTGCGTCCGAACAGCGGGACGTGGGCAAAGACCAACAGCGTGATGAGCGACCCGGCGAAAAACATGACCGCGCCCGGCAGCAGGAAGAGGAACGTCGGGTTGTAGACGAGGATGACGCGCAGATGCCGCCAACCGTCGCGGAAGGGCGAGAGCTTCGAGCTGCCGACGCGTGGATGGAGCTCGATCGGAATCTCCCTGACGTCGAGCCGCTCGCGCGTCGCGCGGATCACCATTTCGGATGCGAACTCCATTCCGACCGTCCTCAGGTTGAGGGCCGGCAACACGTCCCGGCGAAGTGCGCGCATCCCGCAGTGGACGTCGCGGATGTTTGTTCGGTGCAGAACGTTGAGGAAGCCGGAGAGAAGCGGGTTGCCGAGCCGGCTGAGCACTGTCATCGCGCCGGGCGCGATGCTGCTCATGCGGTCACCGACGACGAGCTGCGCGCCGTCCTCGAGCTCTCGAACGAAACGCGGGATCTCGCGGAAGTCGTACGTCAAATCGGCATCGACCATGACGATGTAGTCGCCCTGAGCGACGGAAAGGCCCGCGAGATAGGCGCTCCCGTAACCGCGGCGCGGCTCTTCGACGACCAGAGCCCCGGCGGCTCGCGCGAGATCGCCGCTGCCGTCCGTCGAGCCGTTGTCGACGACAATCACTTCACCCGCCAGCCCGGTCTCGTCGAGCACAGCACGCGCGCTTGTCACGCATTCCGCGATCGTCGCCGCCTCATCGAGACACGGGATCACCACGGATACGCGAGACTTCACGGCGCTGATCCGCTCAGCGGCAGCGCCCTCTCGGCCTGTAAGGATTTGCGTCATGCGCGTCTGCATCGTCTACGACTGCCTCTATCCCTTCACGATCGGCGGTGCCGAACGGTGGTACAGAAACCTGGCCGAGCGGCTGGCTGCCAGCGGCCACGAGGTTACCTTCCTCACTCGCCGGCAGTGGGGACGAGGCGAGGATCCGTCCATTCCCGGAGTGCGGGTAGTCGCCGTCTCACCGCGCATGGAACTCTACGCAGGCGGAAGGCGGCGGATCCTCCCGCCGCTGATCTTCGGACTCGGGGTTCTCACTCACCTGCTTCGGCACGGACGGCGCTACGACGTCGTCCACACGGCCTCGTTCCCCTACTTCTCGCTCCTTGCCGCGGGGGCCGCGCGCGGACGAGGGCGCTTCCGGCTCGTGGTCGACTGGCACGAAGTCTGGACGCGCGAGTACTGGCGCGAATACCTGGGCGCGCTTGGCGGCCTCATCGGCTGGCGTATCCAGGGTTCATGCATGCGGGTGCCTCAACGGGCGTTCTGCTTTTCCCGGCTCCACGAGGCCCGTCTGCAGGCTGAGGGCTTCTTCGGTGAGTTGACTCGCCTCGAGGGCCAGTACAGGGGCCCCCTGGAGAGCGTGCAGCGCCGGCCGGCGCAGCTGGTTGCCGTCTTCGCCGGCCGGCACATACCGGAGAAGCGTGTGCCGGCGCTCGTGCCGGCCCTCGCGGAGGCGCGGCGACAGATTCCCGGGCTTCGCGGCGAGATCTACGGCGACGGGCCCGAACGGGCGAGAGTCCTGCAAGCCATTGCAGAGAGCGGGCTCGACGGTGGCGTGGTGGCACCGGGCTTCGTGGACGCGGCTGTGCTCGACCGAGCGGTCGCCGGCGCCCTCTGCCTCGTCCTCCCCTCCCGCCGCGAAGGGTACGGCCTCGTGATCATCGAAGCCGCGGCGCGCGGTGTCCCCGTCGTCGTCGTCGAAGGCCCCGACAATGCCGCGGTCGAGCTGGTCGAGGAGGGAACGAATGGTGCGATTGCCAAATCGGTCGATCGTGCCGAGCTGGCCGCTGCGATCGTGCGTGTTTACGACGGCGGTGCCGCGCTGCGTGACTCCGCGGCCGAATGGTTTCGCAGGAACGCCGACCGCCTCTCTTTCGATCGGTCCTTCGAGCATGTCCTGAAGACGTATGCCGAGCCCTGACCACTCGGTACTCCACGTGCTCCCGCACGCTGGGGGAGGCGGCGACACGTATGTGGACGTGCTCAGCGAGATGCGCGGCTACCGGTTCGAACGTGTCTACGTCGCCCCCAAGCGGAAGCCCGGTATCCGCGAGGTTGTGAGAGGCGTCCTCGACCTGCGGCGAGTGCTGCGCGGCTACGACCTCCTGCACGTCCATGGCGAAGCAGCGGCCGGATTGTTTCTGCCGCTGCTCGCCGCACGCCGCTCGGTCGTCACGTTGCACGGGCTTCATCTGCTGCGACGTCTCGGCGGCGCCCGCCGGGAGGCTGCGGCGCTCAATCTCCGTGCGATTCTGCGTGCCGCGTCCCGAACGATCTGTGTCTCGAACACGGAGCATGGGCAACTGGCGTCAGTCGTGGGCCACGCAGCGATCCGTCGCGCCGTAGTCGTCCACAACGGGGCTCGTCCCGCTCCGGAACCCGATGCGGGTGAGCGAAGCCGTCTGCGTACAGAGCTCGGAATCGCTAAGTCAGACGTCGTCGGCGTTTGGGTCGGTTCCCTCGATGAGCGCAGGGATCCGCTCGCGGTCGTGCGCGCAGCAGAAGAGACGTCGACCCCGATCCTGGTCGTGGGCGACGGGCCGCTTCGCGCACAGGTCGAGCGCGCTGCCGTCGAGCACGTTCGCGTCCTCGGCTCCCGCAGTGACGTCCATCGCCTCCTCGACGCAGCCGACTTCTTCGTTCTCATGTCGCAACGCGAAGGTCTCTCTTTTGCGCTACTCGAGGCGATGGCACATGGGCTGCCTGCGATCGTCGCCAACGTTGCCGAGAACATCGAGGCAATCGGCGACTCGGGCGTCGCCGTTCGCTACGGCGACGAGGCGGCAATCGCGGCGGCGTTCCGGCAGCTTGTTGCGGACGGCGACGAACGCGCAGCACTCGGCGCGGGTGCACGGCAGCGTGTCACGGATCTGTTCGATGTCGACGACATGATCGCGCGGACGCGCGCAGTCTACGACGTGATGCTCGCCTCCGAATAGACATGGAGCCTAAGAGCGACGCTCTTTGTGAACGTGATCCGCCGGTCGATGGCCTCCGGCGGGCTGGCGACCCGAGGTCGACCGCGCGCTGCCCGCCAGCCGGCGACCCGTCCTCGTAGCGCGGCAAGGTCATGCGAAAAGACGACGGTGTCCCCCAAGACGACCAGCGCCTCGGTCACGACCGTACGCACAGCGACACGACTCCGAAGGACACCGTAGCGGCGGAGGAAATAGCCACGCGAGAAACCGCCCTGGTACCGCTGCCATGCCGAGCGTGCGACGGCGCTCGCGGAGCCGATGTGGATCGCGACGGCCAGCGGCACTGCGGTTGTCGACCACCCCGCTGAGCGGATCCGCAACGCCAGATCGACATCCTCGGCATAAGCGAAGACTCCCTCGTCCAGGCCACCTACGTCATCCCAAGCCCTTCGGCGGTACGCGCCCGCCGCACCGGATGGCCCAACCAGGATCGGATTCGTCGCCTGTGCCTCGCGCGCAGGGAGCCCGCGAAGCCGCGGATAGCCGGCGAGCGTCGGATCGACCGCCAAACCGAAGCTCTCGATGCACTGCTCCCCTGGCGCAAGAAGGAGAGACGTCACGGAGCCAAGACGTTCGTCGTCACGAAACGGCGCGACGAGATGTTCGAGGAATTCCGGCCGGCACTCGACGTCGTTGTTCAAAAGAACCACGACGTCGCTGCTGCCGGCGTCCACTCCGCGATTGCACGCGGCGGGGAACCCGACGTTCGCGCCGAGCTCGACCAGCCGTACGTCGGGGAACGATGTCCGCAAGCACTCGGGCGTACCGTCGGTCGAGCCGTTGTCGCAGACGATCACCTCGTGAGGCGTCGTCTGCCGCCCGAGATGCTCGAGACACCTCGCCGTCAGTCTCCAGCCGTTATGCACCGGGATGACGACGTCGATCGAGCGCGGTGTGACGATTCACCCCCCGAGAGGTAAGACCTACGTAACCGAAGCACAGTCCGTCGGTGACTGATTGCCGCGTCCAGACTACCCCTCACGTTCGACGCTTCGACAAGGAGGCCGACGTCCAACCGACGGAGTAGAGGTTCTCTTCGCGAAAAGCCTAAGGCGCAAGTCGCTCCACCATGCTCGCGACCGATGATTCCCGGAGAATGGGCCGGTGCTCTCCGCCAGTCCTCCAGCCGAGCCGACTCTCCGTCAAGCGGAGTCACGCCGAAGCGGTGCGCGCAGCAGTGCCCTGCTCGCCGTGGCGAGCGGCGCATCCATCGTCGCGGCTTACGTCTTCCTGCTCGCCGCCGGCCGTATCCTCGGCAGCGACGACTACGGCTCGCTCGCGGCGCTGCTCGGCCTGCTTGCGATCGTGCTCATTCCAGCCGGGGCGCTCCAGATGGCGGTATCGCGTGAGGTGTCGCGGCGGGGCGCCTCGGGAGATGCGGGCGGCGCCGCACGGCTCGCCCGAGGAGCGCTACGCGGATCCCTCATCGCGACGGCGCCGCTCCTGCTCGTCGGGCTTCCGCTGGCCGTCCCCCTTTCCAACCTGCTTCACATCCACTCTGCCGGCGTCGTCGTCGTTGCCGTTCTCTCACTCTCCACCGCGCTCGTCTTTCCTGTTGCGATGGGCGTCCTGCAAGGGCAGCAGCGCTTCTTCGCCCTGGGGACGCTCTACATACTCCCGTGGCTCGTCCGCCTCGTAGTACTCGCAATCGCTGCCGCTGCGGGCTATCGCCTCGGGGGCGCGATCTTCGCGACGCTCGCCGGAGCAATGGCGGCCACGGCGCTGGCGCTGATGCTCATCCGCGAGCCACTAAGCGGCGCCGGGCCATTGCCACGGGCCGAGCTTCTGATGTTCCTCCGGTATCTGTGGCCCGTTGCGGTAGCCCTCGTCGGCATCGCTCTGCTCACGAACGTCGACATCCTCATCGTCAAATCTCGCTTTTCGGCCCATGACGCCAGCGCCTACGCCGCTGCCTCGGCGTTCGCACGCGTCGCGTTCTTCCTGCCCGCGACGATACTGACCGTTCTCTTCCCGCGCACCGCCGCTCGACAGGCGCGAGGCGAAGAGACGAAAGACATCCTCGGGCGCTCGCTCCTGGCGACCGCAGCGTTCTGCGGGCTCCTCGCGCTCGTGTACGCCGCCGCCGGTGTCGGGCTTATCTCCATGACTTTCGGCACCGACTTCTCAGCGGGCGGGCGCGTGCTCGCTCCCTTTGCGCTGGCCATCGGGCTCTACTCCATCGCCAATGTGCTCGTCGGATACCACCTCTCGCGCGGGGAGACCCGCTACGCCTGGATCGTCGCGGCGACGGTCGTCGTCCAAGTCGTCGCGCTCGTACTGGTGCCGTCGACCCTGCGTGGTGTCGTGTGGACGAACGTCGTGGTCGCGGTGCTGTTGCTCGCGGCGCACGAACTGTTCGTCGGCTCGAGCGTGCCCGCGCTACGGGCCGGGCTCGGGCGGGTTTCCGTGGCGACGAGAGCCCAAGCGCGCCGTGTGGCGGTCGAGACGACGCTCGCGCTCGTCGGCTCGACGTTGTTCGTGTGCGTGCTGATGTGGCCAATCGTGAGGCATCTCAGCTCGACCATCATCGGCTCCCCCGGATCGGACTCGACAGGATCGGTTGCGTTCCTCTGGACGTTGGACCACGAGAGCGGCTACCACCTCCTCGGCCACACGCATCACACGTTGAGCGGCGCGCCGTTCGGGTGGGATGAAGGAAACGGGCTCAACATCCAGTGGTCGCTCCCGTACTACCCGGCATACCTCGCAACAAAGGTGTTCGGCGCGGTCGCGGCGTACAACTTGATCACGCTCGCGGGTTACATCCTCTCGGGGGCGGCGATGTACTTGCTGACACGGTACCTCCGCTGCAGTCGCCTCGTAGCCGCGTGGGCCGCGCTCGTGTTCATCA
This sequence comes from Actinomycetota bacterium, assembly GCA_039648845.1. Classification (GTDB taxonomy): domain Bacteria; phylum Actinomycetota; class Thermoleophilia; order Gaiellales; family Gaiellaceae; genus 3-1-20CM-4-69-9. The sequence continues at coordinate 6,882 of JBBWZE010000294.1, read as the reverse complement.
TCTTCCCCTGGCACTTCGCGCGGGCGGAGCACGCCTCGCTGACACATCTCGAGGTGCTCGCGCTGCTCGTGCTCGCTCTCGTCGCGGCCACGCGAAGGCCCACATGGACCCGGTTTGGCTTTGTCGGCGCGGCGACGCTTGCGTGCTGGCTGACCTCCGGCTATTTCGGCGGAATGGCAGTGATAACGGTGATCGCCTTCTCGGCCGGCGCTTCACTGACGGCGCCGCTACGACGCGGCCTGCTCCTTGCCGGCGGCGCGATCGGCGCCGCGGTCTTCGCGAGCGGGCTCGTCGCGATCGGTTCCTACGCGTCGGGCGCGAATGCCGGCGCCGGGATTCATCGGGAAGCGGACGCGCTTACCCCCTACGGCCTCCGTCCGCTCGAACTCGTCGTTCCCTCCGCGAACCACCTCGTGTTCCATCTCGACTCCTTTTGGAGGCGACACATGCACGGCTCGCCGAACTTCACGGAGATCAGCAACTACCTGGGATTGCTCACGATCGCTCTCGCAATCTGCTGGCTCGTGGTGGTGCTTCGGCGCCGCAACGGGATGGCAGCGGTGACGGCCGGATTGGCGACTGCGTTTGTCGTCGGATTTCTCTTTGCGCTGCCGAGCCCCGTGGCGGGGATCCCCATGCCGTCGAAGCTGCTCTGGCATGTGCTCCCGGCATTCCGCGTGCCGTCGCGCTGGGATCCGCTGCTCATGACGGCGTTGGTTCCGCTCGCCGCGCTGGGATTGCAAACGGTGAAGCGCTTCGCCGGGCGCGCCGGGTTCGCCGTCGTGGGCGTCGCAATGGTCGTTTCGTTCTTCGAGCTGTCGACGCATCGCGTTGCGCATTTCCGCACGGTTCCCGTCCCGCCTGAGTACACGGCGCTCGAGAGAAGCACCTCCCAGGGGATCGTCGCGGAATACCCGCTGGGCTACTCGGACATCTATCGCCTCTGGCAGCGCGTTCATGGGCGGCCCCTCGTGAACGGAGCACCCGAAGGCTCGGTTGCAGACCAGGTTCGCTTCATGGTGCTCGACCCCGCGCAGGCGGGAACGGCGCAGACGTTGTCCCTGCTCGGGGTCACCGCTGTCGCCATCCATCCGGGCGGGCCTGCCGACACGCCTCTTCAGCCCCGCGAGCCGACGCCGGCTGACGGCTATCGACTCGTCGGGCGGTTCCCGGACGGCTCCTCAGTGTGGGGTCTAATCGCGCCCCCTGCGCCCGCGCTCGTGACGCTGCCGGGCGGCTTCGCAACTCCGCGCCTGGTTGCGGGCAAGGTCGGCTACCCGCTCGTCGCGCCGTCAGGTGTGGCACTGCTCGAGCTGCGGTCGAAGGGGCCCGGGATCATCCGTCTTGTCTTCGACGCGACCGCACCGAGCGGTAGCCGGAAGCTCCGGATCCAGGATGCTCGAGGAGAACACCCCTTCACCCTGAGCGGTTCAATGCACTTCGATCTGAACGTCGAAGTGCCGCGTGGTGTCTCGCAGCTGGTGCTCAAGATCGATCCTGCGCCCACCTCGGAAGCAGACGCGGTCGTTTTGTCGCAACCGCGCGCCGAGCCCGCGTCGGGTGCCGCGGTCCTACACGCGATCCCATCCTCAACCGACCCGGGCTTCTGACACGTACCCGCGCCGCTCGAGATCGCCGACGATGACGTCGGTGGGCGATGCGGCCGACAACGTCGTCGCGCGGCGAAAGCGAGCGGGGTCATCGAGGAAGTCCTCCAAGACGTCTGCGCTCATCTGTGACAGGACGGCGTTCTCGCCGAGACCCTCGCGCCGCTCCGTCTTCACACGGTGGACGAGGCAGGGAAGATCGAGGTAGAAGCACTCCTCCTGGCTGCCGCCGCTGTCGGTGACGACGAATGCGCTCCGCCGCTCGATCCGCACGAAGTCGAAGAAGCGCAGCCGCGGGATGCGCCTGAACGTCGACCCGTCGAAGAGACGGGTCAGGCCGAAACCCTCCAGCGCGGCGATCGTCACCGGATGGTCGATGAAGAGCAGCGGCGTCCGGCGGGCGGCTTCCGCGAGCACCTCGATCGTCTCCGTGAGCAGCCTGCGATTGTTCAGGAGCTCGAAACGGTGCAACGAGACGATGCCGAACGGACACTCCGGCAAGGCGACGGCAGGCTGCTCGTCGGACACGAGGTCGAGGCTGTCCCGAATCGTGTTCGAACCGGTGTCGACGATCTCGCCGCGGCGCAGGTTCGACGCGGCCCAGGCATCCGGCGCATAGTGGATCCGGCTGAGCGCTGTCGCGACCCTTCGGTTGAGCTCCTCTGGGAAAGGGTGGCGCAGGTCGAAGCTTCGGAGGCCGCTCTCGATGTGTGCCACCGTTGCGCGCAGCGAGCGGCCGATCATGCTGCCGAGCACAGTCGTCATCGTGTCCCCGTGGACGAGGACGAGCGGGCGCCCGGGGCCGTCGCGCAGCGCGCGCCCCACTCTTCGCCGTTCGCGCAACCACGAGCGTGTCACTCTCGCGACCCAGCCCGGGATGTCGGGGTTCACGCGGAGGTCGCGCCCTCCCGAGCCGCGCGCGAGCCAGAGATCCGGCTGCCGGAGACCGAACTGCTCCAGGAACCCTGGGATCTGCTGTACCTGCTGTCCGCTTGTGGCCAGCAGATAGGGATGGCCACGCTCGTCGAGCCGAAGCAGGACAGGCGCCAACTTGATCAACTCCCCCGTCGTGCCGAACACGACGAGAATCACCGCGCCGTCCCACCTCGCAGCAGCTCGAAGGCGCCGCACCACATTCCGAGTGCATGTCCGAGCGCATAGAGCGGCGTCACGGTCGCGAGCACCGCGACTTCCCGTCGTGATCTCCCGGCGTGCAGCCCGTACGCAGCCGCAGCGAGACCACTCCCCGCGAGGGCGGCAGGTGCCAGCACCGGACGGCGGAGTGCCGCGATCGTCAACGCCGCGCTGAGCGGAAAGAACGCTACAACCGCGGGGAAGAAGCGGGACCTCGGCGTCCCGTGGCCGTCGACGAAGACCGTCCCACGATGAATCGCGTGCCCGAAGAAACGACCGAGATTCGTGCGGGGCGAGTAAGTGCACGCGAAACGCGGCGAGATCCCGATGCGCGTGCGCGCGGCGACGGTTCGCAGGATCGGCGTGTCGTCGTTGGCGAGGCGCGCATCCCGGTAGCGCGTCCGGAACGCGGAAAACGCCGCGAGCAGCACTTCCCTTGGGGCGACGAAGCATGTCGTTCCCTTCGGGAACCGGTCGAAGTCCTTTTCGCCAAAGCTCGTCGTCCGCGGATCGTCGAAGTAGTCGCGCCACGCGAGCTCGGCCAGCAGGCCCCAGAACGTCCCGAGCGCCGACTGGCTTTCGACATGCACGTGGCCGTTCCACACCAGCTCGCCGTCGCTCACCCGATCATGCAGAAAGGAGAGCGCGTCAGGGTCGAGCCGGACGCGGGCGTCCAGGAGCAGCGCCAGCTCGCCGGACGCAGATTCGAGACCGGCGCGCCGAGCTTCGAAGCGGCCCTCACCGTTCCGACGCACCACCGAGAGCGGAACCTGCGCGTCCACACTGCCGCGCGCTACGTCGGCGCTGCCGTCGATCGACCCGTCGTCGACGATCACGAGCTCGGCGTCGAAGCCGCTGCCGGCGAGCGCGGTCAGCAGGGCGTCAACGGTGGCCGCCAGATGCAGCGCTTCGTCGCGCACCGGAATCACGACGCTCAGCATGGGTGCATCCACCGCTCCACCGTAACGGCTACCCGCCACAGCTAGGGTGCGCCGATGGAGCGGCTCGAGGCGCTGCTGCGGTGTCCCGAGTGCGGTTCGCAGGTCACGCTCGACGAGCTTGCGGTCTGCGCCGGCGGGCACCGGTACCCGATCGTGGCAGGAATTCCGGTTTTCCTCGATGAGAAGATGACCGCGAGTGACCCCCAGTACGCGCGCCAGCGTGCGTACTTCGACTCCGAGTTCCGGAGCTATCGGCACTACGCACTGGAGAACTGGCGAGTCGCCTATCTCGACCGCCTGCGGGGCGCCGCGGTCCTTGACGACCCCGCGTCGCCTCTCGTGGACGTCGGCGTCGGGGGGTCTGGTTACACCGTGATCGAGGCGGCGCGCGGCGGGCGGCACGCGGTCGGCTGCGACCTCTCCCTCGAGGGGCTCTTGACCGCTCGGGAGTTCGCTCGCCGCGAGGGCGTCGCCGAACGGACTCTCTGGGTGTGCTGCTCGGCCGAGAAGCTCCCGCTCGCTTCGGGCTCGACCGGCTCGGCGCTCGCAATCGCGGTGCTCGAGCACGTCCCCTACGATCGGGCCGCGCTGCGCGAGCTGGCCCGGGTGCTCCAGCCCGGCGGTCGCGCGTGGGTGACTGTGCCGCACGGACTTCAGAACATCTCGCCCTTCTTCCGGGGCGCCAACCGGCGGCACGACCGCCGCCTCGGCCACCTGCGACGCTACGAAGCGGAGACGCTCGTCGAGGCGGGCCGAACGAGCGGGCTCGAGCTCGTCGACGTGCAGTTCACCGGCCACGCGGTCAAAGTCTTCCAGCTCGCGGGCATGAGGCTCGGCGATCGCCTCTGGTGGTGGTGCGAAAAGCGCGACCGGCGCCGCTCGAAGGTTCGCAGCGGAAGCATGCAGCTGAGCGTGGTCTTCGAACGTGCCTAGATGCTGACTCGCTACTGGTGGGCGGTGGTCCGGCGGCTCGACCGCCCGGGGCGGCGCGGCCTGCTCACCCTGCCTGGATCCGTCTGGGTGAGTCTGACGTACCGCGAGCCGTGCCTCGTCTACTGGCGTGACGGTGCCTGGATCCATCACTACCGCGGCGCCAAGATCCCTCACGCGTCGTTTGGACGCGCCGCGCCACCGGCTGTATTCACCGCGCAGGCCCGCGAAATGTGTCTCTACGAGTACATCCCTCAGGCAGGCGACGTCGTCTTCGACATCGGCGCAGGCGTCGGCGCGGAGATGCTGCTCTTCTCACGTCTCGTCGGGCCATCCGGCCGCGTCGTTTCCGTCGAGGCTCATCCACGCACGTACAGACGCCTGGTCGACCTCTGCAAGGCAAACGGCCTTCCGAACGTGACGCCGCTCCAGGTCGCGGTCTCCGACGCGGATGGCGCCGTCGCAATCTCGGATCTCGACCACCACCTGCGCAACACCGTGCTCGAAGCTGACGGTGCCGGGATCGAGGTGCCCGCCCGTCGAATCGACACTCTCGCGGGAGAGCTCGGGATCGATCGGATCGACTTGCTGAAGATGAACATCGAGGGAGCGGAACGGCAGGCAATCCAAGGCATGGGTGGGGTGCTGGCGACCACCCGGCACGTCTGCATCAGCTGCCACGACTTTCTCGCCGACGACGGCGGTCCAGAAGAGCTTCGCACCAAGAGCTTCGTGCATGACTTTCTCGTGGAGCGGGGCTTTCGAGTGATCACGCGCGATGAGGCTCCGGAATCGTGGACGCGAGACTACGTCTACGCGGTCAACACTCGAGCAGCTTGACGGCCGGCGAGCCTCCGCCGCGGCGCGGCCGCCTGGCCGTGCGACACTTGCCGCGCATGCTGCGCAGACCGAAACTCAACCCCCTCAGCATCGTCGGCCACGTCGTGCGCGGGCTCGGCCTTCCTTACGAGGATGGGCTCCTGTCCCGTCACAACCGCGACTTCCTCGAGGACCCTGATTTCATCCGCGCCTACGCGCGCGGCATCGAGGCGTCCGGCGACCTGGGCTGGCGCTGGCGGGTCCACATCGGGCTCTGGGCCGCGTCGACGGCAGTGCGCCTCCCCGGCGATTTCGTTGAGTGCGGGGTCAACCGCGGTTTCCTCAGCACGGCAATCATGGAGCACCTCGACTGGAACCGATTGGGCAAGCAGTTCTGGCTACTCGATACGTTCGAGGGTATCGACCTGTCACAGCTCGAAGGGGACGAGCTCGCCGCGGCACGAGAGCGAAATGAGCGCATGGATCTGGCCGGCGCCGATTCCGTTCGGGCCTGGTTCTCCCAGTGGCAAAACGTCAACGTCATCGAAGGCTCGGTTCCGGCGACGCTGCCGTTGGTGCAGGCCGACGAGATTGCATACCTGCATCTCGATATGAACTCGTCAGCGCCCGAGGTGGCGGCACTCGACTATTTCTGGGAACGTCTCGTTCCCGGCGCCGTCGTGCTGTTCGACGACTACGGCTACCGCGGCTACGAAGCGCAGAGGCACGCCCTGGGCGATCTGGCCCGCCGGCGAGACATGCCGATCGCCTCGCTGCCCACCGGGCAGGGCCTCCTGATCCGCGCCTGAGCAGGCGGCGTGGACGCCACAGGCAAGCATGGAGAGTCCCCGGAAGGCGAGCTCCGCTACCGCGTCCGCTGCATCGACAAGCTCGAGCACACTTTCCGCGGCGACGAAAAGCTCCTCGACGCGGGCTGCGGTAACGGTGGTGTCGCACGCCTGCTGCGTCAGCGCGTGCGAGAGGTGTTCGGCGTCGACGTGGAAGCATCCGCCGACTGGCGCGAGGAGCCGGGCCTCACCTTCACCGTCGCGGATGCCGAGCAGCTTCCCTTCGCCGCCGCCTCGTTCGATCTCGTGCACTCGAAGGACTCGCTGCATCACATGGAATCGCCTGAACGCGCGTTGGCCGAGTATCGCCGCGTGCTCAAACCCCATGGCTCCGCCCTGATCGTCGAGTCCAACCGCTACAACCCGATCTTCTATCCGCACATGACGCTGGCGCTCGGACACGAGCACTTCAGTCGCCGGCGCTTTCGCGCGCTGGTCTCCGCCGTCTTTCCCGCTGCCCGGTTCGGGTCGTTCGAGGCCCACTACGTCCCGCAGCTCGAGCGTGCCCTTGCGCTGCAGCATCTCGTCGAGGAGGCGCTGGAGCGTTTCGCGCCGGCCCGGCCGCTGCTGTCATACAACTTCGCCGTGGCGTGACCGTCGCCA
>JBBWZE010000228.1:0-16803 GCA_039648845.1 Actinomycetota bacterium | reverse complement strand
GCAGACCTTGCCGACAAGGTCGAGCAGCTCGAGGTAGATCTCGTTCGCTACCGCGAGCTGGAGGCGCTTCTCCGCACGACACTCGTTTCGGCGGAGAAGTCCGCCGTCAGCCTCAGAGAGCAGGCCGGACGAGAGGCTGATCTCATCGTCGAGGAGGCACGCTCGGAGGCCCGTGCAATCACGCGGGCGGCGCGCGCGGATCACGATCGGCTCCTGGCGGAGGTCCGACGGATGAAGTCCCTGCTCCACTCGGCGCTTGCGCTCGTGGACGAAGAACCGCCGGGTCAGAGTGCCGAGGCGGAGGCGGCCTGACCGGACGACGGAGCTAGACTCCCTGCATGGAACCCGTTTCCACCCGCCTGCGGCTGCGTGTGTCCCCGGGCGCGAGGGGCGCCGGCGTCGTCGGCCCACAGGGTGAAGCATGGAAGGTGCGCGTCGCAGCGCCTCCGGAAGGAGGTCGCGCAAACGAGGCGATCGTCCGGTTGCTCGCGGACGCACTCTCGCTCCCGCGCGACGCCGTGACGCTCGTTTCGGGTCACGCGGCACGCGACAAGGTCGTCCAACTGAACGGACTCGACTCGAGTCAGGTCGAACGCCTTCTCTTCACTGCCGCCGGAAAGGAACACTGACCGTGAACGCAATTGAAACCGGCCGGTTCCGGGAGGCTCTGCTCGAGGAGCGCGAGCGCGTCGAGGCGGCGATCCAGAACCTTCACGACGAGCATCCAGGGACGTTGACAGAGGATTCGGGAGAAGAGACCGCCTACGACAATCATCTCGCCGACACGGCAACGGAGACCTACGACCGCGAGCTCGACTACACGCTCGAGGAGAACTCCGGGCATGTCCTGGCGGAGATCGACGCCGCGCTGAAGCGGATCGAGGAAGGCACATACGGGATCTGCACGAATTGCGATCGGCCGGTCGCCGTCGAGCGCCTCGAGGCGCTGCCCTGGGCAACGCTGTGCATCGACTGCCAGCGCGACCGAGAGCGTCGTTGACCGAGCGGCTCTCGCCGCGGGGGACGGACATCCGCGTCGGGTCGACGACGGACGGCCTGACGCCGATCTCGGTCGCCGAGCGCCAGCTCGGTGCAAGCTGGCCGCAATGGTTGAGCCTTGGCTCGGTAGCACTTGCGGGCGTCGCGGCGGACCAGTTGACGAAGTCGATCGTGACGAGCCGTCTCGACCTCAACGACCAGGTGCACGTCGTCGGCCCGTTCTCGATTCACCACGTGACGAACTCGGGCATCGCGTTCGGGCTTTTCGCGAGCGCGACCTCGATCGTCATCCTCCTGACCGGTTTGGCAGTCGCCTGGATGCTCTATTTCTTCGCGCGCTCCGGTTCGCGTCATCCCGTGCTGCCGGTCGCGCTCGGCCTCGTGATCGGCGGCAGCGTTTCGAATCTGACCGACCGGGTCCGGCTGGGGCACGTGACGGACTTTCTTGACTTCAAATACTGGCCGGCCTTCAACCTCGCCGACACGTTCATCGTCGTCGGCGTAGCGGCGCTCTTGCTGGCGCTCGTGGCCTCGGACCACAACTCGTCCCGGCCGCAGCGCGTGCGTGAAGCAACGCGTTCCTGAAGAGGCGGCCGGCGAGCGGCTCGACCGTTTCCTGGCCTCGCTGCCGGAGGTCGGCTCGCGGAACGCCGCGGAGCGGCTGGTTGAGGCGGGGACGGTGCTCGTCGACGGCCGGGTGCTCGGCAAGAGCCAACGACTGTCCGGTGGGGAGGAGCTGGAGTTCGAGCCGCCCGAGCCGGAGGTCGCCAACCTCGAGCCGGAGCAGATGGACCTGCCCATCGCCTACGAGGACGAGTACCTCATGGTGGTTGACAAGCCGGCCGGCCTCGTCGTGCACCCCGGGTCGGGTCACGCGACGGGCACCCTCGTCCACGGCCTGCTCGACCACGACATCGCCGGCGGTGATGCCGCTCGTCCTGGCATCGTGCACCGCCTCGACCGCGACACCTCGGGACTGATGGTCGTCGCGCGTTCCGAGGAGGCTCACGGTCGTCTGCAGAAACTGATTCGCAGCCGCGCGCTGGAACGGCACTACGCCGCCCTCGTGGTGGGAAGGCCGCGCTCGCGCACCGGCCGCATCGAGGCGCCGATCGGGCGCGACCGCCGTGACCCCGTGCGGCATTCGCTCGACACCGACAAGCCGCGGGAGGCCGTGACGCATTTCGAGGTGAGGGAGCTTCTTCCCCGTCACACGCTCCTCGACGTGCGGCTCGAGACCGGGCGCACCCATCAGATCCGTGTGCACCTCGCCGCTGTCGACCTCCCGGTGGCAGGCGACGTGGTCTATGGACGGCCGCGCGACCTCGATCTCGAGCGCCAGTTCCTCCATGCGGGCCGGCTCGCCTTCCCGCACCCGTTTACGGGGCAGCGCGTGGACGTGGAGTCGCCGTTGCCTCCTGACCTGAGGGCCGCTCTGGAACGCGCCAGACGTTAGTGCCCCTACCAGCAATGCGCGCCGGCCTCCGGCTTGGTGCTTGCAAGCCAGAACTCGGCAGCATCACTGGCAGGGGCACTTAGCCGCTAGAATGCAGCGGTTTTTCGCACCCGACCCGGAGGATCAGCCTGGGTGGCGGTGCCGGCGTTCGACGGATGCCGGTTCCAGCCAGGCCCCACCGGCAGCAGACACAACAACCAGAAAGGGGACCTGATCCCGATGTCCGTCGTCTCTATGCGCGAGCTGCTGGAGGCCGGAGTCCACTTCGGCCACCAGACGCGACGTTGGAACCCAAAGATGCGCCGCTTCATCTTCACGGAGCGCGGGGGCATCTACATCATCGACCTGCAGCAGACGCTTCAGCTACTCGAGGAGGCCCACGCCTTCGCGCGGAACGTCGCCGAGCGAGGCGGCTCGATCCTCTTCGTGGGCACGAAGAAGCAAAGTCAGGGCGCCGTGGAAGAGCAGGCGAAGCGCGTCAACATGCCGTACGTCAATCATCGCTGGCTCGGTGGCCTGCTCACGAACTGGCGCACGATCTCCGATCGCATCGACCGCCTGCACGAGCTCCGGCGCCTCAAGGACGAGGGCCAGCTCGACCTGCTGCCCGCGAAGGAGCGCATCTCGATGCTCAACGAGCTCGAGAAGCTCGACGAGAACCTCGGCGGTGTGGCCGACATGAAGCGTCAGCCGGACGCCGTGTTCATCGTCGACTTGAAGAAGGAGCAGCTAGCAGTGCGCGAGGCTCAGCGGCTCGGATTGCCGGTTGTCGCGCTCGTCGACACCAACTGCGACCCGGACGAGGCCGACTACGTCATTCCGGGCAACGACGACGCGATCCGGTCCTGCGACCTGATCGTCCGGGTGATCGCCGACGGGATCGCAGCCGGACAGCAGAAGGCGACGCCCGCCGACTTCGCATCCGCGAAGAACGGAGCGCCGGCGCCGGCCGAGGAGCAGGCGTCCGTCCCGGAAGGCGATTATGAACAGGTGTCGCCCGGGGAAGAGCCTGTCGCCGAGGCGCCGGACGCGGAAGGCACTCCTGAGGCGGAGGCAAAGCCGGAGGAGGTGCCCGCCGAATGACGGGCATCAGCGCAGTACTCGTCAAGGAGCTTCGCGACCAGACCGGTGCGCCGATGATGGATTGCAAGCGGGCGTTGGTGGACACGGGCGGCGACATCGACGCTGCCAAGCGCCTGCTGCGCGAGCGTGGCATGGCGAGCGCCGACAAGCGCGCGGGCCGGGTCACGACCGAGGGCAAGGTCGGCTACCGCATTGGCGACGACGCCAAACGGGGAACGATGGTCGCGGTCGGCTGTGAGACCGAGCCGGTATCGAACAACGCTGAGTTTCTCGCGTTCGCGAAGAAGGTGCTCGAGGCCGTCGAAGCGGACGGTCCTGACGCCGCCGAGAGCCTCGACGACGAGCGGAAGGAGCTCTCAGGCAAGCTCGGCGAGAACATCGTCGTTGCGGGCACCGCGCGCTTCGAGGCGGTCGACGGCGGGTTGATCGAGGGGTATGCGCATCCGCCGGCGAACAAGCTCGGCGTGCTCGTGCAGGTTCGGGGCGGCTCGGGCGACATCGCCCGGAAGATCGCCATGCACATCGCGGCATCGTCCCCGCAATGGGTCGGCAGGGAAGACGTGCCCGACGATGTCGTGAAGTCCGAGCGCGAGATCTTCGCGAACTCGGACGAGGTCCTGTCGAAGCCCGATCAGGCCCGCGAGAAAATCGTCGAAGGAATGCTCAACAAGCGCTTCTTCGCCGATCGAGTGCTGACGGAGCAACCCTGGATCCACGACACGGGGAAGACAGTCGGTCAAGCGCTCTCAGAGGAGGGCGCCGAGGTACTGGAGTTCGAGCGGTTCGCTCTGACGGGATGACCGTTCAGCCAGAGGAAGCGATCGCAGGGGCCGGCGACGGGAGCCCAGTCTTCCGACGCATCCTGCTCAAGCTCTCCGGGGAGTCCCTCATGGGCGATCAGGAGTACGGCATGGACCGCTCGACGATCGACGCGATCGCCGAAGAGATCGTCGACGTGCAGACCTCAGGAGTCGAGACGGGGGTCGTTGTTGGGGCCGGCAACATCTACCGCGGCATGGCCGCAGCCGCCGAGGGCATGGACCGTGCAACAGCCGACTACTCCGGAATGCTCGCCACGGTTCTGAACTCGCTGGCGCTCCAGGACGCGCTCGAGGATCGCGGCGCCGACACTCGCGTGCTCTCGGCGTTGGAGGTGAAGGAGGTCGCCGAGCCTTATATCCGGCGTCGAGCAATCCGACATCTCGAAAAGGGAAGAATCGTCATCTTTGCGGCAGGCACCGGCAACCCGTTCTTCACCACCGACACGGCCGCGGCACTCCGAGCCCTGGAGGTCAACGCGGACGCCATCCTGATGGCCAAACACGGCACGATCGGGGTCTACGGCAACGATCCGCGCCTCGACCCCGACGCGGAGTTTCTCCCCGAACTCACGCATCGAGAGGCGATCGAGCGCGGGCTCAAGGTGATGGATACCACTGCGCTGTCGCTGTGCATGGACAACAATCTGCCGATCTACGTCTTCGCCCTTGCCGACGGGAACATTCGCCGCGTGATCGCCGGCGAGCGCATCGGCACGATCATCTCGACGCCAGCGAAGGAGGAATAGCGCTGATGGCCACCCCCGACCAGTTGATCCAGGACGCGCAGAAGCGCATGGACGCGAGCGTCGAGCACACGAAAACCGAGTTCAACACCGTCCGCACCGGCCGCGCGTCGGCCGCGCTCCTCGATCGCGTGCAGATCGACTACTACGGCCAGCAGACACCGCTCAAGCAACTCGCCACGATCAACGTTCCGGAGCCGAGGATGCTGACGATCCAGCCTTTCGATCCGAGCTCCATCAAGGCGATTGAGAAAGCGCTGCTGGAATCGGATCTCGGCCTGACGCCGTCGAATGACGGCAAGCTCATCAGGCTCCCGATGCCCCAGCCGACCGAGGAGCGTCGCAAGGAGCTGGTCAAGGTCGTACGCAAGATCGCCGAGGAGGGACGAATCGCAGTGCGAAACGTGCGTCGGGATGCGGTCCAGCACTTGAAGGACCTGGCGAAGGGCGAGGTCGGCCAAGACGACGAACACCGCGCGGAGGAACGGGTGCAGAAGCTGACCGACGAGCACACGAAGACGATCGACGATCTCCTCAAGCACAAAGAGGCCGAAATCATGGAGGTGTAGCCGCAGAAAGTGCTGCGCACTTTCCGCGGGTTTTGCGAGAGACCTTCGCTTCGATCGGTGTACAAGACAAAACCATGAACCTCCTCACGAAGATCAAGACACTGCGGCACGTCCGACCCGCGCCCGAGCCCGACCTGCCGGACGTTGCGCACGCGGTCGCGATCATCATGGACGGTAATGCGCGCTGGGCCCGCAAGCGCGGCCTCCCGATTGCCGCCGGCCACCGCGCCGGCACGAAGGCGTTGCGGCGCACCGTCGAGGCGGCGATCGATCTCGGGGTCGACTCACTCGCGGTGTACGCGTTCTCGACCGAGAACTGGAACCGGCCGCCGGACGAGGTCGAGCTCCTGATGGAGATCTTCGGGGAGACAATCGAGCGCGAGCTGCCGGATCTCGTGCGCCAGGGAGTGCGCACGCGCTTCATCGGCCGGCGCGACCGCGCGCCGGCAGCGCTGCAGCAGCGTATGGCTGCGCTCGAGGGCGAGACGGAAGGTAACCGGACACTCAATCTCTGGATCGCGTTCGACTACGGCGGGCGTGCTGAGATCGTCGACGCAGCGAACCGAGCAGTCGCGGGCGGCCGGGAGGTGGACGAGGAAACATTCGCGAGCTACCTCAACGCACCCGGAATGCCGGACCCGGACCTCTTGATCCGTACGTCGGGCGAGCTGAGGATCTCCAACTTTCTCCTCTGGCAGCTCGCCTACGCGGAGCTGGTCTTCGTCGACACTCTCTGGCCCGACTTCGGCGAGGACCAACTCCGCGCCGCCCTCGACGACTACGCCAGCCGCAGGCGCCGCTTCGGCGGCAGATAGTGCCCCCGTAGTGACTCCCCTGATCTCGCGGGTGCTGGTCGCGCTCGTCGGCCTCCCGCTCGTGCTGGTGGTCGTTTGGGCGGGCGGTTGGTGGCTCTTCGCGTTGGCAGCGGTCGCCGCAGTGCTTGCCTTACACGAATACGCGCTGATGATCCGGTCGCTGCGGCCCGTCATCCTGGCGGCCTATGCGGGAGCGCTCCTTTCGCTGGTCGGGGCGCACCTGGGCGGCCCCCAGTGGACCGTGGCGGGCTTCCTCACCACCATGGTGCTTGCATTCCTGTTGCACTGGATCGCCACCACGCGCCAGTCGGCGACCGTTGCGATCGCGTCGACCGTGCTCGGCGCGGGCTGGATCGGGCTGGGTCTCGCCCATCTTTTGCTCCTGCGCCAGATTCCGAGCGAGGGCGAGCTTGCGACGTTCACCGTCCTGTTGGCCGTCTGGGCCGGCGACATCGGCGCCTTCTTCGCCGGGCGGCTGATCGGCCGGCACAAGCTTGCGCCCGCCCTGTCGCCGGGAAAGACCTGGGAGGGATTCCTGTTCGGGACTGCCGCAACGATCTTCGTCGCGTTCGTCGCCCTGTACAAACAGCACTACCTCTCGATCGGGCAGTCGATCGCACTCGGCGCTGTGATCGCGATTGCGGCGCCGCTCGGCGACCTCTTCGAATCCGCGCTGAAACGCGACATGCAGGTGAAGGACAGCGGACGCCTGCTCGCCGCACACGGTGGCGTCCTGGACCGGATCGATTCTCTGCTCTTCGCAGTGGTTGCGTCGTACTACCTGCTGCGCGCGTTCAACGCGGCCTAGAGCCGCTTCGCGTATCTCACCTCCGAGACGTCGAAGCCGAAGATGCGGATCTCGCGGGCTGCTCCGTCTGCCGACCAGCCCGCGAGCTCGTAGAAGCGGCGTGCCCTCGGGTTGTCGTCCAACACCCAGAGGATCGCTTCCTCGAGTCCGAGCGTTCGCAGCTCCTGCTCGCCTGACTCGATGAGCTTGCGCCCGACGCCGGTTCCCCAGTGCTCCGGATGGACGTAAATCGCGAACAGCTCGCCGTCGGCGTCCGGATCTCTGCTCGAGCCGACGCTGACGAAGCCCACGATCTGGCCCCAATGCTCTGCGACGAACGTCGGCGGCCAGAGCCGGTGTCTTTCGACTGCTTCTTCCATGGACAGCGCTTGCAGCTGGTCGGAAGGCAAGGCGTACGCGTAGGCGGCCTGCCAGGTCTCGACCTGAACACGGGCCACGCCTTCGGCGTCCGCGGCTGTTCCGGGGCGAACCACCGCGGCGAACCTACACTTCCCGGGGTGAAGAAGATCGCGCTTCTCGGCGCCACAGGGTCGATCGGGCGCCAGGCGCTGGAGGTCATCGACGCGCACCCCGAGCTCGGTCTCTGTGCTGCAGCCTCGGGCTCCCAGCCCATTGACGGGCTGGCCCCGCTGACGCAGACCGGTGGCGATCTCACCGAGCTGCTCGAGCAAGCCGAGCCGGACCTGGTGCTGAACGCGGTTGTCGGCTTCGCAGGCTTGCCGGCGACGCTCTGGGCGCTCGAGCGCGGCGTCGACCTCGCGCTTGCGAACAAGGAAAGCCTCGTCGCCGCCGGCGAGCTCGCTCGCGCCGCCCAGCTTCGCGGCGGCGGACAGCTCATTCCCGTGGACAGCGAGCATTCCGGGGCGTTCCAGTGTCTCGAAGGCCGCTCGGTCGACCAGGTCCAGTCTCTCGTGCTCACGGCTTCCGGAGGACCGTTCCGCGGGTGCGCACGTGACGAGCTGGAGGACGTCACGCCGGCGACAGCGCTGGCGCATCCGACGTGGAACATGGGCCCGAAGATCACAGTCGACTCTGCAACGCTTGCCAACAAGGGTCTCGAGCTGATCGAGGCTCACTTCCTCTTCGGGTTGGCGTACGACCAGATCGAGGTCGTCGTGCATCCGACCTCGGTCGTGCATGCGCTCGTCCACCTGCGCGACGGTGCGACGCTCGCGCATCTCGGCTACCCCGACATGCGGGTCCCAATCTCCTACGCCCTCACGTATCCCGAGCGCAGCGCCACTCCGATTCCGCCGCTCGATCTCGCCGGCGGCATGACGCTCGAGTTCGATCCTCCCGACCTGGAGACGTTCCCGCTGCTCGCGTACGCGCGGGCTGCCGGCGAGCAGGGCGGCACGTATCCGTGTGCCTTCAACGCGGCGAACGAAGTGGCCGTCGCGGCCTTCCTCGAGGGCCGCCTGCCGTTCCTGGGAATCGCTGCTGCCGTCGCCGACGCGCTCGCCGCGGCGGATGGGGCTGCCGCACGCGATCTCGACGATCTCGTCGCCGCTGACGAGGCTTCCCGCAGTCACGTCCAGGAAACGCTGAAGGTCGCGCGCGCATGAGCATCCTCATCGCCATCCTCGGCCTTGCGCTGCTGATCCTTCTGCACGAGGCGGGCCACTTCTTCGTCGCGCGCGCTGTGGGCATGAGGCCCCGCCGCTTCTACCTCGGTTTCCCGCCCGCGCTCGTGAAGGTGGTGCGCAACGGGATCGAGTACGGGATCGGAGCGATTCCACTCGGCGGCTACGTGAAGATCCCTGGCATGCACCGTCCGGCTGCCTCCGACCTGGACGTGCAGCTCGCACCTGCGCTGGCCGAGGATCCGAGCCTCTTTCCGAAAGTTGCGCGCGTGAAGCGGGCCCTCGAGGCGGACGATCTCGACCTCGCACGAGACGCGCTTCCCGAGCTCGAAGGCGCGGTCGAGGAGGCGAGTCTGAGTCCCGCTGCAGGGAAGGCCGCACGACGCTCCGTCGAAGAGCTCCAAGACGCGCTGAGCGCCGACGCCTACTGGCGCCAGCGGACCTGGAAGCGCGTCGCCGTCATCTTCGCGGGCCCCGGCGTCAACATCCTCGTCGCGGTCGCGCTCGTCGCCCTGGGGTACCTGGTCGGGGTACCGGGAGATCCCAACCGCACGGTGAAGAACGTCCAGGCCGACACGCCTGCAGCGTCCGTTGGACTGCACGCCGGTGACACGATCATCTCGGTGAACGGTCGCGAGACGCCGAACTTCGACACCGTCTCCCGGCTGATCCGCGCGTCGAAGGGCAAGCCCATCACGGTCACGGTTCTGCGGAACGGCAAGGCGGTCACGCTCGGCCCGGTTCGGACGAAGCAAATCGGCAGCCGGTGGGCGCTCGGATTCCAGCCCGGCTGGAAGGACGTGAGCTACGGTCCCGTCGGGGCGTTGAGGCGGAGCCTCAGCGTCACGTGGGACACGACCAAAGCGACGATCACGTTCTTACCCAGACTCGCGACGGGATCGGGACGGAAGGAGGTCTCGAGCCCGGTCGGGATCGTGGACGTGTCGAGTCAGGCGGTTTCGCTCACCTTCACGCTGTATCTGCAGATCCTCGGGCTGATCAGCCTTTCGCTGGCCATCCTGAACCTGCTCCCGCTGCTCCCACTCGACGGCGGCCACATCCTGTTCTCGATCATCGAAGGCCTTCGGGGCCGCGCCGTCGGGCGCGAGATCTACGAGCGCGTGTCCGCGGTTGGGATCGCACTCTTCCTGGTACTGATGTTGATCGGCCTTTCGAACGACATCAACCACCTCGGCGGGGGTTAGCCCTCACACTCGCGGCACGGTGTCCGACACCAGCCTCCGGAGTCGTGGCGCCCAGGGCTCGGCTTCACGAGCGGGATCGGTGAGTTTCGTTACAACTTGGTGACACTCAGGCACGGGTGTCTGGCACCCTGAGGGCCCGCTCTGAGGGCCCGCTATAGACTGGAATCGATGGCCAGCGAGCGTCAGATCAACGTTGGCGGAGTGAAGATCGGCGGCGGCGCCCCCGTCGTCGTCCAGTCGATGACGCTGACCAAGACGCACGACGTCGAGGCGACGACGGCGCAGATCGCCGCCCTGGCGTCGGCGGGCTGCGAGATCGTTCGCGTGGCCGTCCCCAAGACGGAGGACGCAGAGGCACTGGGCCGGATCGTCAGGTTCTCGCCGCTCCCCGTCATCGCGGACATCCATTTCAACGCAAGTCTCGCGCTGAAGGCGATCGACGCCGGCGTCGCGGCGGTTCGCATCAACCCCGGCAACATCGGCGGCTCGGACAAGGTCGCGCAGGTCGTGCGAGCCGCCCAGACCGCAAAAATCCCAATGCGCATCGGCGCGAACTCAGGCTCGCTCCCGAAGCATCTCAACGAGCTCGCGCAGCAGGACCAGGCGGAAGCGCTCGTCGAGGCGGCGCTCGAGGAAGTCCGCCTCCTCGAGAGCCTCGACTTCAGAGACTTCAAGATCTCGGTGAAATCGAGCCATGTGCCGACGATGATCCGGGCCTATCGCCTGCTCGCCTCGAAGGTGCCGTACCCATTGCACCTCGGCGTTACCGAGGCGGGCACGCCTTTTTCAGGCTCGATCAAGAGCGCCGTCGGCACCGGCGCGCTGCTCGTCGACGGCATCGGCGACACGATGCGCGTCTCGCTGACCGCGGACCCGGTAGAGGAAGTGCGCGTGGCCTGGGAGATCGTCAAGTCGCTGGGGTTGCGCGAGCGGGGACCGATCATGATCGCCTGTCCATCCTGTGGGCGGGACAACGTGGGGGTGCAAACGCTCGCGGAGAAAGTGGAAGCGCGGCTGGGCGAGTACCCGCAGCATTTCGAGGTGGCCGTGCTCGGCTGTGCGGTGAACGGGCCGGGCGAAGCGGGTGACGCGGACTTCGGCATTGCCGGCGGACGCGACACCGGGTTCGTGTATGCACACGGGCGTGTGCTCAAGAAGGTCTCGTCCGACATCCTCATCGAAGAGCTGTTCCACGAGATCGACAGGTGGATCGCGGCGGGCATGCAACGTCCCAAGCGTCTGAAGATGGCGAAGCCTGCTGCGCTTGCGATGGCAGAAGCGTCACTGATTCCGCTCGGCGAGTAGTCTGCCCGGACAACATGATCGCCCGGGCCTCAGAGCTTTTTCTTCCGACGCTGCGCGAGCCGCCGGCCGACGCCGAGGCTGCAAGTCACAGGCTGCTGGTGCGCGGCGGGTTCATACGCCAGGTCGGCGCGGGACTCTGGACGTTCCTGCCGTTGGGCTGGCGCGTCCATCAGAAGGTCGTCCAGATCATCCGCGAGGAGATGGACGCGATCGGCGACCAGGAGATGCTATGCCCGGTTCTGACACCGGCAGAGCTCTGGGAGCTGAGCGGCCGCATCGACATTCCGGAGGTCTTCAAGCTGAAGGACCGGAGCGGCCGGCGCTACGTTCTGTCGTTCACGCACGAAGAAACGATGACGTTCCACGCGCGCGAGATCCAGTCGTACAAGCAGCTGCCGCAGCGCTGGTACCACTTCAGCACGAAGGAGCGCGACGAGCCGCGTCCCCGCGCCGGCCTGCTGAGGGTGCGCGAGTTCATCATGAAAGACGCGTATTCGTTCGATCGCGACACCGAGGGGCTGGACAAGAGCTTCCAACTCCACTCGCAGGCCTACAAGAAGATCTTCGAACGGTGCCAGCTCGAGACCTACGAAGTCGAAGCAGAGTCCGGGATCATGGGCGGCAGGGAGTCCTGGGACTACCTCGCGCCGGCGGAGTCCGGGGAGAACGAGCTCGTCCGTTGTGAGAACGGCGACTACGCCGCAGACATCGAAGCCGCGGAGGGAATCCCGCGCGCTCCGGAGTTTCCGCCGTCGCTCGGCGCTCCGGAGGAAGTGGAGACGCCTGACGTCGGGACGATCGAAGGGCTCGCGGAGCTCCTGCAGATCGACGCGGCGGCTACGTCCAAGGCAATGCCCGTCGTCGTAGGAGAGCGCGTCGTACTCGCGCTCGTGCGCGGCGACGACAGGCTCAACGAGGAGAAGCTCACGACCACTCTCGGGCACGCCTTTCGCCCGGCTACCGACGCCGAGATCCGAGAGACGTTCGGCGCCGGCGGTGGTTCGCTAGGCCCCGTGGGTGTCAAGATCGAGGTGATTGCGGACAACGCGCTGAAGGAGGGTCAGTTCGTCGCGGGGGCGAACCGCGACGGCCGCCATCTGCGTGGTGTGGAGGCCGGTCGCGACTACGAAGCGGCGTTCGCAGACATCCGCGAGACGAACGCGGGAGACCGCTGCCCAAAGTGCGGCGGCAAGCTGATCGCGCAAACCGCGATCGAGCTGGGCCACATCTTCAAGCTCGGCACCTTCTACTCCGTGCCCCTCGGCGCGTCGTATCTCGACGAGGACGGACAGGAGAAGCCGCTCGTGATGGGCAGCTATGGCATCGGGCCCGCACGGACGATGGCGGCCATCATCGAGCAGCATCACGACGAGAGAGGCATTCAGTGGCCCGCCTCGGTGGCTCCGTACGACGTCCACGTTGTCGTCATCCCGGGAATGGAGGAGCACGCGCAGCCGGTGGCGGATGCGCTCTCGGCAGCGGGCTTCGACGTTCTCGTCGACGACCGGGAGGCGCGGGCAGGGGAGAAGTTCGCAGACGCCGATCTGATCGGCTGCCCGGTGCGCGTGACGGTTGGGCGAAAGGCCGCGGAAGACGGTACGGTTGACATTCGCGAGCGCGCGAAGGGGGAAGACAAGGCGGTGAGCGTGGGCGAGCTCGTCTCTACTGTGCGCGAGAAACTCGGCTGATGGCGCGTAAGCGGCGCTTCAGCGAAGACTCGTTCGGCCCGACCATCGAGCGGCTGATGGGGGAGGCAGGCCTGACGTACCGGTCACTGGCCGAGAAGACGAGGCTCTCTGCCGGTTACCTCAACCATCTCGTTCACGGCAACCGCCCGGTTCCATCGGACGACGTGATCAAGACACTCGCGCGCGCGTTGGGCGTCGAGGCCGAGCACTTCCGGGAATACCGCTTGCGTGTCATCACAGACCGGCTCGAACGCATGCCGGATCTGATCGACAGGCTGTACAAGCGTTACGGCACGTAGCGGATACGATGACCCCGCCACGGGGCGTGGCGCAGCCTGGTTAGCGCGCTAGTCTGGGGGACTAGAGGTCCCGAGTTCAAATCTCGGCGCCCCGATGAAGAAGAAAACCCCGCAATGGCGGGGTTTTCTCTCAGGTCAAAGCCTGCGGACTAAGCCCGTTCGCCTACGGGAGGACAGTGAAGTTGCCCCCCGTGATACTCCAATACGCTCCGACGATCCAGGTGCAGGCGTAGGCGGGGTCTATGGGCCCATAGATGTTGAGCACGCGGAATCCGTCTGGCCCACCCGGGACATCCACCACCTTGACGACCGTCGTGATCGGGCTGTCGTACCAGCCCGTCAGCTTCGTGATCTCGCCGACGATGCAAGCGGTGTTCCCAGTCACCTCGAGGTATTTCGGTTCGGCCTGGAGCCAGCCGAAGTCGATTAGTTCGCCTCCGCGGACAAAGAAGTCGATTCGACCGGCGATTGCACCCGACGGTGTGCGAGTCGCGTCGAGGGCGACCGTGTATTTCAATTGGAAACCGGACGCACTGAACTCGAAGATCCCGGATCCGCGGACACCCTCCATCGGCGTTGCGGATGCAGGTCCCGCGACGACGAGCGAAGCAATGGCCGTAACGATGAGCAGAAATGCACGCATCTTCGATTTCCCCCTGTTGAAACTGCTCGATGCTTCGAAGGCCGAGCATCGCGTGTGGGACCAACCGGTCGGTAATCCGCCGGCAACGACCGCGACGCGAGTCGGCCAGCTTTCCCGGTGCGAGCGCTTTTCGCGTAGCCGTCTTCCATCTGGGAGGGACCAATCGGAGTACCGTGAGATGCGCGGGCGGATGCTCCGCGAACACTGTGGCTTCCCAAGGTCTGGTGCTCGAACCTCCCCTCAGAGCACCGTCCGCACTTTTGCGGGACTGGCGCGCAAGCGATGGCGCCCGAGGTATCGCCGTCAGCCCCCTCCGGCGCGACGACCCCTTGGTCGCGCCAGTCCCTCACCACAAGGTACCGCGCACGAGGCTCGAAAGGGGCGGCCGGTTACGTAGGCGGAGTGGAGCCGTTCCCCGGTGGGTTTGGTGAGATCACGCGGGATCTGGAAGCCCTCAAGCTCGCTTTGGTCGAAATGACGTTGAAGACCTCGCGGCAAGCGATGCGAGCGCGCTGGCTCGACAGATCAGCCCGATCCGACTGACCTGAAACGCCTCGAGTAGGACAGGCTCGATTTGGCCCGGCCGCCCCGAAGCTAACTCGTCGCAGTCGCTACTTCTTCTTCTTGCGGTGCCACTTCTTGACGTGCGCGGGCCGACTGTGGAACTTCTTCGCAGACGCGGTGTTGCAAGCTCCGATCGAGTCGCCATGCCGTTGGTGCGCGCGCCAGGCGCTGCGGTTGATCCGGATGGTGACATGCTTCACCGCGCCATTCTTCGCGCGCGCGTGGTGACAGATCGTGATCTTCCGCGGCGTGGTCGTTGTGGTTGTCGTTGTCGTGATGGTGCTGGTGGAGCCGGTCGTGCTGGCTGCGGATGACGTCGAGTCCGGCGTCGTCGTCGTGATCGTCGTCACGACGGGCGCAGTGCCTGTGGTAATCGTCGTGACGATCGTTGTCGTCGCCTCGGCACCGAATGGTGACGCCCCGGCCGTGAAGGCCGCCGTTGTTGCGCCGAGCGTGAGGAGCACGGCGAACACGACTCCCGTCACGAGCTTCTTCCTGATTCCTGCCTGCCTCATCTAAACCCCCTTTGAAAAGGCTTTAACCCGGGGTATAACCGTCATTTTGACGTACCAAAACGCCAGCGCGAGTGCCTCTGGCGGGGACCCAGGTGGCTGTGATCCGAAACCCACGGTGCACCTGAGCCCGGCTGATCAAGGCCGACGATGGCCCAGTGTGTTTCGCTACGGGTGAGCTTGGACACGATCAAGGTGATTCTGCGGTAAGGGGGGCGCGTGTCTCTACGGCAACTCACGGGCACCTCGGTGGTCCTGGTACGGCGATCGCTGGGGTCTATCGACTCCGTGAAAGGGTGACCAAGGGAGGTTGAACATGCTGCGGCGTATCTTCTCGAGCAAGGCGCTGGCGCCGGTTGTCGCGATTGCGGCTCTGAGTCTGCCAGCCGCCGCAACGGCCGCCGTGCTGCCTGCCGGCTTCACCGATTCCCTTGTCGCGTCGGTGCCGGCACCGACCGCGTTGGCGTTCACACCCGATGGCCGTCTGCTGGTCACGAGCCAATCCGGGACGCTGCGCGTCGTCGAAGGCGGCACGCTCCTCGACACGCCTGCGCTCGACTTCGGTTCGGGTATCTGCACCGACAACGAGCGCGGTCTCCTCGGCGTCGCGGCCGATCCAGCGTTCGCGGCCAACCACTTCATCTACCTCTATTACACGGCAGCGACTGGATCGAGCTGTACGAACCGGGTATCGCGCTTCGTCCTCTCGAACAGCAACGTCGTCGACCCGGCGAGCGAGTCCATCCTGATCAACAGCCCCTCACCGGGGTGCTGCCACAACGGTGGCGACCTTCAATTTGGCAAAGACGGCTATCTCTACGTGAGCGTTGGCGACGGCGGTCTCGGGGGTCGGGACAGGAGCGTCCTCCTCGGGAAGATCCTCCGGATCACGAGCGACGGGGGCATTCCTCCGGACAATCCCTTCCTGGGAGCCGACAGCGCGCGCTGCAACGTCACCGGGAGCACGGATCCAGGGAAGGTTTGCCAGGAGACCTACTCGTGGGGTCTACGCAATCCGTTCCGGATTGCGTTCGACCCGAACGCTCCCGGGACCCGCTTCTACATCAACGACGTCGGCCAGAGCACCTGGGAAGAGATAGACGCCGCGCAGGCGGGTGCGGACTACGGGTGGAACGTCCGGGAGGGGTTTTGCGCAACAGGGTCGACGACGGACTGCGGTCCACCTCCCGCAGGCATGACCAATCCGATCTTCGCCTACGCTCACGCAAACGGGTGTGACGCGATCACGGGCGGCGCCTTCGTCCCAAACGGCATCTGGCCCGACGCGTACAACGGCTCCTATCTCTTTGCCGACTACCTCTGCGGGACGATGTTTCAGCTGGTGCCCTCGGGCAGCGGAACGTTCACCGCGACGACGTTCGCGTCCGGATTCGGGTCCGGCGGACCGATCGCAATGATGTTCGGCCCGTCCGGCACGACGCAGGGCCTCTACTACACCACCTACGTCGGCGGCGGCGAGGTGCGTCGGATCGACCTCACCCAACCGGAGAACCACGCTCCAACCGCAGCGATCGCCGCGGACGTGACTTCGGGCCCGGCGCCGCTGACCGTCAAGTTCGACGGCGGCGCCAGCAACGACCCTGATGTGAGCGACACACTCACCTACATCTGGGACTTCGGCGACGGCACCACCCCGAGCGAAACGACCAGCGCAACCGTCACGCACGTGTACTCGTCCGCGGGAACATT
>JBBWZE010000217.1:0-5177 GCA_039648845.1 Actinomycetota bacterium | reverse complement strand
GGCGCGCGATCCTGGAGTCCCGTGACTCCGATCCCCGAAGCGCGGGGCGGAACCGGTGCGGCGGCCGTCGCTGGTCGTTTGATCTCTGTCGGCGGCGAGGCTCCCCCGGGAACAATCGCGTCGGCGTTCGCGTACGCACCCGCGTCTCGGCGTTGGGAGCGTCTACCGGACCTGCCGACCCCGAGGCATGGTCTTGCAGTCGTTGCCGTCGAGCGGCGAGTGTTCGTCATCGGCGGCGGCCCGCGCCCAGGCTTGTTCGTCAGCGGGGCGAACGAATCTCTGAAGCTCGACTAACCCACCGAGCCGAGTGCCGCGCTGACCGCTGCGATGATCACGCCGCCCAGCGTCACGGAGGCGAGAGCGCGGACGAAACCGACTTCGAAGAACTTCCACCGCAGCCACGCGAGGATCAGGAGCTCGAGCGCGACGACTGCGATAGCGGAGTAGATCGCCGCCTGATAGTGCGGGATCAGGAAGGGGAGGGTATGGAGGATTCCGCCGACGAAGGTGCCGGCGCCGGTGATCGCGCCGCGAACCATCGGATTTCCGCGCCCGGTGAACTCGCCCGTGTCCGAGAGCCCTTCGGAGAACGCCATCGAGATCCCGGCGCCAAAGGCGGTGGCGACGCCTGCCACGAAGGCGAAATGCGGCTTGTGGGTGACGACCGCGACAGAGAAGATCGGCGCCAGCGTCGAGAGCGACCCGTCGATGAGGCCGACCATCGCCGGCTGCACTCGCTGCAGAAGAAAGGTCTGCTTGTCCGTCATTGACTAGAGTGTACCAAATCGATCGCAAAACAGTAGAACATAAGGCAAACCTGACAAAGAGAGTCAGGGAGGCCTGACGTGCGGCTGAAGCTAACGCTGGAGTACGACGGCACCAATTTCTACGGCTGGGCGCTGCAGCCCGGCTTGCGCACGATCGAAGGAGTCGTCCGCGACGCGCTCGGTGTCTTTCCCTCGTACGCCGAGCTCGCCGTTGCGGGCCGAACCGATGCGGGGGTCCACGCCCTCGGAAACGTCGTCAGCGTCGACGTCGACGGCGGGCCGCCCGCGCCGCGTGTCGCGGACGCGCTCAATGCGGCCTTGCCGGACGACGTTGCAATCGTCTCCGCAAGTGAGTCGGCGTCCGGCTTCCATGCGCGGCGCGCGGCGCGCTCTCGCAGTTACCGCTACCGCATCTGGCGTCGGCGGGAGCGGTCTCCGTTCGAGCAACGGCGTTCCTGGTGGTACCCACGCCCGATCGACGAGGAACAGCTGGCGGTTGCGGCCGACCTGCTCGTGGGGGAGCACGACTTCCGCGCATTCACGCCGACCGAGACGCAGCATCAGGTCTTCCGGCGGAACGTGCTGGCGGCCGCCTGGTACCGGCGCGGCGACGCGCTCGAGTTTGAGATCACGGCGGACGCCTTCCTCAGGCACATGGTGCGGACGCTCGTCGGCACGATGCTCGCGCTGCCTGCGGACCGCATCGCGCCGCTGCTCGAAGGCCGCTCGCGCGACGAGGCTGGCTCGACGGCTCCGCCGTGGGGTCTCTATCTCACGTCGGTCGCGTACGACTGACCTGTCTCGCGACCCAGAGCCTCGACAGCATCACTGGGAGGGTCACTAGCATCAACCGCATGCAGTTTCCGGTCGTCCTCTTCGATCTCGACGGCACAGTCATCGACTCCGGCGCGATCATCCTCGCGTCGATGCGGCATGCCGCAAAGGAGGTTCTCGGCGCAGAGATTCCCGACGAGCAGCTGATGGCGGCGGTCGGCGGGCCTGGTCTGGAGGCACAGATGCACGCTCTCTCGCCGGAGAAGGTCGATCAGCTCGTCGACGTTTACCGCGCGCACAATGAGCCGCTGCACGACGAGCTCGTCTGCTGCGCGGGGATGGACGACGTGCTGGTTCGCCTGAAGGACGAGGGACGGCGGTTGGGGATCGTCACCGCGAAGCGGCGCCAGACGGTCGAGCTTGCGTTCGCGCGCGTTCCGATAGCGCATCTGTTCGAAACGGTCGTCGGCGGGGACGAGACGGCGCGGCACAAGCCCGATCCGGAACCCCTGTTGCTCGCGCTCGATCGGATGGGCGCGCGGCCGGACGAGGCTGCTTATATCGGCGATGCGCCGTTCGACGTCAAGGCGGCAAAGGCTGCGGGTCTCTTCTCTGTCGGCGTCACCTGGGGCGGGATCCATGCGCGCGAACGGCTCGAGGCAGAGGAGCCGGATGCCCTCGTGGACTCGGCCGAGGAGCTTCTTGCCGTCATCTGAGCCCGAGAAGCGCGCGGCGGAGCTCCGCGACGTACTCGATTACCACCTCTACCGCTACCACGTGCTCGATGATCCCGAGGTCACCGACGCGGAGTATGACCGCCTCTACGACGAGCTCGTCGCGCTCGAGGCGGCCAACCCTGACCTTGTGACTCCGAGCTCGCCGACGCAGCGGGTCGGCGCACCGCCGTCGGAGAAGTTCCTCAAGGTCCAACATCCGTCGCCGATGGGCTCGCTCGAGAAAGTCACGACCGACGAGGGGCTCGAGAAGTGGCATCAGGACGTTTGCAAGCGGCTCGGGACGAGCGACGTCGCGTACGTGACAGAGCCCAAGATCGACGGGCTGTCGATCAACCTCATCTACGAGGATGGAGTCTTCGTCCGTGGCGCGACGCGCGGCGACGGTCGGCTGGGGGAGGACGTCACGCCGAACGTGCGCACGATCAAGGCGATCTCGATGCGCATGCAGCTCGCCGAGGGTGAGACGCCGCCGCCGCTCCTCGAAGTGCGTGGCGAGGTCTATATCCCGCTCAGTGGCTTCAACCAGCTCAACGAGCGGCTGATTGCGGAGGGGAAGAAGCCGACGCCGAATCCCCGCAACGCTGCCGCTGGCTCGCTGCGGCTCAAGGACTCGGCCATCACCGCTGAGCGCCCTCTGTCGATCTGGGTTCACGGTCTCGGTCGGCGCGAGGGTCTGCCCGCGAACGGCCACTGGGAGTCCCTTCAGTGGCTGCGCTCGCACGGCTTCCGCACGAACCCGTACGCGGAGCGGCACGAGACCGTCGAGTCAGTCGCGGCAGCCTGCCGCGACTGGGAGAAGCGGCGCATCGAGCTCGACTACGAGATCGACGGCATCGTGATCAAGGTCGATTCTTTCGACCAACAGCGGCGGCTCGGTGCGTTGCACGACAGGCCGCGCTGGGCGCGCGCGTACAAATGGGCGCCGATGACGGCCGAGACGAAGTTGAACAAGATCCACATCCGGGTCGGCCGCACGGGTGCGCTGAACCCGTGGGCGCAGCTCGAGCCGGTCGAGGTCGGCGGCGTCACCGTGTCGCAGGCGACCTTGCACAACGAAGAGGACATCAACCGCAAGGACATCCGCGAGGGCGACAACGTCATCGTCCAGCGTGCGGGCGACGTGATCCCTCAGGTCGTGGGGCCCGTGCTGCCGCACGCAAAAGGGACGAGACCGTTCAAGATGCCGAAGCAGTGCCCGCTCTGCGGAGTGGATGTCGTCAAGCCTGAGGGCGAGGCGATGCATCGCTGCCCGAACCGCGCTTGTCCCTCCCGCGGGCTCGAGTCGCTCATCAACTGGGTGCAGGCGGCCGCGGACATCGAAGGTGTCGGCGAGCAATCCGTGCGCCGCCTGTGGGATCTCGGGCTCGTGCGTTCACTCCCGGAGCTCTACCGGCTGACGAAAGAGCAGCTGATGGAGCTCGAAGGCTACGGCGAGATCTCTGCGACGAGCGCGATCGAGTCGATCGAGGCGTCGAAGCAGGTGCCGTTCCACCGCGTTCTGTTCGGGCTGAACATCCCGGACGTCGGCTGGGTGACGGCCCAGAATCTCGCGCGGCACTTCGAGAACGTCGACAGACTGATGTCAGCCGCGCAGGAGGACATCCTCGAGGTCGAGGGCATCGGCCCGGAAAGGGCGGAGGCGATCGCGGAATGGTTCTCCGACGAGGCGAACCGAGCGCTCGTCGCGGAGCTGCGTGCGCTCGGCTTGCGGTTCGAGATCGGCGACGAGCTCAAGCCGGTCGAAGGCCCGCTCACGGGCGACACCTACGTGATCACCGGCACGTTGGAGGGCTTCACGCGCGACGAGGCAGCCGCGGCGCTGGAGGCGAAGGGCGCGAAGGTCGTGAACTCGGTTTCCGGCAAGACGACGGGACTGGTCGTCGGCGAGGAGCCGGGCAACTCCAAGCTGACGAAGGCCCGCAAGGTCGAAGTCCCGATCCTGTCCGAAGCCGACCTGGTCGCGCTCCTCAAGCACACGTAAGTGAAACGAAGCTGCGCCTTCTGACGGATTAACCGTCCGCGCCGGACCAGTCCGACATGTCTCGGTCCGCCAGGCGTGGGGTCAGACCCGAAACGGAGGAGTCGGTGTCACGAAAGCGTGTCGACTTTGTGACTACGAACCGGCGAGGATCTGTGCGAAGCGGTCCTGGGCGCGGCGGGCCCACCAGTACGAGAGGGGATGCCCGTTCTGCACGACTGCGAACGCGTAGCGACCCGTGACATAGCCGGACAGCGACGACGCGGTTTCCGTCGTCCCCGTCTTCGCCAGAACGCGGCCTCGCGCGGGCGGCTGGCGCAGACGATGTTGCAGCGTTCCGTTCACGCCCGCCACGGGCAGCGACGCGAGTAGGGCCGGGCCGACGATCGGATCGGCCCAGGCGATCTTCAACAGGCTGCCGAGCGCATTCGCCGTCAGGCGGTCGAGCTGCGACAGGCC
Organism: Actinomycetota bacterium; assembly: GCA_039648845.1. Lineage (GTDB taxonomy): Bacteria > Actinomycetota > Thermoleophilia > Gaiellales > Gaiellaceae > 3-1-20CM-4-69-9. The sequence goes on along the minus strand of JBBWZE010000217.1, from coordinate 462 downwards.
TGACCCGTCGACGATGCGCACCCCTGTCATCGGCACGCCGGCTTCGGCCAGCGCCTGCGTGACCACAGCCGCTCCGGCTGCGCTCGTCCCGCGGCCAAGCTCCGTGAGCCCCAATTGCTTCAGCAGCATCTCGGCGGTGAAGTTGTCGCTCTCGCGGTCCATGAAGCGCAGGATCGCCCCGAGCGTCGGCGAGGACACGTCGGCAACAAGCTCCGACCAGGCGTCGGCCGTTCCGGTCCGGACGGGACCGGCGACGGCGATCCCAGCCTTCCGAAGCGCATCACGGAAAGCCGTCGCCGCCGCGAGCGCTGGCGAGCGCGTGACGACACGGCCGACGCGGCCGCGGTCGACCACGAGAGCGGAAAGCGGCGGGGACTCGTCGATGAAGAAGCTTGGCTTCCACCCGGCGACGATACGGCGCGTGTCGTACGCGCTCTCGTCGCCGGTCACGCCGCCTGTCAC
>JBBWZE010000205.1:0-5457 GCA_039648845.1 Actinomycetota bacterium | reverse complement strand
GGTCTTCTGCGGCGCCGGCCAGGCAAAGACGGGCTGCGTTTCGAGGCTGCTCGCCGACTGGCGCGACGGGCGCATCGACGGAACCTATTCGGTCGCCTGCTACCGAACCGCCCTAGCGCACCTGCCGGAGGACGTCCGGATCTACTCGAGTGCAGAGAGCGACATCAAGCGGGCGTTGGTCGCCCGCAGCAAGGTGGTCCTGGCGTCTCCCGCGAAGGCTCAGAAGCCGAGCCGAGCCGCGAGCGATAGCGGCGACGGCGTGTCGCCTCTCCTCGTGTTGGCGATCGCCGGGGCGATCCTCGCAGCAACGGCCTCCGCCTTCGCGCTCGTGCGGTAGAGCAGGCAGACAACTCGGATAACGTCCCGGCGTCATGAACGACGTCACGATGGACAAGATCGTCTCGCTCTCCCGGCGCCGCGGGTTCGTCTTTCCCTCTTCCGAGATCTACGGCGGCCTGGGCTCGACCTTCGACTACGGCCACTACGGCGTCCTGATGAAGAACAAGATCCGGGAGCGCTGGTTCGAGGCGATGGTCCGAAACCGGGACGACATCGTCGCGATCGACTCGGCGGTCATCCTCCATCCCAAGGTCTGGGAGGCATCCGGCCATGTCGCGGGCTTCACGGACCCGCTCATCGATTGCCGCTCCTGCAAGCTCCGCTTCCGAGCGGACAAGCTCGAGGACTCGAGTTGCGGTCTCAAGCCCAGTAAGCACCCGGGCGAAACGCCCCAATGCGACCTGACCGAGCCGCGCAGGTTCAACCTGATGTTCGAGACGACCGTCGGCGCGTTGCAGGAGGAGGGCTCGCGCGCGTTCCTGCGGCCCGAGACTGCGCAGGGAATCTTCATCAACTTCAAGAACGTGCTCCAGATCGCACGGCGTAAGCCGCCGTTCGGGATCGCCCAGATTGGCAAGTCTTTCCGCAACGAGATCACGCCCGGAAACTTCCTCTTTCGCGTCCGCGAGTTCGAGCAGATGGAGATGGAGTTCTTCGTCCCGCCGGAGGAGGCGGAGAGGTGGTACCGCTACTGGATCGACGAAAGACTCAACTGGTACCGGCGCTACGGGCTACGCGACAGCAAGCTGCGGGTACGCGAGCACGGGCCGGAGGAACGATCGCACTATTCACAGGGAACAAGCGACATCGAGTACGACTATCCGATCGGCTGGTCGGAGCTCGAAGGGATCGCGAACCGCGGCGACTTCGACCTGACCCAGCACACCGAGCATTCGACGACGAAGCTCGAGTACGTGGGACAGGAGGGAGAGCGCTACGTCCCTTACGTGATCGAGCCGGCAGTCAGCATCGAGCGGATCATGGTTGCGATGCTCGTCGACGCCTACGACGAGGAGATCGTCGCCGAACGCGAACGGACAGTGCTGCGTCTTCATCCGAAGATCGCCCCCGTCACGGCGGCGATCCTGCCGCTCGTCGGCAAGAGCGACGAGATGGTCGCAAAGGCGCGCTCGCTCTACGAAGAGTTGCGCCGCCGCCACATAGTCGAGTACGACGACAACGGCGCGATCGGCCGCCGTTATCGCCGTCAGGACGAGATCGGCACGCCGTGGGCGTTCACCGTCGACGAGCAGACGCTCGAGGACGACACCGTGACCGTCCGCGACCGCGACTCCCTCGCACAGGAGCGCATCCCGATCGCCGGCGTTCGCGACTGGCTCGAGGACGCGCTCGAGCGAGACTGGAAGTCGCCGAAAGGGAATTAGGCGCTGCGGAGGGTCCGCAGCCTGAAGTTCCCGAAGTACTCGTACGCGGCGGTGATGACGGTGAGAGCGTCTCGCGTCGAACGGTCCGTGAGGCCGGCGTCCCGCGCTTCTGCGAGCGGACGCGCGAGCAGCGCCTCGATCCCTGAGATGCCGGCAGGCGAGAGCGCCAGCGAGCCGCCGGCCCCGCAGTTGCTGCACACGGCGCCACCCGCCTTCGCCGAGTAGCCGACCAGTGTCTCGCTCTCGGTCCCGCAGTCAGCGCAGCTCGTCAGGTGAGGTAGGTATCCAGAGAGCCAAAGGAGCTTGAGCTGAAAGGAGAGCGCCAGCGGATCCAGCGAGGCGCGCGTGGTGAGCGGCTCGACGCCGTCGAGGAGATCGAGGAAACGCGTCAGGGCCTGAAAGGCCCGCGGGTTCGCCTCCTGTTCCGTGAAGAGACGCAGCATGGCCTCCGCAGCGAGCAGGCCGACGCCGAGCCGGTATTGCTGTTCACGCGATTCGTGGTGCGACCGGATCAGCTCGACTCCGGTGACGGTCTGCAACTCGCCGGAGCCCTGGTGCAGCATCAGCTCGACGTGCGAGAGCGGTTCGAGCCGTGCGCCGAACCGCGACTTCGTCTTGCGGATCCCCTTCGCGACGGCGCCGATGCGTCCGCGCTCGAGCGTGTAGACGTGCAGCACGCGATCGGCTTCGCCGAGCCGGAACGAGCGCAGCACGACCGCCTCGGTCTTGTAAGAGCGTCCGGGCATGGCTCGGCCAGTCTAGTCCCGACGGTGGAGGGAACCTTTCCAGGCCTTTCTTCGTTGGAAAACCAGATGGCGAGGGTTCGCGTCTACTCGACCCGCTGGTGCGGCTATTGCGTCCGCGCGAAGGCGCTGCTCGAGAGCAGAGGCATCGAGTACGAGGAGATCTCGTTCGATGACGATCCGGCCTTCAGACAAAAGCTCTTCGATCTGACAGGCGGCTGGACGGTCCCGCAGATCCTCATCGACGGCCGGCCGATCGGCGGCTACACGGAGTTGTGGCGCCTCGACCGCGACGGGCGGCTGGGCGACGATCTCGCCGCCTGACGTTCCAGGCGTTGACAGTTGGGGCAGTACCACGTGCCGCGACCGGCGGTGCGGATCTTGTCGATCGGCGTCCCGCAGCGCTGACACGGGCGCCCTTCGCGGCCGTAGACGCGAAAGCGGTCCTGCATGCGACCCCGTCCACCGTCAGGGGTCGAGTAATCGCGCAGGCTCGCACCCTGGCGTCTGATTCCGGCCTTCAGCGCGTCCCTGATCGAGCGTGTCAGGCGCGCGAGCTCGTCGGCTTCGAGCGTCCCTGCGGGGCGAAGCGGGTGGACCAGCGCCCGCCACAATGCTTCGTCGACGTAGATGTTTCCGAGCCCCGCGACGGTTCGCTGGTCGAGGAGCGCAGCTTTGATCGGCGCGCGACGGCCTTCGAGTCGCTCGGCAAGCCTGCGAGCCGTGAACGTCCGTTCGAGCGGCTCGGCCCCGAGCCGTTGCTCGAGGTACGGCTCCAGCTCCCCGGGCTCGAGTAGCTGCCACGTCCCGAAGCGGCGGACGTCGCGATACGCTACGTCCGACCCGTCGTCTAGATTGACAACAGCGCGCCGGTGCGGATCGTCGGCCAGCGTCCCGTTCGCGGCGTGCCGCAGACTCCCCGTCATCCGGAGGTGAATCAGCAGAGCCCGTCCCGATTCGAACCGAACAATCAGATACTTGCCGCGGCGTTCGAGCGCTGACACTTCTTCGCCTTCGAGCTCGGCGGCGACCGCGACGGGCTCGAAGGGTCGCACGAGCCGCGGATCCAGGATCTCGACGCGGTCGAAGCAGCGGCCGACGAGGTGCGGCTCGAGTTGCTGCCGGATCGTCTCGACTTCCGGGAGCTCCGGCATTCTCAGGCGGTGATCGTTTCGAGCACGATCGGCCGTCCCGGCGGAGCTTCGTCACCGAGCTCGTACGCGGCGAGCACCTCGGACTCGGCTCGGTGCGCCGACGCGTCGTCGCCGGCGTGCACCTCGGCCAGCACCTCGCCGGCCGCGACCGCATCGCCACGCTTCTTGAGACAGCGGATGCCGACCGCATGGTCGATCGGATCGTCCTTCGTCTGGCGTCCGGCGCCGAGGCGGAGCGCGGCCATGCCGACGTCGATCGCGCCGATCGAGCGCACGTGCCCGCCCGCCGGCGCGACGACCTCGCGGACGACCGGCGCCGCGGGTAGCGCCGCTACACGAGGGTCTCCGCCCTGTGCGGCGATCCAGCGCTCGTACATCGCGAGCGCCGAACCATCCTGGACCGCGGCCGCCGCCCGGCTGCGTCCCTCCTCCTCGTCGATCTCGAGATCGGAGAGCGCGAGCAGGTGAGCGCTGGCGACGAGCACGAGCTCCGTGAAGTCGGGCGGCCCCTCGCCTGTCAGAGTCGCGATCGTCTCACGGATCTCGAGAGCGTTGCCGACCGCGTGCCCGAGCGGCTGGTCCATATCCGTCAGCACGCACACCACCTCACGACCCGCGTGCTGGCCGAGCTCGAGCATCATCCGGGCGAGCTCCCGCGCATCCTCGATCGTCTTCATGAACGCCCCATCGCCGACCTTGACATCGAGGACGATGGCGTCGGCTCCGGCTGCGATCTTCTTGGACATGATGCTGGCCGCGATCAGGGAGACGTTGTCGACCGTCGCCGTCACGTCACGCAGGCCGTAGAGCAACTTGTCCGCCGGAACGAGGTTCGCGGTCTGACCGATGATGGCGAGGCCGACATCGCGCACCTGCCGGAGGAACTCGTCCGCCGTCAGCTCGACGCGAAAGCCGGGAATGGATTCCAGCTTGTCGAGGGTGCCGCCGGTGTGACCCAGGCCACGCCCGCTCATCTTCCCGAACGGCACGCCGCACGCGGCGACGATCGGCCCGACGGCGAGCGACGTCTTGTCCCCCACCCCGCCGGTCGAGTGCTTGTCGACCACCTTGCGGCCGAGCGCAGGCCCGAGCTCGATCGTCTCGCCGCTGCGGATCATCGCGTCGGTGAGCGCGAAGGTCTCGTCCCCGTTCAGACCACGGAAGTACACGGCCATGCAGAACGCAGCCATCTGGTAGTCCGGAACCTCGCCGCGCGCATATGCGAGCACGAGCTCCGAGAGCTCGTCGCTCGAGAGTCGCTCGCCGTCGCGCTTGCGACGGATCAGCTCGGCAGCATGGATCACGCGGGGACGGTCAGCGTTCGACGATCGATTGGCCGGGGAGGCCACGCGAGGGAGGCTTCCCTCTGAGCCAGGCGTTGACGGTCGCGCCGACGTCGGCGAACTCCCCCTGGTGAATGCGTCCCGCTGCGTTCTTGCCCTCGACGTAGGCAAGCAGCATCGCGTGCTCGCGTGAGTGGTCCGTAGACGGCGTCGTCGGGTCGCAACCGTGATCCGACGTGAGGATCAACAGGTCCTGCGGCCGCAGCGCGTCGAGCAGATCGGGCAGCCGGCGATCGAAGTCCTGCAGGCAGCGATGGAAGTTCTCCGGATCGTTGCGGTGCCCCCAGAGCATGTCCGTCTCGACGAGGTTCGTGAAGATCAGACCGTCGTCGAGCTCGCGCAAGAGCTTTTCCGTTTGTGTGATCCCGTCCACGTTCGACTTCGTCGGATGCGATTCGTCGATGTCCTGCCCGGCGAAGATGTCGCCGATCTTGCCGACGCCGTGCACCTTCATGCCGCCGTCACGCACGAGCGTCAGGTAGTTCGGTCGCCT
>JBBWZE010000200.1:0-7108 GCA_039648845.1 Actinomycetota bacterium | reverse complement strand
AAGAAGACGAGGAGCAGATCGAGACCGCCCGCGCGTACTCGAGGTCGCTCGACCCCTGGCGGATCGGTGGCGGTTACCTCAACTATGCAAGCGAGAGCTTGGCGGACGGTCTCGAAACGGAGTTCGGTACGGAGCGCTTCCGACGACTACGGGCTGTGAAGCGTCAGTACGACCCGTCGAACGTGTTCAGGTTCAACCACAACATCGCTCCGAGCTAGTGCGTCTATTTCTGAGTCGTCGGCCTAGACTGGTTTTGAACCCCGCCGATTGCGAGGGATACTCGACGGATGAGCGAGTCGGATTGCGACGTCGCGAGGCCGGACGACTGGGTTGAGCGTGGAGAGGATCTGGAGTCCGAGGGCCGAATCGTAGACGCGCTCGCAGTCTATGAGCGTACGACCGAGGCCGAGCCAGAGAACGCAGCTGCCTGGCATCGCAGCGGGTTGATGCTGTTGGAGCTCGGTCGCTTCGAGGAAGCCCTCGATGCGACGGCGCGTGCACTCGATCTCGACCCTCAGTCGAGTGTGCACTGGCGTTCACACGGTGCAGCGCTCTCGTGCCTTGGGAGGCTGGAGGACGCACTCGTGGAGAACGCGCGCGCGCTGGAGCTCGAGCCCATCGATCCTCAAGCTTGGGTCAACCGCGGCATAGCGCTCCAGATGCTCGAGCGACCCCATGAAGCGTTAGTCGCGTACGACCGTGCGATCGAGCTCGAGTTCCCTCGATTGGTTGAGCCCTGGATGGGGCGGGGCGAGGTGCTGGAGTCCCTTGATCGGGACGATGACGCGCTTGCGGCGTTCGACCGGGCGCGCGATCTTGAGCCCGACACACTTGCGGCTTGGGCAGGGCGAGCACGCACGCTTCATCGGTTGGGTCGGCCCAACGAAGCGACCGAAGCGTTTGCCCGAGTGCTGGAGCTCGAGCCGCGGAGCACTTGGGACCGGCTGACGCGTGCAGTGGCGTTCGCGCGCTTCGGCCGTCACGTGGAAGCGCTCGAATGTTCGGCCAACGTGCTGGAACGTGAGCCGCAGTTTCCGTGGGCGTGGCACAACCGAGGTTGGTCGTTGTGCGAGCTCGGGCGCTTTGAGGAAGCTATTGAGGCGTACCAGCGTGCCATCGCCCTCGATCCGGAGGTTGCAGAGAATTGGGTCCAGCTGGGATGGGCCTTCTGGGAGCTCGATCGTCACGACGACGCACTCGCTGCAGGTGCGCGCGCGTGCGACCTTGATCCGATGGCGTCCGAAGCTGAACGTCTGCGCGCTGCGGCGTTGCTTGGACTCGGCCGTAGCGAGGAAGCGCTTTTCTTCTCGACCCGTTCAGCAGCTATGCATCCAGAGGGGTCTCGCGTCTGGTGGACGCGCGGTTCGATCCTTGCGGCGCTGGGTCGCAATCAGGAAGCTGCTGCTGCTTTTCGGCGATCTCTTGAAGTTGATCCTTCTCCAACAGCCTTGTGGGCGGAACTCGGGACCGTGCTTGGATTCCTCAGTGAACATGATGAGGCCGTCGAGGCGTACGAGCGTGCCGTTGCACTCGATTCCTCCGATCCGGCGAAATGGATCGACTTGGGCTGGAACTTCTGGCAGCTCGATCGGAACGAGGAGGCTCTCGACGCGGCCGCGCGCGCGTGCGAGCTGGATCACACCGCTTCTGAGGGGGAGCGCCTGCGTGCCGAAGCGCTGAAGTCGCTCGGCCGCACGGAGGAAGCGCTTATTTCTTCCGCTCGTGCGCTACAGCTCGATCCTGAGATGTCGCACGCCTGGTGGACCCATGGCGACGTTCTCGCGGCACTGAACCGTCATCAAGAGGCGGCCGACGTCTTCAGGCGAGCCGTCGAACTCGATCCCGACAACGCCGAAGTATGGAGTGGCCTCGGGCTAGCGCTCGAGGAATTGGCGCGAGAAGAGGAGGCGGTGGCCGCGTATAGAGCCGCACTCGAGCTTGATCCCGAGGACGCGTGGGCTTACGTGCGCGTTGGCAGCATCCTGGCCGGGCTCGGTCGTGATGAGGAGGCTCTGGGCTGTTCTACTCGGGCAACCGAGGTGGCTCCTCGTTACGCATATGCCTGGTACTCGCACGGCGAAAATCTGAAGACGCTCGGGCGCGACGAAGAGGCGCTCGAAGCCTACGAAGAAGCGGTTCAGCTTGAACCTGCCGACGATTTCTACCTCTCACAGTTGGCGCTCGCGCTCAGCGAAATCGGGCGTGCCGAAGACGCGGCTGCCGCTCGCTGGAAGGTTATCGAGATAGATCCAGAGGACGCGTTCAATTGGTTCAAGTGGGCGGAAGCCTTGCTAGTGATCGATCGACCCCGCGAGGCGCTCGACGCGGCGGATCGAGGCCTAGGCCTTGACCCTGAGGACTCAGATATGTGGTGGATGCGCGGAGTGACTCTCCGCGAGCTAAGTCGAAACGCGGAAGCGGCCGAAGCCTTCGAGCACTCAGTCAACTTTGACCCAGGGGACGACTTGGTGTGGCGTGATCTCGGCGACGTCCTGCTGTCGACCGGAGAGCCGCTGAAAGCGGAGCCCGTTTTCAGACAAGCTCTCGAGCTGGACCCGATGATTCCCGAGGCATGGCGGGGACTGGCCGAGACGCTCGACCAACTCGGCCGTCAAGACGAGGCGCTAGACGCGCGCGCTCGAGCGGGGGAACTCGAAAGCTGACGTTGGATGGAGCGGGCCTTCTTCGGGCCCGCCCTTGGACTACATTCCCTTGGCGAGCCCGACGACGTGCCCTTCCGGATCGGCGAAAAGCGCGATCGTGACCTGTGGCAGCTCGGTCACCGGCAGGATCGTCTTGCCGCCGAGCTGCTCTGCCTTGTCGAGCGTCGCCTGTAGGTCGTCGGTGTCTACGTAGAACGTGACGTGCCCGTTGCCGTTCGGCGCCTGGCCGATGCCGCCCCCGATGCCGCCGTCCTCTTTCTCGACCATCGCGTACGGCATATCGCCGGGAACTTTTTGCGTCTTCCACCCGAAGAGCTCGGCGTAGAAGTCGTTGAGCTTGTCGAGGTTCTTGCCCGAAACCTCGAAGTGAACGACTGGATGAGCCATTGTTGTGTCTCCTCTCTCTCAGCTAACTGGCTTGCATGTCTTGGGTCAGCCACGGATCCTCGCCGGCGTCGCCGCCGGCCGCGACGATCTCGAGGCGTGGCAGGTAGTGATCCCAGCCGTGCGCGTGCGACTCGACCGACTCGGTGTTCGGAAGGTCGCGATGGACGAAGCGCAGGCTCGTGCCCTCGCCTTCGGGTGTCAGCTCGACCTCGATCGTCGACGAGCCCGGCGGCACGCCTTCCTGGCCGTCCCAGCCCCAGGTGAAGACAAGCCGGCGGGGTGGGTCGAGCTCCACGTACTCGCCGCGCGCCGTGTGTCCGGGGATGACCTCGCACAGGTACACACCGCCGGGGCGCGGGTCGAGGTCGGCCTTCATGCCCTTCCAGCGGATGAGCTTCTCCGGGTCGACGAAGAACTCCCAGACCGTCTCCGGGCTGGCAGCGATCGAGATCGTGCGCTCGATTGAAGTTGTCTCAGTGGTTGCGTCCATGCTTCTTCTGCTCCTCCCTCTCTGCTTCGTGTTTGAGTGTCTCGAGCCGGACGTCCCAGAACTCCTCGAGGAAATCCTTGAGCTCGGCGAGCCCTTCGGGACGTGCCCGGTACAGGCGCCTCGTGCCGTTGCGTCGCTCGCTCACGAGCCCCGCCTCCTTCAGGACGTTCAGGTGCTGGGAGACCGCGGGCCGCGTGATGTCGAAGTGGGATGCGATCTCACCGGCGCTAAGCTCGTCGTCGCGCACGAGCGTGAGAATCTGCCGGCGCCGAGGTGCAGCGATGGCTTTGAGCGCGGCCTCCATGGAAGACTATGTAAGCACATCCTTACGTAAGGCGCAACTTAACTTTACGGTTGGCTCGCTTTGGGGGACATTGGGTCTCTTGCAGACCGCTGACGAGCTGGAACGTGGCCGCGACGCCTATGCGAGATCCGCGTGGAGCGAGGCCTACGAGCTGCTGGGACGCGCCGAGCGCACAACTCCCCTTGCGGGCTCGGACCTTGCGCTCCTGGCGATAGCGGCCCACATGCTCGGCCGCGTCGACGAATGGATCCCGTTGCTGGAGCGTGCGCACCGTGCGTACGCAGAAGAGGGCGAGGTGCTCCCTGCGGTCCGGTGTGCGTTCTGGATCGGGATGAACCTTGCGCTACGGGGAGAGATGGGTCCGGCCACCGGCTGGCTCGGCCGCGCTCAACGGTTACTCGAGCGCGAAGAGGGCGAGTGTGTCGAGCAGGGTTACATGCTCCTGCCGGTCGCTTTTCAACACGAGGTGAGTGGCGACTTCGACGGCGCGGCCGCTACCGCTGCCGCAGCGGCCGAGATCGGCGAGCGCTTCGGCGACGTCGACCTCTTCGCGCTCGCCGTGCACGTTCAGGGGACGGTGCTCGCGAAGGGCGGGCGCGTCGCCGAAGGCCTCAGCCTCCTCGACGAAGCAATGGTGGCAGTGACTGCGGGCGAGGTGTCTCCTGTCGTCAGCGGCATCGTCTACTGCGGCGTGATTCTTGCCTGCGAAGAGGTCTACGAGCTACGGCGCGCCCACGAGTGGACCGCCGCACTGACACGCTGGTGCGACCAGCAGCCTGACCTGGTCTCGTTCCGAGGGCGTTGTCTCGTGCACCGCGCTCAGCTTCTGCGGTTGCATGGCGACTGGCCCGCAGCGCTCGAGGAGGCGCGCCTGGCGGGCGAGCGGTTCGCGGAGGCGATGAATCCCGGAGCGATTGCGAAGGCGTGGTACCTGCAAGGCGAAATCCAGCGGCTGAGCGGACGGTTCGGGGAGGCCGAAGCGGCGTATCGGGAGGCCAGCCGTCTCGGCCTGGAGCCGCAGCCGGGACTTGCGCTCCTCCGGCTTGCCCAGGGGAAGGGAGACGCGGCGACCGCCGCGATTCGCCGGGCCGCGAACGAGACGACCGATCGCGCGGCTCGCGCGGGTTTGTTGCCGGCCTACGTCGAGATCATGCTCGCGGACGGCGACGTCGACGCGGCGCGGGAGGCTTGCGGCGAGCTGCGCGAGATCGCGGCTCAATACGGGACCGACATGCTCCGGGCAGTGGTCGCGCAGGCTTGCGGCGCGTTCGAGCTAGCCGCCGGCGATGCGGGCAGCGCACTCGTGAGCCTGCGGCAGGCGTTCCGGATATGGCAGGAGCTCGAGGCTCCCTACGAGGTCGCGCTCACACGTGTGCTCGTGGGGCGAGCGTGCCGGGCGCTCGGCGACGAAGATGGGTTCGCGCTCGAGCTCGACGCCGCGCGGAGGCTCTTCGAGCAGCTGGGCGCGGCGCCCTCCGTTGCGTCGGTGGACTCGCTCACGACGGACGACCAACGTGACGGGATGCATGGATTGACTTCCCGTGAGCTGGAGGTGCTGCGACTGGTCGCGACCGGGAAGAGCAACCGCGAGATCGCGTCGGCGCTTGTGATCAGCGAGCACACCGTCGCCAGGCACGTGCAGAACATCTTCACCAAGCTTGGCGTCGCGTCGCGGACCGCGGCGGGCGCGTTCGCGTTCGAGCACGACCTCGTCTGAGGCGCCGCATGGTCAGAAATGACCACGCGGCCACGGCGGACAAGTTGGTGGATCCGTGCGATGCGCGCTGATGGGCTCCGCCCTAACGTCGTCGTCAAGGTCATTCGAGTGTGAGGAGCGATCATGGCGACACAGGAAGCAGCAATCGACAGCAACAGCGAAGCAGTCGCGAGCACCGAGAAATTCGACGCGGTCGTCATCGGCGGCGGCCAGGCCGGCCTTGCGGTCGGCTACTACTTGAAGAGGCAGGGGCGGCCGTTCGTGATCCTCGACGCGAACGAGCGCATCGGCGGTTCCTGGCGGACGCGCACCTGGAACTCGCTCCGCCTGTTCACTCCGGCGCGCTACGACGGACTACCGGGCTGGTCGTTTCCGGCGTCCGGCTGGTCGTATCCGACCGCGCGCGAGACGGCTGACTACCTCGAGGCTTACGCGGGGAGATTCGATCTTCCTGTTCGAACAGGTATGGCGGTGACTCGCCTTTCGAAGGACGGCGACCGGTACGTCGTGGAGTGCGGCGACCGCCGGTTCGAGGCCGACTGCGTCGTCGTCGCGACGGGTTTCTACGGAAAACCGTCGGTGCCGGAGTTTGCATCCGAGCTGGATCCGCGCATCGTGCAGATGCACTCCAGCGACTACCGGGATCCTTCCCAGTTGCGTCCCGGTGGCGTTCTCCTCGTCGGCGCCGGGAACTCGGGCGCGGACATCGGGATGGAACTGTCGGCGACCCACCGAACCTGGCTCTCCGGGAGAGACAAGGGTCAGATTCCATTCCGGATCGAGCACCCGCTCAGGCGGGTGGTTTTGCCGCTCCTCTGGTTCGTCGCCTCTCACGTACTGACGGTGAAGACGCCGATCGGCCGCAAGGCCCGACCGCACGTTCTCGAGGGCGGCGCACCGTTGATCCGCGTGAAGTCGCAGGACCTACTCGCAGCCGGTGTCGAGCGCGTGGCAAAGACGACCGGAGTTCAGGACGGCTTGCCCATGCTTGAAGACGGGCGTGTCATGGACGTCGCGAACGTCATCTGGTGCACAGGCTTCCAACAGGACTTCAGCTGGATCGAGGTGCCGGTATTCGGTGAGGACAGCGAGCCCGTGCAGGAGCGCGGCGTCTGCGCCTCCGAGCCGGGTCTCTATTTCGTCGGCCTCGACTTCCTGTACGCGTTCACCTCGGAGAACGTGGGCGGCGTCGGACGCGACGCCCGGCACGTTGCCAGGCACATCGCTTCGCTCTAGGCATCGCGCGTGCAGGTCCGCCACGCGCCGAGAGCGAGCGGGACGACGGTCCATGCGATCACGATCAAAGCCGCTGCGGCGATCGAGATCGGCACGGGCGGGCTGCCCTCGAAAAGAGCGGCGGGCGCCAGGCGGTCGGTTGCGGCGCCGAGGAGTCCTTCACGCAGCGACCCGAGCGTCTTGATCTGGAGCAGCACCGGCACGGCGACGATCTGCCAGCCGAGGACGATGCCGATCGTCGTCCCGCGCGATCCGACTGTGGAGGAAACCCCAAGCGCGAGCACGAGAGCGAGCGAGGTGACGAGCGCGAG
>JBBWZE010000140.1:0-3002 GCA_039648845.1 Actinomycetota bacterium | reverse complement strand
GCTTGCCGACGTCGACTTCGAGGTGCGCGACGGCGAGGTCATGGCACTCGTCGGCGACAACGGCGCCGGCAAGTCGACCTTGATCAAATGCGTGGCGGGCATCCACAGCCCGGACAGCGGCGAGATCTTGTTCGAAGGGAAGCCCGTTCACATCAGCAGCCCGAAGGACGCGGCCAGGCTGGGAATCGAGATCGTCTACCAGGATCTCGCACTCTGCGACAACCTCGACGTGGTCCAGAACATGTACCTGGGCCGCGAGGAACGCGACTGGCTCTGGCGCTTGAAAGAGCCGCTCATGGAGCAGCGCACGGCCGAGACCCTCAGGTCGTTGTCCGTCACGACTATCCGCTCGATCCGCCAGCCGGTGGCCTCCCTGTCGGGCGGCCAGCGGCAGTCGGTCGCCGTCGCCAAGGCCGTGCAGTGGAACTCCAAGATCGTCATTCTCGACGAGCCCACCGCGGCGCTCGGCGTCGCGCAGACGCGCCAGGTGCTCGATCTCGTCAAGCGCCTCGCCGACCAGGGCCTGGCCGTCGTGCTCATCTCGCACAACCTGAACGACGTTTTCGAGGTCGCGACGCGGATCACCGTGCTGCGTCTCGGGCGCGACGTGGGTGTCTACGAGCGGGAGAAGACCACCCAGCAGGAGGTCGTGCAGGCGATCACCGCAGGGATTCCCACGAAGGTCGCGGGCATCCCGAGGACAGCGCCGGAGCTGGCGTCGTGAGCTCGGACCTCGACGTCGCGGCACCGGGGATCGGTCTCCCCGAAGGAGACGAAGCCGAGGCGCCGTCGGGGCTCTGGCGCCGGGCGTACGACAACCTGAGGACGGGGAACCTCGGCATCCTGCCGATCGTCATCGGTCTGGCTCTGATCGTCGTCTTCTTCAGCTTCAAGGCGACGAACTTCTTCACCGCGGACAACTTCAACAACATCATCGTCCAGATGGCCGGCTTGACCATGCTCGCGTTCGGAGTGGTGTTCGTCCTCCTGCTCGGCGAGATCGACCTTTCGATCGGATATCTGAGCGGGATTGCGGCCCTGGCCGTCGCCGAGTTCCAGCTTCCGGGTAGCGGCCATGCGTATCCCGGACTCGTCGCGGTCGCGATCGCGGTAGGCCTGTGCGCGCTCATCGGCGGCGTCCAGGGCTCCGTCGTGGCCAAGGTCGGCGTCCCCTCGTTCGTCGTCACGCTTGCAGGCCTGCTGATCTGGCAGGGAGTCATCCTGCAGGTGCTCGAGATCAAAGGCGTGATCGTGATCGAGGACAACTTGATCAACGATCTCGCCAACTACTACTTCAGAGCCAATGCGGGTTGGATCATTGCGGCCGTCGTCACCGGTCTCTATGCCATCGGCACGGTGGGCGGCGCTATCGCCAAGCGCCGCGCGGGCGTGACGATCCGAAGACCGCTGCTCCTTGTCGCCAAGGTCGTAGGCATAGCGGCCGCCTGCTTCGGCACCGTCGCGATCTGCAACCACGCCAGCGTGCCGAACGGGCTACCGCTGGCCGGCGTCCTCGTCGTCATCTTGCTGGTCGGCTTGACCTTCCTGGCCAAGCGAACCCCGTTCGGCCGCCACGTCTACGCCGTCGGCGGCAATGCCGAAGCGGCACGCCGCGCCGGGATCAACGTCGCACGCATCCGCATCACCGTCTTCATTATCTCCGGCGCCATGGCCGGAGTCGGAGGCGTGATTCTGGCCGCGCGGCTGAACTCCGTCGACCTCAACGTCGGCGGCGGCACGCTGCTGCTCGACGCGATCTCCGCGGCGGTGATCGGCGGCACGAGCCTGTTCGGTGGTCGCGGGGAAGTACGAAGCGCGCTCATGGGCGCGCTCGTAATCGCGACAGTCTCGAACGGGCTGAACACCGCCGGCTACAAGACCGGGACGATCTACATCGTCACGGGCATCATCCTCTTGCTCGCTGTGACATTGGACACGATCGCGCGCAGGCTTCAGGCGCGCTCCGGCCGCTAGCCGCCTCCTACCGTGCGGTGCCGGCGAAGTAGCGCTCGGCGAGCGTCCACGCCTGTTTGCCGACCCTCGATCCGATCCGGCGGCCGGCAAAGTCGTCCGCGGCGATGTGGATGCCGCCGTAGATGCGCGAGAGCCCGGCCTGGTCGGCCGCGTCGTAATACGTCGCCCAGTGCAACGCGATGGGTTTGCTTGGTCCCCGCTCGAACTTCAGGTAGCCGGGGGAGAAGGTCTGTGTGAACTCGCCGCCCGGGAAGTACGGGCTTCCCGTGTCAGCGGCAAGGACCTCCGCGGCAGCGCGGCTGAAGGTGCTGTGCCCGGAGATGAAGCCCGGGAACGCAGGCGTGACGAAGGTTGCCTTCTGGTAGGGCACCCAGTTCTCGCCGAGGATCCAGCCGACGCCGGTCGTCTCGTTCGGATCCTTCGGGTTGCCGCGCCAGCCCCGGATGGCGATCTCGCCGACGTGCTCGGCAAGGGCGGCGTGGCGCTCTCCCGCCGCGCTCGATTCCTTCGTGATCACCTCGATCAGCCCCGGGATCAGCGGCAGACCGTCCGGATCGTACGACGGGAGCTTGGGATCGCTCGACTCGCCATGCTGAGCCAGATAGCGGATCATCGAGATAGGACGGACCGATTGGTACTTGCGCTTCAACGCCCACGCGGCGATCCCGGCGTCATGGACGGCACCGTTCAAAGCGAAATACATCTGCACGTCCCAGCGGAGGCGGTTCGCCGCTCCCGGACCGATCCGCGACGCGAGCAGCGGCGAGTCCGAGACAGTGTTGGCGAGCACGTTCCAGTGCCCGGGGGGAGTCTCCGAGTTGGGGCCGTCGGCCCAGAACTCGGCTAGGACGCGCGCATAGTCGGCCACGGGGACGCGCTCGGGCTCATACGCGCGGCCCAGTACCGGATTCACCGCGTAGCCACGGCCGTCATTCGTCCCGAGCGGGTTGTCGCCGAGCGCGTTCAGTCCGATGTCGACCGTCTGCCCATCGGCCGGGTCGAGCTCCGCGCTCTTGCGGATGACGTCG
>JBBWZE010000121.1:0-3313 GCA_039648845.1 Actinomycetota bacterium | reverse complement strand
ACGACGTACTCGACGTCGCGTCCGAGTGATTTGAGCTTGTCCACCAGCTGGTCCGACTCGCCCTTGACAACACGCGGGTCCGTTGCGCCCTGGATCACCAGCAGCGGCGTCTGGACGTCGTCGACGTAGGTGATCGGCGAACGTTCCATGAGGAAATCCGCTTCTGTCTCCGGATCGCCGACGAAGCGTGCGATGAACCGCTTCCATGTCGGCGGCACGGCCTTGGCGAACGTGACGAGGTTCGAAGGGCCGAAGATGTCAACCGCCGCTGCCCAGTACTGCGGCAGCCGCGTCACGCACGTCAGCACGGCGAAACCGCCGTACGAGCCGCCGTACACGCCGATCCGCTCCCGCTCCACCCAGTCCTGGTCCCGCAGCCATTTCACCGCGTGCTCCCAATCCCCCATGTCGCCCCCGCCCCAGTCGCGCTGCACGAGCCGCTGGTACGACTTGCCGTAGCCCGTCGAGCCGCGGATGTTCGTCGCGAGCACTGCGATGCCGCGCGAAAGGAGGTACTGGTACAGCGGCTGGTAGACCGGCCGCTCCTGCGCCTCGGGGCCACCGTGGATCGACAAGACGACCGGCACTTTTCCGTCGGCGTCGGGCCTGTACAGCCAGGCGGGAATGTCGCGGCCGTCGAAGCTCGGGTAGCTCACGAGCTCCGCATCGACGAGATCGTTCTCCAGCAGGCCGCCCAACCGGCTGTCGGTCACAGCCCGAGCTTTCCCCGTCTCGGTCTCGACGACCCAGGCCTCGGGCGGGCGCCGCGGGTTGGCGGCGATCAACGCTGCGAACGAACCGTCGGGCGACAACGCCAGCGGCGGCTCGGCGCCCGTCAAATGTGGACGAGCACCGGGGGGAAGATCGGGCTCGGGGAGATCCTGCCCGGTCTCGAGGTCTCGCAGCCGCAGCCGGTCGTAGCCCTGGTCGTTGACGAGCCAGCCGAGCACGCGGCCGTCGGCTGACATGGTCACGTCGTCGACGTCCTGCACCGGCTCTTCGATCCAGTCATGGCTGTCCGAGGCGAGGTCGTAGAACGCGAGCCCGCGGAACTCGCTCCCGGCGTCGGTGACCAGGTAGAAGCCCGAGCCGTCCGGCGCCCATGGCCCCGGGAAGAAGATCGCATCGTCGTCGTGCGGCGTGAGCTCGCGCGTTACACCGGAGTCGAGATCGACGAGATGGATCGAGACGTCGCTGTTGTTACGGAAGTCGAGCGCCAGAAGCTTCGACCCATCGGGAGAGAAGCGCCCCGGAAAGGAGAACATGCCCTCGCCGAAGACGGGACGGCTCTCGCCTGTCTCGGCGTCGCGCACCCAGATCTCCATATCGGTCGGCTTGCGCGCGTTGGCCGCGTACGCGAACTTCGTCCCGTCGCGCGACCAGGAGCCACTGCCGACGTAGTGCTGGACCTGCGGTTCGTTCGTGAGCTTCTCCGGCCAACCGCGGTCTGAGTCGAGGAGGTACAGCTGATGGAATTCGTCGCCGTCGTGATCGGCGCAGAGGACGATCCGGCCGTCGGTGGGGGAGACCCCGACACCACGGACCGTCTCGTCCGTGAAGGCGGTCAGCTGGTCGGGCCAGCCACCCTCGACGGGGACGCGCCAGAGATTGAACTGCCCGGAGATGTTGCTCGCGAAGAGGAGGTGCGTGCCGTCGGCAGTGAAATCGAGCGCCGAGGAGAAACGGCGGACGGCGAAGAACTGCTCCATGAGGGGCGGGTTCCGCGTCTTGGTGACGGCCACGGCGCGCAGATTACAGTTCTCAAGCATGGAGAGGTCTCTGCCGTGGGCCTGGTACGCCGATCCCGAAGTTCTGCGCCGTGAGGGCGAGCGAATCTTCGCCCGCGCCTGGCAATACGTCGGCCACACGGGGCAGATCGAGGAGACCGGCTTCTTCGCGTCCACGGCCGGGCAGATCCCTGTAGTCGTTACACGCGCGCGGGATGGGGAGCTCAGAGCCTTTCTCAACGTCTGCCGCCACCGCGGTCACATCGTGGCGAGTGGATCCGGGACCCGCGAGACCTTGCAGTGTCCGTATCACGCGTGGACCTATGCGCTCGACGGGCGGCTGCGCGCGGCGCCGCGCTCGGATCGCGAGCCCGGGTTCGACAGCGACGAGCTCGGGCTCAGGCAGATCCAGATCGACACCTTCGGCCCATTCGTGTTCGTGAATCCCGATCCCGACGCGGCCACACTTGCCGATGCACTCGGCGAAGTGCCGGCGCGGCTCGCCGAGATCCTCGACGTCGATTCGCTCGAATTTCGTTTCCGCAGCGAGTTCGAGCTCGAAGCGAATTGGAAGATCTCGTGCGAGAACTTCCTCGAGTGCTACCACTGCGCCGTCGCGCACCCCGGCTTCAGCGCCGCCGTCGACGTCTCGCCGGACACCTACCGACTCGAAGCGCAAGGGCTCGTGTCGAGCCAGTTCGGCCCCTTGCGCCAGAACGGCGCCTCGTTCCTCGCTCACGGGGAAGTGACGGGCAGCCAGTTCCACTTCCTCTGGCCGAACTTCGGCCTGAACGTCTTCCCCGGACACCCGAACCTGTCTTGCGGCCCCATGCTCCCGCTCGGCCCCGAGCGGACGGCGCGGTTCCTCGACTACTTCTTCACGCCCGACGTGGACCAGGCCTGGATCGACGAGCTCGTGGCCTTCGACAACCAGGTCGGCACGGAGGACCGGAGCCTCGTGGAGGGCGTGCAGCGAGGCGTCAGGTCGGGAATCCTGGGCGAGGGCCGGCTCCTCTCGGAGAGCGAGCAGCTGGTCGCCCGTTTCCAGCGGCTTTGCGCGGAGGCTCTCGCCGGTTAGCATCCACGCGCATGGCGACAGTCACCTTCGACCACCTGACCAAGGCTTACGCCGACGGCACGGTCGCGGTCAAGGATCTCGACCTCTTGATCAAGGACGGGGAGTTCCTCGTCCTAGTCGGGCCTTCGGGGTGCGGGAAGACCACCGCGCTTAGATGCCTGGCAGGACTCGAGGAGATCACGGCGGGGCAGATCAAGATCGATGCGCGCGTCGTCAACCGCGTGCCGCCGAAGGACCGCAACATCGCGATGGTGTTCCAGTCCTACGCGCTGTATCCACACATGACCGTTTTCGACAACCTCGCGTTCGGCCTCAAACTCATGAAGACGCCGAAGGACGAAATCAAGCGGCGCGTCGAAGAGGCTGCGAAGATCCTCGATCTCGAGAAGCTGCTCGACCGTAAGCCGCGGGCGCTATCGGGCGGGCAGCGCCAGCGCGTCGCGCTCGGGCGGGCGATCGTGCGCGAGCCCGCGGCGTTCCTGATGGACGAGCCGCTCTCGAACCTCGA
>JBBWZE010000120.1:0-2670 GCA_039648845.1 Actinomycetota bacterium | reverse complement strand
GTGTTGAAGTCGTCCTCGAGCGCAGCCTCGAACCGTTCCCATTCGCCGGAGCCCGCGGGCTCTGACGGGCCGCGGAACACCTCGCGAAATCCCTCGACCCGCGCCGCCGCGGCTGCGAGCGTCTCGTCCGAGAAGTCGATCGGCTTCGACCAGTGGCCGGTGAGAAAGAAGACGAGGATCGTCTCCCGGCCCCACTGCTCGAGCGCAGCGCGGATCGTGACGACGTTGCCCTCGGACTTCGACATCTTCGATCCGGTGAAACGCAGCAGGCCGTTGTGCGTCCAGATCTGCGCGAAGTCGTGCCCGAGCGCACGCGATTGCGCGAGCTCGTTCTCGTGGTGTGGGAAGATCAGGTCGAGCCCGCCGCCGTGGATCTCGAACGTAGGCCCCAACAGTTCCTCCGCCATTACCGAGCACTCGATGTGCCAGCCGGGACGGCCGCGTCCCCACGGCGAATCCCACCAGGTGTCCTCCTCCGGCTTGTTCGCCTTCCAGAGGGCGAAGTCGCGCGGGTCCTCCTTGCGCGGGTTCGGCTCCTGCTCCTCGACCTGGTCGGGACGCTGGCCGGAGAGCTGGCCGTACTCAGGGTACGAGGCGACACGGAAGTAGACGTCGCCGTCGGCCTCGTACGCGTGGCCACGCTCGATCAGTTCCAAGATGAAGCGCACGATCTGCGGCACGACCTCGGTCGCCTTCGGCAGCTCGTCGGGGCGGCCCAGGCCGAGGGCGTCGGTGTCCTCGAGGTACCACTCGGTCGCCCGCGCAGCGAGTTCAGCACTTGCGCCGGGCGCGGCGTCGTAGATCTTGTCGTTGATGTCCGTGATGTTGTGGACGAACGTCACGTCGTAGCCGCGCGAGCTGAGCCAGCTGCGCAGCCACATGCCGAGGATGTACGGCCGCGCGTTGCCGATGTGCGCCCGCTGGTAGACGGTCGGCCCGCAGAAGTACATGCGGACCGGTGAGGGCGGCGGCGGAAGCTCTTGCTTCCCCCGCGTCAGGGTGTCATAGAGCTGCATCGATCCTGCGCAGGGCTTCGTCACGTGGGAGCGCAGCGATCACGGCCCAGAGCTCCGGGCCGCGCTCCTGTCCGGTCAGCGCGATCCGCAGCGCCTTGAGGTTTCCGCCGACCGCCTTCAGCTCGCGAACGAGCGCGCGCGCGTCGAGCGTGCCGTTTGCGCGCTCCATCAGCTCGCGGAAGCGCTCCAGGGTCTCGGGCGCGTCGCCCTTGGCCGGTTTCGGCGGTGTGAGAATCGCCTTTGCATATTCCCGCGCCTCGTTGAGGTCGCGCGCGCCGCGCAGTGCAGGGACGACGTCGACGGGGGCGCCCGCTCGTTCGGCGAGCTCTTCGTCGCTCATCGCCTCGATCGCCTCGATCGCAAGCCGGCGGATGCGCGGAAGGTCGTAATGGACGTCGTGGTGAGGAACGCCGAGCTCCTCGAGATAGCGGCGAACTGCCTCTCCGGGAATGCCCGCCCCGCGGAGCGACGAGACGGTCGCGCCGGGCGCGCGCTTCGCAAGCTTCTTGCCGTCCTCGCCGAGGATCAGCCCGTGGTGGATGAACTCGGGCGGCGTGGCGCCGAGTGCTTGGAACAGCCGGCGGTGCAGCTCCTCGTTCAGACGATGGTCGAAGCCGCGGATGATGTGCGTGATTCCGAAGTCCACGTCGTCGACGACGCTCGCGAGGTGGTACGTGGCGCTGCCGTCCTCGCGGAGCAGCGTGATTCCGTCGAAGCGTTCGCCGAGCTTGGCTCCGGCTTCCCGGTAGAGGTCCTGCCGCTCGCTCTGGCGGACCGGCCCTTCCTCCCAGACGAGGCCGAGCCACTCGAGGTCGCGGATGATCTCCGCCTCCCCGCCGGGCACGTTTCGCTGGGGGTCGGTGTCGTCGATCCGCAAGAGCATCCAGTCGCCGAGGACGCGGTTGGCGACCGCGCTGAGAGCGTTTCCCACGTGCAGGGACCCCGTGGGGCTGGGTGCGAAACGAACTCGCTTCATCGTGTGGCCAGTCTAGAGTCCGGCCCTGTGGAGTCCGCCCTGCTCGTCTGGTTCGCGGAACACGGACGCGACCTGCCGTGGCGGCGGACGCGAGACCCGTACGCGATCCTCGTCTCGGAGGTGATGCTGCAGCAGACTCAGGTCGAGCGCGTGATCCCCCGTTATCTCGCCTGGCTGGCGCGGTGGCCTACGGTGGCAGCGCTCGCGGCAGCGGCGCCGGCAGACGTCATCCGGGAGTGGCAAGGGCTCGGCTACAACCGGCGCGGCTTGAACCTCCATCGCGCTGCACAGAAGATCGCGGCCGAGGGTTGGCCGGATGACCTGACGAAGTTGCCGGGCGTCGGCCCGTACACGGCCGCGGCGGTCGCGAACTTCGCGCTCGGCCGTGACGTCCTGCCCGTGGACACCAATGTGAGTCGCATCCAGGCACGGACGGGACAGCAGTTCTCGCCGGCGGCCGGTCAGGCACTGATGGATCTCGGTGCGACGGTGTGCCTGGCGCGCATCCCACGCTGCGGCGTCTGTCCTCTGGCGTCGGCGTGTCCGTCCAAAGGCCGTCGCTACGAGCCGTTGCGCAAGCAATCGCGCTTCGAAGGCTCGTTCCGTCAGCGGCGCGCTCAGACGCTGCGACTCGTTGCGGAGTCAGAGCGTCCGCTGGGCGACCTCGACCGCGAAGCC
>JBBWZE010000107.1:0-10152 GCA_039648845.1 Actinomycetota bacterium | reverse complement strand
GCCCGTGGACGGTCGCGATCATCATGTGCTTCACCTCGAACTCGACGCTCGAGTGCGCCGGGTCCACGTGCCAGGTTCCCGTGGGCACGCGTACGATCCCATGCTCGGTCTGGAGCTCGGTGGCCATGGTCGGACCTCCTGGTTGGCTTCCCTGTCTTGTAGCCAGGTGCGTGGCGGCTCCGAACGTCCCAGGTGTGCTCCAGGTGACCTAGCTGGTCAATCCCAGAAGCCGTCGTGGACGGCGCTCGACTCACTCGGCAGGTGGGGCCCGCTGACCTCGACGGGGTGGTTGCCACGCTCGAAGATCTCGCGCGATGTGATGGACAGCTGCATGTTCTCCGGGTTGCGGTTGCTGATCGACTGCATCTGCTGCTGGCTCAGGCCGAAGACGACGTGCCTCACGTTTCCCCAGTAGATCGCCCCCGCGCACATGGCGCACGGCTCGGTGCTCGTAAAGAGCGTGCAGCGCTCGAGGAACTCGGGCGCGAAGCGAGCGGTCGCCATGCGCATCAGGTTCATCTCCGCGTGGGCGGTGACGTCCTTGTCGGTGCGGACGGTGTTCTCGGCTTCGAGAACGACGTTTCCGCGCCCGTCCGCGAGCAGCGCGCCGAACGGATGGTTGCCGTGGTCGCGTGCCTGCTGCGCGAGCTCGATCGCGCGCCGAAGGTGCTGGCGGAACCCGCTACTCATCCGCGCCGAAGATATCGCCGCAGAAGAGAGGGGGGCCGAGGCTGCGCAGCGCGCCAGTCGTCGTAGGTCTTGAAGGTGCCGCTCTTCCGTGCGGCAAGCACGCATTCGGTGTGCGCATGCCGCCGCCGCTCAGCGTCGTTTTCGGGGGCGATCAGCACGTGTTCGCTCATCGCGTGCAGCTGGCGGCCGCAGAGCGGGCACGTGTACGTCGCCGGCTTCTTGCTGTGCGCCCGGCGCACCGCCCACCAGTCCGTCACGCGCTTAGAGTACGAAAGGTGATCGAGTAGCGCAGGCTCTTGGCAGGTGGAATGTGGTGCTGCCACTCCGTGCGCGCGTCGCCTGCGAGGACGTACCCGGAGCGGGGCTCGAGGGTCACCTCGTAGGTCTCGCGCTCGCCCAGCACATCGCGGCGGAAGCGCATTCGGGCAGGGGCGAGGAGCGAGACGCCGAGGACGGTTCCGAACATCGGCGCGTCGCGGTGCCAGCCGATCTGCGCTCCTTCCGGGTAACGCGTGACGAGGACCTCGACCAGTTCCTCCGGAGCGAGGTTCGCCATCCCTGCGGCTGTGGTCCGGACCGGGAGGATCCAGTCCGGCACCGGATCGACTTCCTCGGTGATCGCGCGCCGCTCGTAGTCGTAGTCGACTCCGAAATGACGCGCCGTTCGCTTGGCGACGACCCCGTGCATCCGGATCTCGTTGAACTGCAGGCGCTCGAGCTCCTCGAGTAGCGCGCGCTCCTCCTCTTCCGAGAGCAGTTCCGGCCCGTAGACGAGCCCTTCCGGCTGCACCGTGGCCGTCAGTCGAGTCGCGGCGGCAGTGGGCAGGAGACGAACGGCCGCCCAAGCAGGAACGAGCCGAGCTTGTACGCCTCGCAGCCCGTGCAGAAGCCGGTGGTCGCGGCGAGCAGTGCAAGTGCGGCGACGATTCCGCCGAGCACGGCGCCGAGGGTGGTGAGACCGGTTGCGTACGCGACGGTCGCGGAGGCGAGGAACGCGGCGCCGACGAGATTTGCGAAGCGGGGTGGGCGCGCGTCTTCGAGCGGCCCTTCTCCGATCCGTGGCTGCACGAGCTCGAAGTAGGCGAGGCACGGCAGGCAGAAGCGCCTACCGAGCGTCAGCCCGACCACCAGTTGCACTGCGAGCAGCCCGAGCAGCCACCACCAGCCGGTCGCCACCGCGAGCGCAGCCAGGAAGCCGATCGTCGCCTGGTTGAATCGCGGGGCCCGCGAGTCGATCACGTCGAAGTCCCGATATGGGTCGGCGCTTCGCTTCACTTCCGAAAGTATTACGAAGAAGGCCGGGTCGAGGTTTGTCCGAAAGCGGCAGCGGTGAGGCGAAACCTGGACGGAATACTGCTTTCAACTGGGGCGGAAAGGACTGGTCATGGCCACATTCCGTGAAGACCAGATGCGAACCGGCTGGAGCCGAACACGCTGGCTCCTGGTAGTCGGAGTGCTGGTGGCGATCGCCGTTGCAGTCGTCCTCGTACTCGTTTACTCCGGTGGAGGTGGTTCCGGAGGGGGTGGCGGCGGCTACTAGCCGCCTGCTGCGTAATCGTGGAGGGCCCGCCCATACGGGCCCTCTTCAGTTCCCCACAAGTGCGGACTGCAGCGTCTTTGCGTCGACCTGTCGCGGTCGCTAGGGATAGAGGATGCAGTCCGGCATCGACATCTTCGTCCTGATCAGCGGTGGTTTCAGCGTCGTCGCGACCGTCCCGCTCATCTATCTCGCGACCCGCAGCGTCCGCGACGCGCGCGAGTTGAAGCGGGTGCAGCTCGAGGTCGCTGGGCTCGTGGAAGAGGTGCACGAGATCCAGCGCGAGATCCATCAGGACCAGCGGACCGCAAAGACGGAGATTCTCGAGACGAAGGAGAACGTCGAGCGTGTCGTCCGGGCGACGGAGCGTCGACGCTTGCCGCGAGTTCGAGTGGATTTCGGCCGCACCGGCGCGGAGCGCTGATCAGGCGAAGTCGATCACGCTCCTGATCCCATCCTGCGCCTCCATCAGCTCGAAGCCACGGTTGACGTCGTTCAGCGTGAGCTTGTGCGATACGAAGGCGTCCACGTCGATGTCGCCGGCGAGATACATGTCCACGAACTGCGGAACCTGGTCGCGTCCCTTCACACCGCCGAACGAGGAGCCTGCCACCCGGCGACCGGTGATCAGGAAGCGTGGGATCACGTCCAGGGTCTCGCCCTTCCCCGCGACCCCGCACATCGTCGCGAGCCCCCAGCCCATCCGTGCCGACTCGACCGCCTGGCGCATGACTTCGACGTTGCCGGTCGCCTCGAACGTGTAGTCGGCACCGAAGCCGTGCGTCATTTCGACGATCTGCTGCACGGCCTCGGGGCCGCCCACGAGCGTGTCGGTCGCGCCTTGTCCTCGCGCGAGCTCGAGCCGATCCTGCGAGAGGTCGACGCATACGATTCGCTCCGCGCCTTGCAGACGGCAGCCCGCGACCGCACCGAGCCCGACCATGCCCGCGCCGAAGACGACACAGGTCGAACCTGGAGCAACCTTCGCCGTGTTCATCGCAGCACCGATCCCCGTCGAGAGCCCGCAGGCGAACAGGCAAGCGCGGTCGAGTGGGGCCTCGGGATCGACCTTCGCGAGCGCGATTTCCGGCATGATCGTGTGCTCGGCGAACGTCGACGTCCCCATGAAGTGGCGGACGGGCTCGCCGTCGCGGGAGAGGCGTGTCGTCCCGTCCGGGAGAAAGCCCTGGTTCTGTTGCTCGCGGATGGCGAGGCAGAGATTGGTTCGGTGATCGCGGCAGTGCTCGCACTCCCGGCACTGCGGCGAGAACAGCGTGACCACGTGATCGCCTGGCGCGACATCGGTCACGCCCTCGCCGACGCGCTCGACCACACCGGCGCCTTCGTGCCCGAGCACGGTCGGCGAGTAGCCGGACGGATCAGCGCCAGAAGCTGCGTAGAGGTCGGTGTGGCACACGCCGCAGGCCACGAGCCGGACGAGCACTTCATCGGTCTTCGGCTCGGCGAGGTCGAGCTCCTGAACCTTCAGCGGCGCACCGAATTCCTCGAGGACGGCTGCGCGGATCTTCACGACGCGTCGATTGTGACGTGTCCCGGCTCGGAAGCCACTCGCTCGAGCCAGCTGCGCACTGCGGGGTATGCCTCCAGGTCGAACCCACCCTCGTGCGCGACGTGCGTGTACGCGTACAGAGCGATATCCGCAAGCGTCAGGCCGTTCCCCACCAGGAACCCCCTGCCGTTGAGGTGCCGTTCCATCGCCGCGAGTGCGCGCCCGCCCGCGGCTTGCCGTTCCGGGAGCCGATCTGCAAACTCCTCGGGACGACCCGAATAGGCGAGCCAGAAGCGCGCGACTGCGATCGCCGGCTCGTGGTCGTACTGCTCGAAGAACATCCACTGCAGCACTTGGGCGCGTTCGTAGCGATCTTCGGGGACGAACCGTGTTCCCTCCCCGAGATACCAGATGATCGCGCCCGATTCGGCGAGCGGCCTACCGTCGTCCAGCACGAGCGTCGGCACTCGCAGCGCGGGGTTCAGTCCGCCGAGCACCTCGGACCGATTCGAGCGGTCGACGACGTCCATCGTGCGTCGCTCATACGGGATGCCGAGGTGCGCGAGCAGGAGCCGAACCTTGTAGCAGTTGCCCGAGACCGGGCTGTCGTACAGGAGCACCTCTAGCCCCAGGGAAGGCCATCCCAGCTCTTCGGCCGTCCGTCCTTCCACTTCGGGAACGGAGCGTATGCCTCGGCCGATGAGCTCGTGTCTGTCTCGACGCCCGCGCCGTGATGGATTGCCAGCTCTGAGCGCGGATAGACGGTCTCCTTGCCCTCCACGCGTGCTCCCGTCATGAAGATGACGCACGGCGCGTCGCCTGCTCCGACGAACGAGTGGTTGGTGCCGGGCGGGCAGTGGACGAAGTCCCATGCCTTGAGCGGGCGCTCCTCTTCTTCGATCAAGAGCAGGCACTCCCCGGCCAGGACGAGGAAGTCTTCCTGCGCGGACTCGCGGTGGTACCGCCCGCCTGACTGGCCCGGCTGCAGGACACCGATCGTGAAGCCGACCTGAGGGAAGGAGACGTCGTCGCCCTCGAGGATGAACGCGTCTCCGAGAACGTCGTTCGTCACCCAGCGGCCGTCGCGGACATTCACGACGAACCAGCCTTCGGTTGCGGGCGCGAGTCCCCCGTCCGTCTCTTCGAGCCGTGCTTTTTCGACCATGTCCCTCCTTACCTCCCCTTAATTTCGGGCCACGATAATCGAACAGTCGCTATCTCTTCCGAAGGGAGAATCATGAAGGCCTCGCTGGTCTTGCTCACCGCGGTGGCGCTTCTTCTGGCCGCGGCCGGTGCGTCCCACCTGCAGGCCGCGCCCTCTCGCTCGCAGGCAGCCTCTCCCTTCCTGCCGACGCCGCCGGGAAGCGGGCCGCGCCAGATCGTGATCTACGGGCATGTCAAGTCGGTCAAGCCGAAAGGCGCCCGCTTCGAGGTGCGCGTGGATCCAGCCGAATACCTGTCGGGCGAGACTGCGAATCGCGCCGCCATCGAGGACAAGGTGATTCCGCCCGGTGACGTCGTGCCGAACGACCACTACATCCGGGAGGATGGGCACAAGCTGCTCACCTTCAAGGTGCCGGCGAAGGCCCACGTCACCGTGGTGATCAACAACGGCGGCACCGCGGGCTTCAAGGCCGGATCGATCTCGGTCGTGGAGCTCGCACAGATCGTCGAGGGCAAGAACCCCAAGCACCGCAAGCTGTTCGAGCCACGGAATGCGTTCTGGATCCGCGTCGCGAGCGACACGGTCATTTCGTTCGACCAGCAGTACTCGCCGTAACCCGTTACGCCGTCGCGAACCGCTTGGCCGCTCGGACGCGGGCCCGTTCGGCCTCGACCTCGCGGTCCTTCGGCGGCGCAGACGTCACGAGCTGTTCCAGCAACCGCTTCGACGCGGCAGCGACCTCGTCGACCGCGCGGGCGAACGCTTCCGCATTCGCCTGGGACGGCTTGGTGTAGCCGCTGATCTTGCGGACGTACTGGAGCGAGGCGTCGCGGATCTCCTCGTTCGTGGCGGATGGCTCGAAGTTGTGGAGCGTATGGATGTTTCGGCACATGCCCACATCCTACGAATTTGTGGTTACCCCAAGACGAAGGTCACGCTCACTGTCGCCTCGATCTTCTGGGTCCCGGGCTCGATCTGCAGGCTCGAATCCTTCGCGCCGCTCGCGAGAGGCATCGGGATCACTCCACCCCCTTCGACGATCGCGGTGATCTTGCCGAGCGTCGAGCTCGACGCACTCGCCAGTGTCTCCGCCTTCGCGCGTGCGTCTGCGACGGCCCCCTCTAGAGCGTTGCGATACGCCGCGTCCTGATCGGAGGCGAGCAGGTTCGGGCCGGAGACCTGGTTCGCGCCGGCGCCGACCGCCGCGTCGACGACGGCACCCGTGTCGCCGAGCTTCCTGATCGTCGCTGTGACCGTGTTCGACGCGGTGTAGCCGACGATCTCGTCGCCGTTGTCGTTCGTCCGCGGCGAGAGCGAGACCTCCGCCGTCTGGATGTCGGCCTGGGTCACCCCCACCCTCTTGAGCGCAGCGATGACGCGAGCGACCGATTGGGAGCTCGCGGCGAGGGCTGCGTTCGCCGTCGCGGCCTGGCTCACGGTTCCGAACGCGAAGGAAGCACGATTCGGGATGACGTTTGCCGATCCGCTGCCGAGGACCGTGATTCCCCCGGATGACGTGTCGGCCGGTGCGCCGTGCGCTCCCGAGGGTTGGAGGACTCCGGCAAATGCAGCTATGGCGCCGCCGGCGGCTGCGAGCAGTGCGAAACGAGCGAGTTTCATCGGACACTCCCTTTTCGGTTGTCTGTGACGCGATACGTCGCAGGCTCTCGCGATCGTCACACGATGTGATCGAATTTCTGTCGTGGCGACCTTCGAGGAGCTGCTCGACCGCTGGGACGGCGAGCAGGCCGTCATTCACCGCGATCGAGAGAGCGGCGGGTGGATCTTCATCTGCATGCACTCGACGCGGCTCGGCCCGGCTGCAGGTGGTACGCGACTCAAGGTCTACGACACGCCCGCAGACGGGCTTCGAGACGCAATGCGTCTTTCCGCCGGGATGACCGCAAAGCTTGCAGTTGCGGATCTAGGGCTCGGCGGCGGCAAGGCCGTGCTGGCTGTACCGAGCATTCCCGCAGGCGAGGAGCGCGCGGCGTTGCTGCATCGTTACGGAGCCATCGTGGCGTCGTTGCACGGCGGCTTCATCACGAGCTCCGACGTCGGCACGGGTGAGACCGACATGGACGTGATCGCGGAGATGACCGAGCACGTGTTCGGCCGAAGCCGGGGGAGGGGCGGTGCCGGCGATCCAGGGCCATTCACGGCCGTCGGTGTCTTTCACGGAATCAAGGCGAGCCTCGCGTACGTCTATGGATCGGATGATCCAGCCGGTCGCACAGTGCTGGTGCAGGGTGCAGGCAGTGTGGGCGGAGCGCTGGCGGAATTGCTCGGCCACGGCGGCGCCACCGTCCTCGTGGCCGACGTCGACCTGGACAGGGCAGCCGCGGTCGCCTCGGCTGCGGGCGGCACGGTGGTGGACGCGAGCACGGCCCTCGAGACGGAATGCGACGTCTACGCGCCCTGTGCGCTCGGCGCGACGCTGAGCGCTGACAGCATTCCGCGGCTGCGGTGCCGGATCGTCGCCGGCTCGGCGAACAACCAGCTCGCGCGACCCGAGGACGCCGAGCTGCTGCAGCCCGCAGGAATCCTGTACGCGCCCGACTATGTGATCAACGCCGGCGGCGCGATCGCGATCAACTACCTCGAGTTGAACGACCGCAGCCAGGTGGAAGTCGACGCCGCGCTCGCGAGGATTGGCGACACCCTGAAGGAGATCTACACGCAGGCCGAAGCGAACGGCATCACGACGGCCGCAGCGGCCGATGCACTAGCCGCCGCTCGACTGTCGTAAGGAGGCAGCACGGCGGGCGAAGTACCTGCCGTAGCCGGAAGAATGTGGCCGGTGACCGGAATTGGTTACGGCCGTCAGCGTCAGGCCGACATCTACCTCGCGGGTGTGCGTGGACAGAAGCCGAGCGTTCCGCAGAATGCCGCGGCGCTCGAGCGGCGGGCCGAGCGTGCGCTGAGCAAAGAGGGCTTCGCCTACATCGCGGGCGGTGCGGGCCTCGAGACGACGATGAAAGCCAACCGTGCGGCGTTCGAACGCGTCCGGATCGTTCCACGGATGCTGCGCGGCCCGGCGACGCGCAGGCTGGAGGTCGAGCTGTTCGGTCGGACGCTCCCTGCGCCGCTGTTGCTGGCACCGATCGGCGTCCTCGAGATGGCGCATCGTGACGCTGATGTTGCGGTGGCGCGGGCGGCCGCCGCAGAAGGCGCCCCGATGATCTTCTCCAGCCAGGCATCGAGGCCGCTCGAGGAGTGCGCAGCGGTGATGGGCGACGCATCCCGTTGGTTCCAGCTCTACATGAGCACGTCCGACGAGCTCGTGCGGAGCTTCGTGTCGCGGGCCGAGCGCGCCGGTTGCGAGGCGATCGTGGTGACGCTCGACACGACGATGCTCGGCTGGCGTCTGCGCGATCTCGACCTCGGCTATCTGCCGTTCCTCGCCGGGAAGGGAATCGCCCAGTACGTCAGCGACCCGGTCTTCCAGCGGCTCGTCGACGACGCGCCGCTGCCCGAGCGCGGACCGGTGACGCCCGCAGCCGTCCGCGCGCTCTGGCGGCTGGCGCGCGCCTATCCGGGCTCCACATCGGCGAACCTGCGCTCGCAACGACCGCAGCAGGCAGTGCGTACGTTCCTGAACGTGTTCGCGCGGCCGTCGCTGAACTGGCAAGACCTTGCAGTCGTGCGCGACGCGACCAAGCTCCCGATCCTGCTCAAGGGGATTCTCCATCCGGCCGACGCCCGGCGTGCCCTCGACGAGGGAGTCGACGGGATCGTCGTCTCGAATCACGGTGGGCGCCAGGTGGACGGCTCGATCGGAAGCCTCGATGCTCTGCCGGCGATCGTCGAAGCGGTCGGCGGTAGTGTGCCGATTCTGCTGGACAGCGGCATCCGCGGCGGCGCCGATGTCTTCAAGGCGCTCGCACTCGGTGCGACCGCGGTGCTGATCGGGCGGCCGTACTGCTACGGGCTCGCGGTCGCAGGTGAGTCAGGCGTGCGTGAGGTGATCCAGAACTTCAGCGCCGACTTCGATCTGACCCTGGGGCTCGCCGGGTGCGCGTCACTCGCCGAGCTCGACAGAGAGGCGATCGAGATCGCGTAGGCTCGGCCCGTGTCATCGCGGAACGAGTTGAGAGAGCTGCATCGAGGACCGGTCATTGCGCCCGACGATCGCGGCTTCGACGTTGCGCGCGCCACGTTCAACGGGATGATCGAGCGGCATCCCGAGTTGATCGTGCGACCTCTCGATGTCGACGATGTCGTCACAGCTCTGCGGTTTGCGCGCGAAGCCGATCTGCCGGTCGCCGTCCGCGGAGGAGGCCACGGCGTCGCAGGTCATTGCATCGGCGACGGGAGCCTCGTCGTCGACTTGCGTCTGCTACGCGAGGTCGTCGTCGATCCGGAGTCGCGGACCGCGACCTGCGGTGGAGGAGCGCTCTGGGAGGACCTCGACACGCCGGCGCAGCGGCACGGCCTCGCGACGCCGGGTGGAACGTTCGGCGACACGGGAGTCGCCGGCCTGACCTTGGGTGGCGGCATCGGGCACCTGACGCCGTCCTATGGGCTGACGCTCGACAACCTGCTCGCTGCGACGGTCGTCACGGCCGACGGCAGCGTTCTCACGGCGAGCGACAGCGAGAATCCCGACCTGTTCTGGGCGCTGCGTGGCGGCGGCGGGAACTTCGGGGTCGTTGTCGAGTTCACGTTCCAGCTCTATCCGGTCGGCCTGATGCTCGGCGGGCACCTCGACTATCTGCTCGAGGACGCACCGGTCGTGTTCCCCGTCTGGCGAGACCTCATGGCAAGCGCACCCGACAGCCTGGCGAGCTTTGCGCAGATCTATCGCGACCGCGTCACCGGAGAGGGGCTGGTCAACGCTTCGGTCGCCTGGGTCGGCGACCCGGATGCAGGGCGCGACGCCATCCGCGAGTTGACTGAGGGGCTGTCACCTGTGGTGAACAGCGTCAGACCGATGTACTACCCCGAGCTTCAGGATCTTTACGGGCGGATGCCGTTCGGTCTGCGGAATTACTGGTCCGGCCGGTTTCTCGGTGAGCTTCCGGACGAGCTACTCGCGCAGACGAACGAGCGGTTCCTCGAGCTCGGGACTTATGGGGGCGTGCTCTTCGAACCGCTTCACGGCGCCCCGACGCGCGTCGCATCCGATGCAACCGCGTTCGCCGGGAGAGAAGGCCGCTGGAACGCGACCTTCATCGGCGTGTGGACCGAGCCGGAAGAAGACGAGGAGCAGATCGAGACCGCCCGCGCGTACTCGAGGTCGCTCGACCC
>JBBWZE010000181.1:0-6471 GCA_039648845.1 Actinomycetota bacterium | reverse complement strand
GCCGGCGACTTCGCCACGGTGTCGAGCGACTTCCCCGGCAGGATCGTCGCCTTCAAGACCGGGACTGCCCTGAGCCAGGGCTGCACGGCGCTTCCGGCGGTTCCGACGTCGGATCCGACGATTGGTGTCGTGGCACGCGGCGACTGCACCTTCTCGGTCAAGATCCGCAATGCGCAGAACGCCGGCGCCGACGCCGTGCTCGTCGTGAACAACTCGAACGGCGATCCCGTGGCGATGGCGACGGACGGCACTCCGAACCAGCCGACCGTTCCGGCCTACATGCTCTCGATCGCGGACACCGCCTGGATCATGGGTGCAGACGGCACCGCCGGCGTGATCGGCGCAGCGAAGGCGTACTTCAACACCGACAACGACGACTTCATGGCGAACTTCTCGAGCCAGGGCCCGACTGATGTCGACTTCCGGGTCAAGCCAGACGTCGTGGCGCCCGGCGTGAACGTTCTCAGCTCGGTGCCCGCGGCGTTCTGTGCCGCGCCACCTTGCTGGGCGTTCTTCCAGGGCACCTCGATGGCAACGCCGCACCTCGCCGGGTCGGCCGCCGTCGTGCTCGGCCAGCATCCGGGTTGGACTGCGGCGGCCGTCCGCTCGGCGGTGGTGAACACCGCTCAGGAGAACACACTGAAAAAGGCGATCGGGGCCGGACTACAGCTCGACCCGCTCGTCACCGGCACGGGTCGTGAGCGGCTCGACAACGCGGTGAACGCGGCAGTCGCGCTCGATCCCGTCAGCCTGAGCTTCGGCGCGGTTCCGAGCGGCTCCGGCCAGAGCAAGTCCGGCACGATCGCACTCTCGTCCCTTTCGGGGCTGGCGACGTGGAGCGTCAGCATCGGTGCGAGCACCGGCACGGGCGTGACCTACACGGCGAACATCGTCGGCGCGAACATCGTCGTCGGCATGTCTGCCACCAAGACCGCGAGCAGCGGAGACCACTCTGCCACGCTGCGCGTGATGCGCAACGGCACCGAGGTCGCGCACGCGATCGTCTACACGTTCATCAAGTAGTAACCCGATCCGGAACTCGAAGAAGGGCCGCCTCACGGCGGCCTTTCTTCTTTCTAGGTTCCTTCCGGCTCGGCCGGGGCGATTGTGGCGATTCCGTCCGCTCCGATCGGCGGCGTGATCAATGACATCGCCTCGCGGTCCGGCAGCTGCTCCGCGTTCTGCTCCTCGAGCTCGTCGTCCGTCAACTCTCTCTCGTCCTTCTCGGCCACCGTGTCTCTCCTCTCTGTGGCATGACTTCGCTTCTCCTTCACCGCACCGCGCGTCTCGCAAACGCTCCGGATACGCCTGGAACCCGGACGTTCCCGCTGCGGCTTGAAATCTCCGGATAGCTGGGCATATATTCGGCCGTCCCGGGAAGCGGCCCGGCGCCTCGTGCGGCCGCACCCATCCGAACAAGGGGAGAGCATGAGATCGAGAGGAAGGACGAAGCTTGCGCTCGGCGCGGTCTTCGCGGCCGCAATGTGTGTTTTGACAGCGTCTGCCGGAACCGCGGTTGGGTCCACAGCCGCTGCGGGACGATCGATTCCGCTGGCGGGCACGGGTTCGATCCAGACCGGCAGCTTTACGCCTTCGGGCGCAGGGGACGTCACCGACGAGGAGTTTGCCGGCGAGGGCGAAGCCGAAGGCGAAGGAGCCCAGGCCTTCGGCGGATCTCTTCCCGGCGGAGTAAGCCTTTCGAACGGACACGGGACGGGCTTGCCCGTGAGCAGCAGCAAGAAGGCCAAGTCGAGTCCGCAGTTCCAGTTCGGCTTCGAGGGACTGAACCACTACCAGCAGCGATATGCACGCGGCGGCAATCAGTTCTCCGTCGAACCGCCGGATCAGGCTCTCTGCGTCGGGAACGGCTACGTGGTCGAGGCCGTGAACGACGTCATCAACGTCTTCGACGAGTCGGGCGTCTCGGTCTTGCCCGACAACACGAGCACGAACATCGTGTCCGGCTCTCCGCGGAACGTCAATCACGCCGTCGATCTGAACTCGTTCTACGGTTATGCGCCGGCGATCAACCGGGCGACGGGCGTACGCGGCCAGTTCGTCACCGATCCGAGCTGTCTCTACGACGCGGCGACGCAGCGCTTCTTCGTCGTCGTGCTGACGCTCGAGTCGACCGCGGGCGGGGCGTTCACGACCGTCAACCATCTCGACATCGCGGTGAGCAAGACGTCGAATCCGGCGCTG
Organism: Actinomycetota bacterium; assembly: GCA_039648845.1. GTDB lineage: Bacteria > Actinomycetota > Thermoleophilia > Gaiellales > Gaiellaceae > 3-1-20CM-4-69-9. The sequence continues at coordinate 4,269 of JBBWZE010000181.1, read as the reverse complement.
CCGGACGGCTGGAACATCTACAGGACTGACGTGACGAACGACGGAACGAACACCGGAGGCGACAACCCCGGACCGTACCTCGGTGACTATCCGCACATCGGGGCGGACGCCAACGGCTTCTACATCACCACCAACGCGTATCCCTGGTGTTGCAACGGCTTCAGCGGTGCGCAGATCTACGCGTTCTCGAAAGCGCAGCTCGCCGCGGGGGCGCCAAACGTGACGATGCAGCACTTCGACACGTCCGGCATGGTGAACGCCCCGAGTGATGCCGGGTCGACGCAGCCGGGCTTCACCCTCTGGCCGGCCCAGTCGCCTGGTACCGGCTCATTCCAACTCGGTGCGGGCGGCACGGAGTACTTCATGAGCTCGAACGCCGCCGACGAAGCGACCCACCCGAAGGCGGGTACGGGCGGCGACTACACCTCCGAGCAGATCGTGGTCTGGACGCTTACGAACACCTCGTCGCTGAACGGCGTGCCTGACCTCCACCTCAGCAACAAGTTGCTGAGTGTGAACCAATACGCCCTTCCGCCCAAGGCGATTCAAAAGGGCTCCGGCACTGCGCCGGACGCGACTGTTCCGCAAGGCCATTGCCTCAATGACGAAACGACTGTCACGATTGCGGGAACGGGGTGCTGGAACTTGCTTGTCAGCGCATTCGCCCACAGGACGGCTGGGCCAGAGGTCGTCACGAAGCTCGACTCGAACGACACCCGGATGCAGCAGGTGATGTATGCGAACGGGAAGCTGTGGGGTGCGCTCGACAGTGCCGTGACTGTCGGCGGCGAGAACCGGGCCGGCGTTGCTTACTACGTCGCCAACCCCTCCGCCGGCAAGCTTCTACTGCAGGGCAACCTCGGGGTGGAACATGCCGACCTGACGTATCCCGCAGTCGGCGTCACGGCGAGCGGGCGCGGCGTCATCGCGTTCACCTACACGGGTGACACCACCTATCCCAGCGCCGCATACGCACCGCTCGACGCGCAGGTCGGCGCCGGAGACTGGTCCTTCGCAGGTTCCCATGGAGAGGGAGCGGCCGCACAAGACGGCTTCTCCGGCTACAAGCAGCAGAGGTGCACCGCGACAGCCTGTATCCCCATTCGCCCGCGCTGGGGCGACTACGGCGCTGCTTCGGTGGACGGCAACTCGATCTGGATCGCCAGCGAGTACATCGCCAACGCGTGCGATTACACGCCGTGGGGTGGCCCGTTCTTCGTGGGCGGCACCGGCGACAACCTGTTGGGCACGTGCGGTGGCGCAAGCCGCGGACCCGGCCCGCGTTCCGGCCTGGCCAACTGGTCGACGCGGATCAGCAAGCTGAAGCCGTAGTAGCGGAAGGCGTTCGAGAAAAACGAAGGGCCGGCCGCAAGGCCGGCCCTTCTCCCGCATCTACCATGAGGACATGAAAGTCGTCATCACCGCCCTGTCGCTCGCGCTCGGGATCGTCGCCGGCGCCGGCGCAGAGGCCACCGCCGTTCCGAGCGGCCTTCGTGGCGTGGTCATGCGGGGCCCGATTTCCCCGATGTGCGTCGCGGAACAACCTTGCACGGAGCCCGCAAAGAACGTCACGCTCCTTTTCTCTCGCAACGGCCGCATCGTCGGCCGCGCCCTCACGGACAGCGCGGGCCGCTATCGCCTGCGCCTTCCCGCCGGTGTGTATGCGGTCCGACGCCCTGCCGCGGTAGGTATCGGCCGGGGGCTCGAACCAGGTCACGCGCGCGTCTACGCTGCGCGCTTCGTCCGCGTCGACTTCTCGATCGATACCGGGATCCGCTAGTACGCGACGGCGCGGCCGCTCTCGGCCGCGTGCCGCTGTTCGTCCGCCCGATACGACGAGCGAACGAGCGGGCCCGAAAACACCGAGCCGAAGCCGAGCGCTTCGCCTTGCTCACGGAACCAACGGAATTCGTCGGGATGCACCCAGCGGTCGATCTGCGCGTGCTTGGAGCTCGGCTGCAGATACTGGCCGATCGTGACGACGTCCACACCGTGACCGCGCAAGTCGCGCATGGTTTCCACGACTTCGTCATTCGTCTCGCCCAGGCCGACGATGATGCCGGACTTCGTCAGCACCGGATAGTCGGCGATCTCCTTCGCGCGGCGCAGCAGCCAGAGGGCCTTGTCATAGCTCGCCTTGGCTCCCCGCATGCGCGCGTGCAGTCGGCGGACCGTTTCGATGTTGTGGTTGAAGACATCGGGCCGCGCACCCATGACAATCTGGAGCGCCTCCTCCTCGACATCGAGGAAGTCCGGCGTCAGCACCTCCACCGAGGCGTCGGGAAGCTTCTTCTTCAACGCGCGGATCGTCGCCGCGTAGTGGCCGGCGCCACGGTCGCGAAGGTCGTCGCGGTCGACCGAGGTGACCACCACATGCTCGAGCTCCATCTGAGCCGCGACGTTCGCGAGCCGAAGCGGCTCGAGCGGGTCCGGTGGGCTGTCCGGCCGGCCGCTGTGGACGTAGCAGTAGCGGCACGCGCGCGTGCAGGTGTCGCCGAGGATCTGGAAGGTCGCAGTCCCGCGGCCCCAGCACTCGCCGATATTCGGGCACCGCGCCTCTTCGCAGATCGTGTGGAGGCTCTGGCCGTGGATCAGCTTCCTGACGTCGTAATAGCGCGAGTCCTGGCTCGGCGCGCGAACCTTCATCCACTCCGGGCGGCGCGGCCGTTCGGCTACGGGCAACGACGTCTCCACGCGAATCAGTCTAGTAACTAGGCTCGTTCAGGAGGTGTGGGGCCCTCGCCGGCCCTGCACCTCTATTTCGCAGCCAACCGCCGGTGGATGGGCTGGTTCCAGAGGCCGTGGCCCTCCTCGGCTGGGACCTCTTCGAGCACCAGTCCGAAGACATCTGCCAACGCTTCGCGCGCGAGCGGCCTCATCTCGTCGACGGTCACGGGGCGGCCGAGTTCGCGGGCTATCGTCGTGAAGGCCGCGTTCTCGAGACCGCAAGCCGTGATCCATTCCGTGAACGGCGCAGGATCCAGATCGACGTTCAACGCGTAGCCGTGCGTCGTCACCCACCGCGAGATGTGCACGCCGATCGAGGCAATCTTCCGTGGCGGGCGCTCGAGCCACACACCGGTGAGCCCTTCGACACGCGTCGCTTCGACTCCGAGCGGGCTCAGTGTGCGGATGAGCGCCTCCTCGAGATCGCGTACGTACCTCTTCACGTCCTTGCCGTGGCGGTTCAGGTCGAGGATGGGGTAACAGACGAGCTGGCCCGGCCCGTGGAATGTGGACTTGCCGCCACGATCGGTCTCGACGACCTCGACGTCCGCTCCCGGCGGAACGTGCAGCTCGCCGGTGTCGGCGCGCCGTCCGAGCGTCACGACGGGCGGATGCTCGAGGAAGACGACGGTGTCGGGAATCGCTCCCTGCGAGACGGCACCCGCGAGCGAGCGCTGGAGATCCGACGCCTCTCGATAAGGAACGAGGCCGAGGTCGAGGAGATATGCCCCGCGGCTCATCTGTTGCAGGTTAGCGCTGACCTGCAAAGCTTCCGGAGCGTGAAGGTCACCCTGATGATCGCGGACTTCGCCCGCGTGGCCAACGGCAAGCTCGACGTGATCGGCGGCGGCTGGTCGATGATGAACGCGCAGGGCCCGTTCGGCTTCTTCGTCGCTGCGTTGTTCCAGATTCCCTGGGACCAGACGAATGCGAAGCACACGTTTCGGCTCGAGCTGCTCGATGCCGACGGCGAGGGAGTTCCGATCCCGAGCGGCGAGACCGTCCGGGCCGAGGGCGAGTTCGAGGTGGGGCGCCCCGCAGGGCTCCGGCCGGGAACACCGGTGGACGCGCCGCTCGTCGTCCCGTTCGGGCCGCTCGAGCTCGACGAAGGGCGTTACGAGCTACGACTGACGATCGACGACGAGACGAAAGAGGATTGGTTCCTCGCGTTCACTGTGCGGCATGCTGCCGCACCAGCTTGACTAGTAGGCAGATTCGTCCCAGGTCTCGAGCTTGTGGCGCAGATCTCGCAGGAAGCGGCCTGCGAGCGCTCCGTCGACGAGGCGATGGTCGTACGTGAGCGTCAGGTTCATGATCGGCCTGACGGCGATCACGTCCTCGCCGAGCTCGTCTTGCACGACCCAGGGGCGTTTCACCACTGCGTAGGTGCCGAGGATTGCCGCCTGCGGCTGGCTGATCACGGGTGTGCCGTGGAACGTGCCGTAGCCGCCGGGATTCGTGATCGTGAACGTGCCGCCCTGGACGTCGGCGGGAAGCAGCTTCTTGTCGCGCGCGCGCTGTGCGACGTCGACGACGGACCGC
>JBBWZE010000319.1:0-3762 GCA_039648845.1 Actinomycetota bacterium | reverse complement strand
AAGCAGGCGGGCGTCGTCCTCAAATACATCCTGCAGGCACGCGAACGAGGCGTCGCCGTCATCTTCATCACGCACAACCCGCACCACGCGTATCCGGTGGGCGACCGCTTCGTGATCCTCAATCGGGGTCAGAGCCTCGGCGCGTTCGAGAAGTCGGAGATCGACCGCCAGGAGCTCGTCCGACTGATGGCGGGCGGCAAGGAACTGGCCGAGCTCGAACACGAGCTCGAGGCGATCAGGGTCGAGATCTGAGTTGAAACCCAGGATTCTCCCTGCCAGGATCGGGCGAATGCGTTCCTTCCTCCGTCTGGTTCTCTTCACACTCGTGTTGGCGCTGGTGGCCGGCCTCCCGGCATCGGCCGCACGCGCACCGACGTTCACGGCTCCGGTGCGCCTGGGGTTCCAGCACGGCGACGACTGGGAACCGGCCATTGCCGCGGATCGGTCCGGCCACGTCTACGCCGCCTGGTCGCATTACGTCGGCTACGCCGGTGCCGACACCGGCGATCCGGATCCGAGCTGCCCCACGTGCGCGAGCCCGCACACTGTCCTGCAGGTCTCGAGCGACGGTGGGACGACCTGGTCGTCGCCCCGGGCAATGTCGCCCTCGACGCAACGGCAGGACGATCCGCAGGTCGTGGTCGATTCCGCTGACGGGCGGACGGTCTATGCCGCGTTCATGCAGGACAACAAGTCGAGCGAGTACGTCGCGCGCTCGGACGATTTCGGCCAGACGTGGCGCGAAGTCCTCGTCGAGCCTCTCCAGCGCGGCACGGACAAGGACATCCTCGCCGCCCGCGGCGGGCACGTCTACCTCGTCTACCACACGCAGCAAAAGATCTTCGCCTCGGTGTCGCACGACGGTGGCGACACCTGGTCGACGCACAACCTCGTCGGCACGACGAATTCTGACCTCGGCGTCTCCCTTCCGAGCGGCGGCGCGATCGACTCGGAAGGCAACGCCTATTTCGCCTGGAACGGCGCCAACAATCCCGGCCAGGCGAAGGGAACGAAGAATCTCTACGTCACGCGCTCGACCGATGGTGGCGTGACGTGGACGACGTCTCTGGTCGACGTCTCGCAGCCGAGCTTCAGGTGCGGTTGCCCCGGCTGGGACTACTGGGGCTCACAGATGGCTCTCGGCATCGATGCGAACGACCGGATCTACGTGCTCTGGGACGCAGCGCATTCGAGCTCTGGAATCCAGCGCCTCTACTTTTCCCGCTCGGTTGACCACGGCGTGACGTGGAGTCCAGCCGCAGACGTCTCGGCTGCCCCCACCGGCTCGAACCATCTCTTCCCGGCGCTCGCCGCGCGCGGCGACGGCGACGTGCGAATCGCCTGGATGGACGACCGGAACGGCTTCGACCCGGGCGGCGACGATCCGAGCGCGCGCTGGAACGTCTACTACCGCTCCACGTCCAACGGCGGCGCAGCGTGGTCGGCTGAGGCGAAGCTCTCGCAATACGCCGCCGGGTACGAATACAAATACGCAATCCCGAAGGACGGCTTTGCGGAGCCGTACGGCGACTACTTCGAGCTCGACATCGACGGCGCCGGCCAAACTCAGGCGATCTGGGGAGAAGGCCCCAGCTACGTCGGTCCGGGCAACGTCTGGTACGCGCGCGGCTCCTAGCTCCGACGACTAGCTCAGATTGGATTCGACTGCGTCGCCCGTGAGCGCGATGGTCGCGGCAGCAGCCGGTGCGGGGCGACCGAAGTGGAAGCCCTGCGCGCCGTGGCAGCCGAGGCCGTGCACGATTCCCTGCTGAGCATCGCGCTCGATTCCCTCGGCGACGAGCTGGAGGCCGAGGGCCTTTCCCAGTCCGACGATTCCTTCGAGGAGCGCGAGATCGGCGGCGCCGCTGTCGATCTTGGCCGTGAAGCTGCGGTCGATCTTCACGATGTCGACCGGCAGCCGCTGGAGATAGGCGAGAGACGCATAGCCGGTGCCGAAGTCGTCGAGCGCGAGCTTGACGCCGCGGTCTTTCAGGACGTTGAGCTGCTGCTCGGCGCGCTCGCCGCTCGCAACGAGCACGCTCTCTGTCAGCTCGAGCGTCAACAGGTGAGGAGGCAAGTCGGCACGCTCCAGTGCATTGGCGACGTGGTCGACGAACTCCGGATGCTGAAGCTGCCGTGCTGAGACGTTGACCGCAATCTCGACGTCGCGGCCCAGCAGCTCGCGCAAGCGGGAGACGTAGAAGCAGGCCTCGAGCAGGACCCAGCGGCCGATCTGCACGATCAGCCCTGACTCCTCCGCCAACGGAATGAAGTCGAGCGGCTGTATCTCTCCCAGAGTCGGGTGCTGCCACCGAAGCAGAGCCTCGAGCCCGACGACCTCGAAGGGATCGAGATTGACGACCGGCTGGTAGGCCAGGCTGAACTGCTTCTCCACGATCGCTTCGCGCAGCTCGGCGATCCGCTTGAAGCGATTCAGCGCTGTCCGGTCCAGCTCGTCGTCGTAGAACGCGTAGGCCGCGTCCCCGTTCAATTTCGCCCGGTACATCGCCGCATCGGCCTGCTTGAGCAGGTCGGCGCCGCTGCTACCGAGTGCGATGCCGACGCTTGCCGTGAGTGAGAGCTGCCGTCCGGCGACATCGATCGGCGCGGTGATCTGCTCGATCAGACGCTCGGCGACGACCGCAGGTTCCGCCGGCTCGCTCACGGACGTCAGCAGAACCGCGAACTCGTCTCCGCCGAGCCGTGCCACTGAGTCGCCGGCGCGAATCACCGTCTTCAGCCGCTCCCCGAGGGTTGCCAGCACTTCGTCACCGACGCTGTGCCCGTGCTGGTCGTTGATCTGCTTGAACTCGTCGAGGTCGATGAAGACGACCGCCGTGCCGGACTCGTTCTCCGTGCGCATCGAGACGGCGTGCTCGAGCTGCTCGTGGAAGAAGGCGCGGTTGGCGAGTCCCGTGAGCGGATCGAAGAGCGCCTGCAGCCGAAGTTGCTCCTGCAGCTCACGTTCAGGCGTGATGTCGAGCAGATAACCCTGGAGGTAGAGCGGCTCGCCGTCATCGTCGAGCACGATGACGCCGTCGTCGCGAACCCAGACGACGCGCCCGTCGCGTGCGACGAGGCGGTACTCGAGGCTCAACGGCTCGTGCGTCCGGTGCGTGCGGGCGTGGGCCGCGAGGACCCGATCGCGATCGTCCGGATACAAGGTGCGGACGAAGAGGTCCGGATCGTCGCGCCACTCCTCGACCGTGTAGCCGAGCAGCGGCTCGATCTGAGCGCTCGTGAAGATGTTCGAGCTGCCCTCGTCCAGAGCATCCACGTAGACCACGAGCGGCAACTGCTCCACGAGCGTGCGGTAACGGCGCTCGATCTCCCGAGCCTCACCGTCCGCCGCCGCAGCGGTGGTCACGCGTTCGACGCCGCAGTCCACCAAACCGAAATCGGGCCAAGACGGCTCGCTGCTGTCACTCAAAAGGGTGATTCGTCGACGACGTGTGAGTCAGTTAGGGTCGGCCGCCGTCGATCTCAGGTCCAGCCGACTACGGCCCAGCGCCGGCCTGCGAAGCGCAGCCAGAGGAGGCCGAGCCGAGCCGCGATCAGGACGTCGAGGGCGATCCAGACGCCCACGATCCCCCAGTCTCGAGCAAGCGCCACGGAAGCGAGGGTGATGAAGAGCCCGCTCGCTGCGATCATCGACCACATGAGGTAGGCCGTGTCTCCCGCGCCGATCAGGATTCCGTCGAGCGCGAAGACCGCACCGGCGAGCGGCTGCATCAGCGCGAAGTAGGGCCAGAGCTCCGCCGC
>JBBWZE010000169.1:0-4657 GCA_039648845.1 Actinomycetota bacterium | reverse complement strand
ATCGGGCGGATCGACGAGGAGGGCGACCTCTGGGTGATCGGGCGCGTCGACGACATGATCGTGTCCGGGGGCGAGAACATCCACCCGCTCGAAGTCGAGGAGGTTCTCGCACGGCATCCCGGTGTCGTGGAAGTGGCCGTGGTCGGCACGCCCGACGACCGACTCGGACACCGTGTGGTCGCCGTGGTCGTCGGGACCGCGACGGAGCAGGAGCTCGACGCGCACTGCCTCACCTCGCAGTCGCTTGCACGCTTTAAGCGGCCGCGCGAGTACCGCTTCGTAGCCGCTCTCCCAAAGAGCCCGTCTGGGAAGATCCTTCGCCGGGTCCTACGTGAGGAAGGTGTCACTGCATGACCGAGCTCGACGGCCTGCGACTCGAGCGCGACGGCGACGTGGCGACGATCACGCTCGACGTTCCCGACAAGCTGAACCGCCTCTCGATGCCGGCGCGCGATCAGCTCGCGCAGCTTTTCGAGGAGCTCGGCAGTGACGCGAGCGTACGCGCGATCGTCCTCACCGGAGCAGGCGAGAAGGCCTTTACCGCGGGTGGCGACATCGCCGGCTTCCTCGAGCGCGAGCCCGAAGAGCTCTCGCGCCTGGCCTGGAACGTGGCCGCACCTGAGCGGTGCCCGAAGCCGGTGATCGCAAAGCTGCGCGGCTTCGCTTTCGGCGTCGGGCTCGAGCTCGCGCTCGCGTGTGACTTCCGCATCGCGGCCGACGACGTCGAGCTCGGCCTCCCGGAGGTGAAGATCGGGATGATCCCCGGAAGCGGAGGGACGCAGCGGCTCGCGCGGATGGTCGGCCTGGGCCGCGCAAAGGACCTGGTCATGCGTGGACGGCGGGTTGCGGCCGGCGAAGCGCTCGCGATCGGCCTCCTCACCGAAGTGGTGCCGGAGGCCGAGCTCGACGCGGCGGTCGCAGTGCTCGCCGACGAGCTGCGCGACCTCTCGCCCCTCGCGCTGGCGATGGCGAAGCGCGTGCTGAACCACGCCTACGACGGGCCGCTCGGGCTCGGGCTGGAGGTCGAAGGACTCGCTTACGGATTGTTGCGATCGACGCACGACTTCCGCGAGGGCGTGGAAGCGTTCGGAGAAAAGCGTCCGCCGAAGTTCGAAGGCCGCTAGCCGCCCTCCCACGCGAGCCCTGCAGCGAGGACGATCTCGTCGTCCGGGGCGATCAGCTGCAGATCGCCGATCGCAAGGGCCGCCCAGCCGAGCAAGTTGAACGGACGCGCGAATGCGGTGAACGGGATCCTGACCTCGAGCTCGTCGCAGTCCTCGGGCGGCAGGTCGATGCCGAGAACCGGCGAGACGTAAAGGTCGACCTCGGGCTCGTAGCGGCGCCACGACTCGAGTGCCCTGTACGCCTCGGCGACCGCGTCGACGTCGGCGGGCTGAGCCAACTCGAGCTTGCGCCGCACGTTTTCGCCGTACTCCTCTGACCGTGCCGGGAACGTCGGGCTGTGGGACTGCTTCGCTTCGTGGAAGAACACGGGCCACGTATTCGCCTCCGGTTCAGGGATTTCGGCCGGGACGCAGCGCGCTCCGAGTTCCTCCAGTCGCTCGACGTACGCCTCCGCGGCCAGGTTCGCGGACGGCCGGTTGCCGTCGCCGACCGACGGCGGGCGCGTGAGAACGCCAACGGTTTGTCCGGCGAGCCGCGGTTTCGGCACAGGCTTTCCCGTCAGCACCGACCACATCAGAGCGACGTCCGCGACCGTGCGCGCCATCGGGCCGACCGTGTCCAGCGTCGGGCAGAGCGGGAAGACTCCCTCCAACGAGATCTCGCCCCAGCGCGGCTTCAGCCCGACGGTCCCGCAACAGGCCGAGGGCAGGCGGATCGAGCAGCCGGTGTCCGTGCCGACGCCGAGGTCGCAGAGCCCCGCGGCGAGGGCCGCAGCGTTTCCCCCGCTCGAGCCGCCGGTCGTCCGGCCCGGATGGAGAGGGTTCTGCACCGTGCCGTACCAGGGGTTCTGGCTCGTCACGCCCCAGGCGAACTCGTGCAGATTCGCCTTGCCGACGATCATGGCGCCGGCGTCGAGGAGTCGCTGCACCGCGGGCGCCGTGCGATCGGGCACGTGGTCGCCGTAGATCTTCGAGCCGTACGTCGTGCGGATGCCCGCCGTGTCGATCAGGTCCTTGACGAGGAGCGTCTTGCCCGAGAGTCGGCCCGGCTTTGCTTCCACCGGGTCGTCGGCCCAGGTTATGACCGCGTTGTACGAATCAGTCGCGGACGACGGCAATCGCTTCGACCTCGATCCTCGCGCCCGGTATCGCGAGCCTGCTGACCTCGACGAGCGTGCTGGCGGGACGCGCCTCGCCGAAGACCTCCTGGCGCACGGGATTGATCTTCGTCCGGTCGTCCACATCCGTCAGGAAGACAGTCACCTTGACGACGTCGGCGAATGACGACCCAGCTGCGGCGAGCACCGCGCCGATGTTGGCGAAAGTCTGTCTGGCCTGCTCAACGACGTCGTCGCCGCCGACGAGATGCCCGTCTGCGTCCACGGGAACGCAACCGGACACGAACAGCAGGTCGCCGGCGCGGACCGCATCCGTGTAGTGGCTGAGCGGCTCAGGTTGTCCCGCGACTCTGATCTCCTCGCGTGCTGGCACGCTGCCGAGGATAATCCTCCGGTGGTGGAACCGCAGTTCGTGAACTTCGACGATGTCCGCGCGTTCGAGCTCGCGGCGGGCGTCAGGGGACGCCCGCTGTTCGGCGAGGGCGCCATGCTCAACCTGATCGACTTCGAACCGGGAGCGACCGTCCCGTTACACAGTCACGAGCACGAGCAGCTCGGCATCGTCCTGCGCGGGATGCAGGCGCTCGTCGTCGACGGCGTGCCCCACGAACTGCGACCGCTGCAAGGCTATGTGCTTCCGGGAGGAGTGGAGCATTCCGCCTACTGCGGACCGGAGGGCGCACTGGTGCTCGATGTCTTCCGCCCGGTGCGGGAGGACTACCGCGAACGCTGGCATTCGGAGAGCTAGGCCTGGGCGCTGAGCTTCGCGCGCAGCACGTCGGGTAGCTCCGCCGGTCTGCCGCGCTCGTCCACGTGGACGACCGTGTGACTACCCGAGACGTGAGGCTCCTCATCCTTGACGAGGTCCCAGGTGTACGAGATCGAGGTCCTGCCGACGCGGTCGACGCGGAGCCGCACCTCGACCTCGTCCTCGAAGACCAGCACCTTCAGATAGTCCGCCTCGACATGCCGCCGGGGAAAGTTGGCCCAGCCCTCCATCAACCCGAGCCGCCGCATCAGGGCGGTCTCGGCGGCCTCGACCCAGCGGAACACCGCGGTGAAGTGGATGCGCCCGCCCGCGTCGGTGTCCAGCCACGCGACTCTGATGCGTTCGATCTGCTCGGTCAGGGCTGAACCACCACGCGTCCCGCGGAGCCGGCCAGGCTCGCGTCGATGGCGTCGTTGACACGCTCGAGCGGGAAGGTAGGCCCGAGTAGCGGACGGAGCGTCAACCGTCCCGCGCGTACGTGCTCCAGCAGGACCGGCAACGCGACCGCGGGATCCTCGGAGCCGTACATCGTCCCCGTCAGCCACTTCTCGCGCCGGTTGAACTCACCGGGATCGAGGTCGAGCCTGGCGCCGGCTGCCGGGAGGCCGACGACGACACAGCGGCCACCGCTTCGGGTCCAGCGCAGCGCCAGCTCGGTCGTCTCCGGCGCGCCGACGGCGTCGAAGGCGTAGTCGCCACCGTCGGGAAGCAACTCGCGCATCTTCTTCTTCAGGTCCTCAGGCCCGACGGCCGCAGTCGCGCCCAGCTCGAGTGCCTGTTCGCGCCGGGCGTCGACCGGGTCGACGGACACCACGGTCTCCGCCCCGGCCAGACGTGCACCCTGAAGCACGAACTGGCCCACACCTCCCGCGCCAATCACGACGACTGACGTGTTCGGCCGCACGTGCGCTGCGAACAGCACCGCGCCGATGCCGGTGAGCGCGGCGCAGCCGAGCAGCGCCGCCTCCTCGAGCGGCACGTCCTCGCCGAGCGGCAGGGCGACCCGCTCGGCGACGACCACCTTTTCGGCGAGAGCACCGGTGGCCGTGCCGCGGTAGAGGGTCTCCCCGTCGAGTGACATCCCGGTTCTTCCGTCCACCAGAGTCCCGGCGCCGATCGCTCGATGCAGCGGGACGCAAGCAGCCGGCCGGCCACGCGAGCAGTCTGCGCACTTGCCGCACGAGGGTGCCCAGGACAGGACGACCCGGTCGCCCGGCCGGACCGACGAGACGCCGTCGCCGACCGCTTCGATGACCCCAGCGCCCTCGTGGCCGAGCACCATCGGCGTCGGCCGCTGCCACTCACCCTTGACGCTGTGCAGGTCGGTCCCGCAAATCCCGACGGACACCATCCGAACGACGACTTCGTCGTCGCGCGGCTCCTCGAGCTCGATCTCGCGCACCTCGAGCGCCCGTCCCGGGCCGTGAAAAACGGCAGCGCGAGTCTTCATGTCTTTCGAGCTTACGCCGGCGCGGCGGCGCCGATCGCCTCGAGCACGGCGGCGCACTTCGTTACCGTGGAGACGTTCTGCAGCGCGAAGTTGATCGACGCGTCGTGCCACTCGGCGCTCATCGTCGAACAGCCGTCCTCCGGAACGATCATGAAGAAGCCCTTGTCGGCGCCGACTCGAGCCGTGTGCTCGATCG
>JBBWZE010000229.1:0-3163 GCA_039648845.1 Actinomycetota bacterium | reverse complement strand
AACTTGAGATCCGTGTCCGGGTAGTTGACGGTCGCATCGCGGCCCTGCGGGTAGTGGCTGATGTACAGGGCGTGATTCGTGCGCGAAACGATCGGCAGGCCAGCCTCGTACGCAGCGTTGAACACGGTCGTCGAAACCTGGCAGACACCGCCGCCCAGACCGGTCTTCAGCTCGCCGTTGATGATCACGGGTGCTTCCAGAAAGCCCTTGTCCTCCGTGCGGGCGCCAGTCGCACCGTTGAAGGAGAATGTCTCGCCGGGAGCGATCACGTGCTTGTCGACGAGGTGCGCGACGAGCTGCACGTTGTGGATCCGGTTCGGCTCGCCGCCATAGAGAGTCTGATAGCTGGCGACCAGGCCCTTGATGTCCATGGCCTTCGCCTCGGCGGTCGTCCGGTCGGCGGCGACCCGCTCGACGGTGAGGTCGGCGGTACGAAGCTCGGGCTGGGTCACGAGGGCGGCCCGCAGCACTGCCTTCGTGCTGCGCGCGACATCCAAGACGTAGCCGGGCTGATCCGGGATCACTCGAATACCGTTCTTGCCGACCGCCCAGTCGGCGTCTACCGGAGAACGGTCGACGCGCTTGGCGAGTGCCGAGAACCATCTGCTGGCTCCGGCGCCGCCGATCCGGAGGTCGCGCCGTCCGTCGGCCGGGAGCTCGAGAATCCGAGCGATGCGGGGCGGCCGGAGATTCCAGCGCGTCGCCCCTAGCGTCAGATGGAGATGGGCCGATAGGGCGGTCCGCACCTCTGCCTGCACCACTGTCAGATCGCCGGCGTTGATCTTCGGCCGATCGACGTCGATCGGCAGGCCGACGGGCTCGCGCTTGAGGCTCGCCAGCGCTCGCACGATCGTGGCGGCGGCGGCGTGGCGGTCGAGTACGTGGCCGGTTAGGCTCGGGACGATCTGAGGCCTGAGCCCGCGCAGCACGATCGACGCCTCGCGGTGCGGGACGTTCACGGCGGCCGCGATCTCGTCGAGCTTGCGTTCCAGGGCTGCGTCGTAGACCTGAGTCGGCGGTGCTACATCTGCTCCGAAGAAGCGCAGGTCGAGCCTGCGGAAGCCGCGCAGCGGACCGAAGCCGTTGCCCTGACGGCGGACGGCGTCGACGGCGGCGCTCCAGTCGACGCGGATCCCGAGATGCCTGGGCTGCAGCCGCCATGTCCGCGAGCCCACGCGGAAGGTCACCGGCACCGCGGCGATCGCGTCCGCGCGACGCTCAAGGACGGAACGCGCCTGACGCGGCGTCTTCCCGCCAACGTCGACTCCGGCGATGCGGACACCGCTGGCGAGCCGCGAGGGCGAGCCCGCAAAGGCGAGCCCCAGCACCATCGCGGCGAGGCCGACGAGAGCCGCGAGGATCACGGTTCGCTGCCAGAAGAGACGGCGCTGGGCGCGCGTCGTCCTGCGCCGCCGCCGGGGCCGGACCAGCGAATATTTACGCCGCGCAGGCAAGGACGAGAAGTCTAGCCTCGGCTCTGGAGGGCTCCTTCGTCTCCTGGGTACACGATCGATGTCCCTTTAACGAACTCCCGGCCTTTCGCGACACGGGCATCCGAGACACGTCATGGTGTCAGACACCAAGCCGTGGGATTTGCCGGCATGTGCGGAACAGCCGCTAGAAGGTGAAGAGCTCGATCCCGCCGCTGACGTTGAGGCCGATGCCGGTGATATAGGACGCGAGGTCGGAACAGAGGAAGACGATCGCGTTCGCGATGTCCTGCGGTTCGCCGGCTCGTCTCATCGCCGTGCGCTGCACCATCCGCTCATTCATCGCGGGATTCCCGAAATTGAAGGCCTCGGTGGCGATCACGCCCGGCACGATCGCATTGCACGTGATCCCGTGTCTTGCTCCCTCGAGTGCCAGCGTCCGCGTCAGGCCGAGCAGCCCGGCCTTCGTCGTGGAGTAACTCGCCTGACCGAACCCGCCGAGCGTCCCGGCGACGGACGCCATGTTCACGATCCGCCCCCACCCGCGCTCTTTCATGTGTGGCCAGACGGCCTGGGCGCAATTGAACGAGCCGGTCAGGTTCACGCGCAGGTCTCGCTCCCAGAGCTCCGGCGCCTGGTCCGGAAGCTGGCCAACATGGTCGAGCGTTCCGGCGTTGTTGACGAGGATGTCCACCGAGCCGAGTTCGTCGACGACGCGCCGCACCGTCTCCTCGACTTGCGCCCGATCGGTGACGTCGCATTTGATGGCGGCCGAGCGGCGGCCGAGCTCCGAGATCTCCTTCGCCGTCGCCTCCGAATAGATGAGCCCCTGCGCCCGCGCCGCCTGCGCGAGTGGCCCGTAGCTCTCCGCCTCCTCGCCGGAGTCGGATTCGATCTGGATGTCCGCGATGACGACGTCGGCGCCGGCGCGGCCAAGGGTCAGCGCGTCTGCTCGACCGAGGCCGCGAGAACCGCCGGTCACGAGCGCAACGCGCCCCGAGAGATCGATGTCGATACTCAATCTCGCGGCATCAGAAGCTCGCGAGCGATCACGAGCCGCTGGATCTGCGAAGTGCCCTCGTAGATCTGGTACAGCTTGGCGTCGCGCATGAGCTTCTCGACCGGGTACTCCTTCATGTACCCGTAGCCCCCGAAGACCTGCACCGCGTCGGTCGTGACCTCCATGCAGGTGTCCGCCGCGAAGCGCTTCGCGTAAGAGGACTGCAGCGTCGCGCGCAACCCCTGGTCGATCATCCACGCCGCCTGCCAGCAGAGCAGCCGTGACGCCTCGATCTTCGTCGCCATGTCGGCGATCATGAAGTTGACGCCCTGATTCATTGCGATCGGCATGCCGAATTGCACGCGCTCTTTCGAATACTGGGCCGCGTATTCGAACGCCGCCCGCGCGACTCCCACCGCACCAATCGCCGTGCCGGGCCGCGTGAAGTCGAGCGTCTTCATCGCGATCTTGAAGCCCTCCCCCTCCTCGCCGAGCCTATTGGCCGCCGGAACACGTACATCGGTGAACGAAAGCGACGACGTGTCCGTCGAGCGCTGACCCATCTTGTCGAGATGCTTGTCCACGACGACGCCGTCCAGATCTGCAGGGATGACGAATGCAGTCAGCCCGCGATGGCCCTGTGACTTGTCGGTCGAGGCGAAGACCGTGAACCACGCCGCATGGCCGGCGTTGGTGATGAACATCTTCGAGCCGTTGACGATGTAGTCGTCAC
>JBBWZE010000204.1:0-5478 GCA_039648845.1 Actinomycetota bacterium | reverse complement strand
CGGGTACGCGCCGCGCTGGTCCCGGACCTCGCCGACCGCTGGGCGGTGGCGGAGCGGGACACCGACGCGGCGTTCGGCGCGGCGCTCTCGGTGCTCGAGGCCGACGAGGCCGAGGAGCTCGTCCGGCTCTGCGATCAGGTCTCGGCCGTCGTCGACGGGTGATGCCGGGGGGCGGTTTGGGCCGGGCGCCGCAGGTTGGGTATCCTCGTCCAGTCGTACTCCGGAAACGGGGTGGGACCACCTTGTCCGGGTGGCGGAATGGCAGACGCGCTAGCTTGAGGTGCTAGTGCCCGAAAGGGCGTGGGGGTTCAAGTCCCCCCTCGGACACTCTCTCACAGGGCTTCTGACCAGCGGAAACGTCGGCAGGGGCCCTTCGATTTGAGGCTCGAGCCCTCACCGAGCCCTCAAGTCCAGGCGGCGGGCGGCCGATACGAGCCCTCAGAGCTGTCGGGCGGCGCTCGACGTCTCATCATCTGGGAAGTTTTCAACTACTTTCCGTCATCAAGGAGCACTTGCATGGCAGGCATTCAGGTCAAGGATCGAGCGGATGGCGGCAAGACCTACGTCGTCCGGTGGCGGCCGGTGGGCGGCACGAAGCAAGAGGACTCGGCGCAAACTGCACCGAACGCTCGAACGGCAGCAACGACGAGTGATGGGCACGGCGCCGGTATTCGGGTTGGTTCCACGCCCCGAGATGCAGCAGATCGTGGACGATCTCCTCGACCCGGACGGCCCGCAGATCATCGTCGTCGACGCCCCTGCTGGCTACGGCAAGTCGGCAGTGGTCGCAGACGTCGCCACGGCTCTTGACAGTCGCGGGTGGTTCGTGGCCGTCGCGCGCATGGATGGCAGCGTTGCTACCTCAACGTCCGATCACCTCGGCCGCGAAATGGGCCTGTCGGACTCCCCGTCGGTGCTGATGGCAGGCGTCGCTGAGGGCGCGCCCGGGCTGCTCGTCGTCGACCAACTAGACGCCGTGAGCCTGTTCAGCGGCAGAATGCCCGACAGTTATGACGCCGTCGAAGAAGTCCTGGACGAAGTAGCCCGGACGCAGAATCTGAAAGTGGTCCTCGTCGTGCGGACCGTCGACCTGGAAAACGACCAGCGGCTGCGCCCTCTGCTGCGTGCCGAGAACACGGCGAGCCGGCACACGTTGAGCCGGCTCGAGGCCGACCAGGTTCGGCGGTACCTGGCAGACCATCACGTCCCGGTCCCGAGGGACGAGACGTTGGACCTTCTACGGACTCCGCTGCACTTGTCGGTCTACGGACGTCTGTCCGACGACGCCCGGACGCTTCCCTACCGGACGCTGAAGGACCTGTACGACCAGTTCACTGCCGAGGTGCGCCGGCGGGCGACGGCACGCGCCGGCGAACTCGACTGGCCGGAGATCATCTCGCTCCTCGTCGCGACGATGAGCGAGAACGAGACGTTAACAGTGTCGAGAGGGGCGCTCGCGAGGTTCCGTCCGGAGGAGCTCGCCGCCCTCGAATCCGAAGACCTTCTGGTTGGCGACGAGTCCAGCGTCGGCTTCTTCCACGAGTCCTACTTCGACTACCTGTTCGCACAGGGATTCGTCGAGGGTGGTCAAGACCTCCACGCGTTCCTCGCATCGTCAGGTCAGTTCCTGTTCCGCCGGGCCCAGACACGGCAGGTCCTCGAGTACCTGGCGGCATCGGAGGACCGACAGCCATTCAGGGGCGCGGTAGCACAGCTTCTCTTGTCTCCGGACATCCGGACGCACCTCAAGCACGTCGCGGTGACTGTGCTCCGACAGGTCACACCGGACCCCGACGACTGGGCCACAATCGAGGACATCGCATGGAGCGACAACCCGATTGGACCCCACCTGCTCACGATGCTCAGTGACGCCCACTGGTTCGACGCGGCTGACGGCCTCGGCCGGTGGGAGACGTGGCTGGCCGACCCGGAACGGGTGGACCGCGCGGCGAATCAGCTGATCGCGGCTGCGCGGCAACGCGGCAACCGGGCCGCCGAGCTTGTCGAGCCCTACATCTGGAGCAGCAACGAATGGCGCCTCCGGCTCCGGGCCCTCGTCGCGTGGTCGCTCAACCCGGAACTGGTGCCCCTCACCGTCGAGCTAATCACCGACGGGCACGTCGACGACGCCCGCGGCCCTATCGCGGTCAACAGCGACTTCTGGTCGATCGTGGACGGCCTCGTTGAGGACGACCCAGTAGGCGCAGCGCAAATCATCGGCGCTTTCCTGCGAAAGGACTTCAGCGCGCCCTCGACGACGGATCGGGTGATCCCTTCGGCTCGCAGCACCTCGACACGCACTCTCCGTCCGGGAACGTCATCAGCAACGTCGCCGAGAATGCCCCACGCGCCTTCCTGAACGAGGTGTTGCCGTTCGTCACCTCCGTCGCGCAAGCGAACCAGCACGACAGAGGCGAGCTCCTGCCAGCCGGGAGCCGCTGGGGCTACCGATCTCGAGGCTTCCACTACTCGGTCGACGACATCGTGTTCGCCGCCACCGAGGATGCGCTCGTCCGCGCAGCCAAGGCCGACCCCGGGTTCGTCCAGGAGGCCATCTCCGAGCTCCGCGTGATCGAGAGCGAGGAACTCCGCTTCCTGGCCTGCCGGGCCCTGACCGCCCTGGACGATCACGACGGCGCCATTGGCTGGCTGATCGACGATCCGCGGAACCTGGTCCTCGGCTGGTCGGACAGCCCCCATTGGGCGTCGCGCGAGCTGATCGCCGCACACTCCTCGGACTGCTCCGAAGAGATGTTCGGCCGGCTGGAGACGGCCGCGCTCACCTACCGCTCGCAGTACGACCGCCGCGCGGTCGGCCACGGGCAGTACGTGCTCCTTGGCGGCGTTGACCGCAGCCGCCTCTCCGAGGCAGGACGGCGCCGTCTGGCAGAGCTGGAACGACGCTTCGACGCGCCCCCGGAACCGCAGGTAGTCATGGCGTCGTTCGTCGGATCGCCCATTCCCGACGAGGCGTCGAAGAAGATGTCCGACGACAACTGGCTCGACGCTCTGCGCAAGTACGCAACCGAAGGCACCGACTGGCGCGGCGACAAGCCGATCGGCGGCGCGTCCCAGCTCGCCCAGGTCCTCGAGCAACGAGCCAAAGAGAACCCTGAGCGCTTCGCGCGGCTCGCGCTCCGGTTCGACGAGTCCGTTCCGGCGACCGCAGGCGCCCATGTCCTGCGCGGCGTCCACGCCGGCTTCGACCTGGAGCTCCTGACTGAACTATGCGAACACCTCGCCGGCCTGTACGGGGAGGACGTCGGCCGCGACGTGTGCAGCGCCGTTGAGGCGGCCGTCGCCGTCAACCACCGTCTGGTCGCTCTCATCGACAGGGTCTCGACCGCGACCGACCCGGACCATGAGTCGGCTCGCACGAAGGCTGGAGGCGGAGACCAGTACTTCTACGGAGGTGACCTGCTCAGCGCCGGGTTGAACTGCACCCGCGGACGCGCAGCACTCGCGGCTGCCTCCGTTCTGTACAAGGGCGACGACCACCTCGAAGCCCTGCTTCCGGTCGTCGAGCGACTGGCGACAGACCGGACGATGGCCGTCCGTACGTGCGCAGCCGAGGCTATCCTCCCGCTTCTCAACCACGCGAGCGACCAGGCCCTGGACCTGGCAGCGAAGCTCCTCGACTCACCGGTCGACGTGTTCGACGCCCGAACGACCGAACGTCTGCTGACCCACTGCGTCCTGCGGCGGCCGGCACAGTTCGCCGTCCATCTGCAGCGAGCGATCGAGGGACCAGACGCGGTCGCCGAACGAGGAGGCCACGTCTGGGCCGTCGCCGACTACCGAGGCTCCATCGTCCCGCCAGTAAGTGAAGTCGTGAGCGCACTCCCACCGCGCGCACGCAAGGGCGCCGCGACCGTGCTCGCTGAGAACATTGCTGACAGCGCCGATGCACTCGCCGTGCTGTTTGACGACCCGGACGAGGAAGTTCGAGCGGCCGCAGCCAGGGAATGCGCCACGTCGCGGAGGTCGCTCCGGACGCCGTCGACGCGCTGATCGGGGGGTTCATTCAGAGTGCCGCTTTCGACCAGAACATGGACGGCCTGATCGACGCCTTGGGAGCATTCGGTACACACCTTCCGGTCTCTGCACTTGACGTGTGCGAGCGTGCCGTCGACAGAAGCGGACGAGAACTCGGTGACATGCAGACACCAGGTCACTCATCGGACGCGACCTGATCACCGTCGTGCTCCGCCTCTACCGGCAAGGGGGCCCGGAAGCCCGGCGGCGGTGCCTCGACATCATCGACCGGCTCACCGAGCTCAATGTGTACGGCGTGAACGATGCGCTTGCCGAAGAGCGGTGAAGACGAAATCTGTCCGTCGGCGAGACGATCTGCTCAGAGAGCCGAGTATGTGCCGGCGCGGTCGAGGCCAGACTTCGTCGCGCTGCATGTGCTGACGGGCGTTGGCGTGCCGGGTGTGCGTGGGGAATGAGGCAACACGCGACCGAGCGCGGCCGCTCGGTAAAGCGGCGGCCGTCGCGCCGAACTTCCGCTCATGCCGCGGAGGGCGCGTCCGGGGCTGAAGCTCGTGGGGAAGCGGCTCTGCTGCCGTGAGAGCCGCGTGGCCGCTACCAGCGGTAGGTCGCGACGCGCTCCGGCGTCGGGGTCAGGAGTTGGTAGAGGAGGTTGTCCTGCCACTCACCCGCGATGTGCATGTAGGACGGCGCATCGCCGTACTGCTGGAAGCCGACGCGATGGAGCACGCGTTGGGAGGGCAGATTCTGCCTCAGTGTCTCGGCCTGGACCCGGTGCAGTCGCAGGTCGCCAAAGGCGACCTGCGTAGCCGCCCGCAGCGCAGCGGTCGCAAGCCCCTGGCCCTGGGAGCGCTCGGCCAGCCAGTAGCCGACGCTGCACGACTGGAAAGCTCCACGGATGATGGAGGCCAGGGTGAGGGTCCCGACAACAGCACCCTCGTCGTCCAAGATGACCAAGGGAACCGCACTGCCCGTCTCCGACTGAACGAGCAGCGCCCCAACGGCTTCGCGCTGCCCAGCCTCGGTGAAGTAAGAGTCAGGGCGCAGGGGCTGCCAAGGCGCAAGGAACCGCCGGTTCTGCAAGTACAGCGCCGTCAGTGCTTCGACGTCGTCAAGGGCGAGCGGGCGGGTCACCGTCGGCATCCGACGATGCTGCCAGAACGCGTTCGCCAGGTGCCCTTTGGTACATGCATCGGGGCGTCGCACAGCCACCGGAGGGTGTCCGCTCATGCCGCGACGGGGCCGCCGGTCGGGGCTGGCCGGCGCCCACGCGGACTTCTTCGGGAACTCTCGCCGAGTCATCGCAGCCCGAACAGGGGTTCTGTCAACGGCGGGCGAAGTCTGACCCCCTGGCGGCAGGCGGGTTCCATGGCTTGTCGCAACACTCCTGGTTGCGAGGGGTGTGCGGGTGGGACGGCGTGGCCGCAAACGACAACTTGATCTCGAGTCCGAGTACTGGAAGCTGCTGCAGTCCGGCGTGGGCAC
>JBBWZE010000201.1:0-17835 GCA_039648845.1 Actinomycetota bacterium | reverse complement strand
TTCGAGTGGATGAACAGGGCGCCCCACAAGCGTCCCTCGACGACGATCGGGCTGCCGACCGAGGAGACGACCCCGAGCTCGTCTCGAACGAACGCGGCGATGCGGCCGGGAACGGCGCTGTAATCGTCTATCCGGACGGGTCGTCCCGTTCTCGCGATCGCCGATGCCAGATCGCCGCCTTCGAGCGGCCAGGGACCCGGAACCAATGGGTGGGCGCCGCCGTGCCCGGCTTCCGCGGCCCAGGTAGCCACGACAGTCACTGTGTCATCGCTGTCGTAACGCGCCATCCCGGCGAGGTGCATGCCGAGCAGCCGCCCGACCTCCTCTGTAACCGTCGCGAATACCTCCTCCGGCGGCGCTCCACCCGCCACGAACGTCGCGACCCGCCGCAACGCCGTCTGCTCCTCGGCCAGCCGGGCGAGATCGGCACGGCTCTCGGCATTCGCGATCGCTGTCGCCAAGAGCTCCGTGAACTCCGCGAGACGCAACTCCGTTCCCGACGGCAGCGGCTCGGGTTTTGTCGACCCGGCTGCCATCACGCCCCAAAGGCGTCCTT
The DNA here is from genome assembly GCA_039648845.1 of Actinomycetota bacterium. GTDB lineage: Bacteria > Actinomycetota > Thermoleophilia > Gaiellales > Gaiellaceae > 3-1-20CM-4-69-9. Next base: position 17,279 of record JBBWZE010000201.1, on the reverse strand, counting down.
CGACGATGATGGGTGCGCCAACCGCGGACCGAACTCCTGATTCCTGCAGGGACTCCGACAGCGGGCCGGCGGCGTTCGCGTAGTTATCGATCCGGGCCGGCCGCCCGGTCCGAAACACCAGCGTCGAGACACTCTCACCCTTCAACTGCAGGCGCGCTCCAACGTCGAGCTCGGGAGGAACCTCGACGGACTCGCTCCACCCCGCGATCACGATTGCGGTGCCGTCGGCCTCATAGCGAAGGATTCTCGTCCCGTCGATCGACACGAGCCTTCCTATCTCCTCGGCAACGGCGGCAAAGATCTCAGTCGGCGGCACCCCGCGCGCCACTAGCGTCGCGACTCGCCGCAACGCTGCCTGCTCCTCGGCCAGCACACCCAACTCCTCACCGCTCAACGGCGCTCCCATCCCCTCACCACGCACGGTTCGACCAGCAAGCGTACCCCTGCCTCGCCACCGCATGAACCCGGCTGCCGAACCGGCAGGTTCTGCAACTAGTTCAGAGGCGCGGCTCGAACTGGGCCGACTACTTCTGCGGCTTCTTCTTCGAGCTGAAGTTGTCGCCCCTCACGACGAGGGGCCTCATCGCGCGCTGCAACGAGCCAGGAACGAGCCCGTCTGCGGTCGAGATGTCGGTCGCGGCTAGCAGGATCGCCCCGGGTTTCGGCGCATTGCCGAGGGAGAGCAACGGCGCCCAGGCGTCGCCGCCGGCGAAGCTCACATCCTCGAGGTGCTTCCACGCGAGCAGGTACGACGTCGGGTTGACCGCGCCGTCGTAACCGAGTCCGAGCAGACCCACGGGATGGATCTCGAAGTGCAGATGGAAGGGTGTCCCCTGCGCGTCGCCGGTATTCCCGACGAAACCGATGACGGCGCCCGCGTTCACCTTGCTCGCGTTCACCGCGAGGGGCGAGAACGCCGAAAGGTGTGCGTAATAGAAGAGATTTCCCTGACCGTCACGAAGCCAAAGCCGGTTTCCTCCGACCTTGTTCCACCCCACGGAGAAAAGCGTCCCGGAGGCAACAGCCAGGAGCGGCGCACCGAGCGGAGCGAAGATGTCGTCGCCGTGGTGCCAGCCACTCGAGATGTCCCCGCGCAGCGCCCCGAACGTGTCTGCAAACGATGATGGGCCGTAGACGGGAAACACATAGCCGCCTGCGGTCAGCTTCGGCGTGACACCAGGGGGTTGGCGAACAGGCGGGAAGCCCGGAGCGGGCTCCGGCGCCTTCGAGCTCGAGCCGGCCTTGGCCTTCGGCGCGCGGGGCACTTGTACCGGCGGTTCAGGCGGAGCAGCCTGCGCCGCAACCTCCGCATAGCCGACGAGGATCGTCGTCCCGGCCGGCAGCCCTCCGTGGTCCGCAGTGAGCCTGATCTCAAGAGCGGTGACGCTGCCGCGGTAGCCGGTTGCCGGGGAACCGCTCGCGCCCCCGGCGACGGTCGAGAGCGAACCCCAGTCCGCGAGCTGCATCACGTTTCCGGTCACGGGCTGGCCGAGCGCCACGAGCTCCGTGACGGCCGATCCGGCGATGTCCCCCTTCGCCGCCCCGGCGCGAGCTTCTGCATGGGCCTGTGCGACCACGGTCTTGGCCGTGATCTCGCCGCCGAACACGCTCAGATCGTTGACCTCTGCGGAGGCCGAGGCGTTCGCCGCTGGGCCCGGAACCGCGGATGCGCTGGCGTTCGCGGAGCCGGTCGTGACGAGCTTGTTGTAGTCGAAGCTACCGCTGAAGACGACAGAATCCTCCGGGGCAGTGACGGTCGGAGTCTCAGCACCCGGCTGATCCGGAACGACGACACGGACCGCATAGGCCCGCGCGGTCGCCCCCGAGGCTCGAGCCTGCTGAAAGCCGGCATCGGCGGCCGCAGCAGTCAGTAGCAACAGGGCGGCGACGAAGGCGACAGACGCGCGCTTCACGAGCACCCCATTATGCAGCTTGTTCGGCCGGCGAAGGCCGGGCCGTCCAGGCCCGTTGGCAGGATCCTCCGGGTGGCACGCCGCGCTTCAGAGGCCGAAATCGTCGACGAAGGCTTCTGGGGCGGCCCACAGCGGCGATTCCCCGTGACGGGGTCGGGCCTCGTCGATGCGCTGGTGCTGGCCGTTGTCATCCTCGCGATCGCGACGGTGGTCGGCCTCGCACTCCTGTGGCCGCATGGCAAGCTCGGCACCCCCGGGCAGTTCGGCCCGATCCGGACGGTCGGCGCGGTGGCCGAGAAGGTCGACAGCGTCCCTTGCGCACTCTCGGCATCGCACATCTGCCGTGTCGCGCGGATCAGAATCCTCGACGGACCGCAGAAGGGCCGGCGAACCCAGCTCACGACGGTTGCGGCCGTCGGCTCGCTGGACGTGGCGCAGGGCGACAGGATCCGGGTCTACAAAAACACGGTGACGCCCGGCTCGTCGAGACCCAGCGACACGTACTCCTTCGCCGACTTCGACCGCCGTGGAGCAATGCTCTGGCTGGCGATCGGCTTCGTGGTGCTGCTGGTGGCGACCGGCCGCGTTCACGGTCTGCGTGCACTCATCGGCCTGCTTGCGAGCCTCGCGATCGTGATCAAGTTCGTCGTGCCGGCGATCCTGCACGGCTCGTCGCCGTTTGCAGTCGCGATCGTCGGTGCATTCGCGGTGATGCTCGTGATGATGCCGCTCTCCTACGGGCTCGGTGCAAAATCTCTCGCCGCCTGGCTCGGCACGGCGGTGAGCCTCCTGCTTGCGGCAGGCTTGGCGTACGCGTTTGCGCACATCGCGCATCTCAGCGGCGCCTCCTCCGACGAGAGCGTCTACCTCGGCGCGTCCCAGTCTCGGCTGTCGCTGCAGGGTCTGCTCGTCGCGGGGATGGTGATCGGTGCGCTCGGAGTGCTTGTCGACCTCACAGTCAGCCAGGCGTCGACGGTGATCGCGCTGCGCCGTGTGAACCCCTCACTCGGATTCGGGGGGCTGTTCCGGGGCGCGCTCGAGGTCGGACACGATCACATCGCGGCGACCGTCGCGACGCTCGTGTTCGCGTACGCGGGCGCCGCGCTGCCGGTGCTCCTGATCTTCAGCGTCGGAGGTACGTCGTTCGCCGATGCCGTCAACGGAGAGGCCGTCGCGGACGAGCTGATCGCTGCGCTCGTGGGCTCGATCGGGCTGATCGCCTCGATGCCGATCACCACTGCCTTGGCAGCTCTGCTCGCGCCCCGAATGTCGGACAAGCAGCTGGCGGCCGCCGAGCACGCTCACGCGCACTGAAGGAAACGTTCAGTCGCCGGCGAGCTGCTTCCGAGCGAACTCCCGGAAGCGGTCCCGGACGTCCTCGTCCGGGCCGAGCGGCTCATCGTCTGCGTACTTCGGATCGGCGGCGATCTCTTCCGCGACTGCTCGCACCTCGCGGTGAAGAGCATCGTGGTGCTTCGGATTTCGGAGCAACGCCTCCACCCAGTTCTCGTCGGCATCCTCGGGAGCGAGCTCCTGCTCGAAGAGCAGCTCGCCGAGAAGGATCCCCACGCGGATGTAGGCGAAGGTGCGGAACGCGAGGACTCGATGCGGCGAGCCGACGAGACGCTCGATCTCGGGATCCTCGGCCTGGAGCCGCGCAACGATGTCGCCGACCGGCTCGTCGACGAGCGGAAGCCAGATCTCGTCGGGGCCTGCCATTCGCACAGGATAGGTCAGGATTCGCGCTGGCGCGCGCGCCAGATGATTTGGGCCGCCACCAATACGAGTAGGCCGGCAAAGAGGCGCCGCAGCGTCGCCGCGGGTAGTGCTTCTGCGAGTGCGACACCGCCTTGCGCGGTGATCGCTGCCGCCACTCCGACCAAGGCAGCCGCGCGCCAGCGCACGTTGCCGTAACGCGACTGCCGCCAGGTACCGACGAGCACGGTCGGCACGATGGCGAGCAGGGAGGTCCCGATCGCCTCGTGCTGATTGAGGCCCAGCACGATCAGAGTCGGAACGAAGAGGAGGCCGCCCCCGACACCGAACATTCCGGCGAGCACGCCCGCGGCGAGGCCCAGGGCGATTGCGAGCGCATAGGTCACTTCACGAATAGCCAGACGGCGACGGCGAGCATGAAACCGGCGAAGAGCAGTTCAACCGTGCCCGAGCGCAGCCGCTGCTGCAGCGACGTGGCGAAAGCAACCGAGCCGGCAGCCGGCAAACCGACGAGGGCCGCGTAGCCGACGTCCACGTCCCCGTGAATCGCGTACGCGATGACACCCGAGACCGCGGTGATCCCGATCGCCGCGAGCGACGTTGCGGTGGCCGAGCGTGCCTCCCACCCGCAGAACAGGAGCAACAACGGAACGATGACGATGCCGCCTCCGACCCCGAACAACGCGCTGAAGAACCCCGCGACGAGGCCGATGAGGACGAGCCGCACGCGCGTATTCTTGCAGTGTGGATCTGTTGGCCCGCCTAGCCGAGGATCCCGGGCAAGCCGCACTCTTTCTGGATGTCGACGGCGTGCTCGCGCCGATCGTCGCACGGCCCGAGGATGCGCGGGTGCCAGAGGGGACCCGTGTCGAGCTTCGTCGCCTGAACGAGCGCTACGCGCTCGTGGCCTGCATCTCCGGTCGTACCGGTGCGGACGCGCAGCGCATCGTCGGCATTCCCGAGCTCGTCTATGTCGGCAATCACGGCCTGGAGCTCGATGACGAGGCAGCCGCATGGCGCTCGCGGCTCCAGCAATTCCTCGTCGACGTGAACTGGCCGGCGACGGAGAACAAGGAGTTGACCGCCTCGCTTCACTATCGCGGCGCCCGCGACGAAGCTGCCGCACGCGCCACTCTGCAGAACGTGAAGGCGCGCGCCGAGCGCGCAGGCTTCGTCGCGCGCTTCGGGCGAAAGGTGCTCGAAGTGCTGCCGCCGCTGGAGGTGAACAAAGGGACCGCCGTACGGAAACTCCTTGCCGAGCGGAATCTCGAGCGCGCGCTGTACGCCGGCGACGACACCACCGACCTCGACGGCTTTCGCGCGCTCGACGGCCTCGACGTGTCCGTCAGGATTGCGGTGGTTTCCGAGGAGGGCCCTGCAGAGCTGCGGGAGGCCGCCGATCTCACAGTCGGACGGCCGGAAGAGCTCTTGGAGGTCCTGCGTCGGCTCTAGTCGTGCCCAACCCCTCCTCGAACGCGTTTCAAGACGTCCCAAGCTCGCCGCACGTCGGCCTCTGTCGTTCGCTCGTTGCCGATCGCGAGTCGCAGGACGTACCGGCCCTCGAGCTTCGTGTGGGAGATGAACAGCTCACCCGTTTCGTTCGCGCACGCGAGCAGCTGCTCGTTCTCGTCGTCCGACCCGGACCTCCGGAAACAGACCACGGAGAAGGCCCGCGGAGCGCACACCTCCCAGCCGGGCTCGTCGCGAACCAATCCCTCGAACAACTCCGCAAGCCTGATCGCTTCCCTGATCCGCGTCTGCAGCCCCTCGCGGCCGTAGCAGCGAAGCACCGCCCACAGCTTCAGTGACCTAAAGCGGCGCCCGAGCGCGGGGCCGTAGTCCGAGAGGCTCTCGGCTTCGTCACTCGTGCGCAGGTACTCCGGGACGAGGCTGAAGGCCGAGCGCAGCGCTTCGGGCCTGCGCGTCCACAGAAGCGAGCAGTCCATCGGCGTAAACAGCCACTTGTGCGCATTGACGACAAGCGAATCCGCGCGCTCCACGCCTGCCTGCGACCAGCGCAGCTCGGGACAGACCCAGGCGGCGCCCGCGTAGGCGGCGTCGACGTGCAGCCACACACCCGCCGCGTCGCAGGCATCTGCAAGCACGGGCACTGGATCGACGGCGGTAGTCGACGTCGTCCCGACCGTAGCGACGAGCGCCGCCGCATCGGTGAGGTCGAGCGCGCTCGGCTCGAGGCGAAACTCGGAGTCCAGCGACACCTTGCGCGTCTCGAGGCCAAGCAGGCGGGCGGCCCGCTCCACCGAGGAGTGGGCCTCCTCCGAGCAGACGACGACGTGACCGCCGTTCGCCTCACGCGCCGCCGCGAGTGCGGCGATCGTGGAGACGGACGCCGTGTCCTCGATGTGGCCGTGCCAGCCGGAGGGAAGGCCGAGAAGCTGGGCAGCCCAGTCGAGCGTGTGCGCTTCGAGCTCGGTCGATGCGGGCGAGGTGCGCCAGATGAACGCGACCGAGTTCAGGGTCGCAGCAAGCAGCTCCGCGAGGATGCCCGGCTCGGCCGAGCTGTTGGCGAAGTAAGCGAAGAAGCGCGGGCTCTGCCAGTGCGTGATGCCCGGGAGCAGGATCTCGTCGAGGTCGCGCAACACGGCGGCGAATGGCTCGGCTCGCTCCGGCGGCGTCGCTGGAAGGCGGCTGCGAATGTCGCCCGGCTCGACCTGAGCGAGCACCGGGAAGTCGCCGACGCGCTCGAGGTATCGCGCCGCCCACTCGAGTGCGGCAGCACCGTCCTCGCGAAACGTCACTTTCGGAGCTTCTCGATCTGCGGCCAGGTTCGCGTGTTCAGGACCTGGCCCTTCGTGAGCCAGGCGCGTCGCGCCTGGGCCACGCCCATGTCCATGTGCTGGAGCGCGCTCAGCTGATGGGCGTCGGTGTTGACTGCGATCTTGACGCCGGCCTCGCCCGCCAGGCGTGCGTGCGAATCGCGCAGGTCGAGCCGGTTCGGCTGCGCGTTGATCTCGAGGAACGTCCCCGTTTCAAGGGCCTTCGCGACGACGCGTTCGACGTCGACGCTCGCTGGTGGTCTGATGTTGATCTTGCGAGCTGTGAGGTGACCGATGCAGTCGACGTGGGGATTTTCCATCGCCGTGAGGACGCGTTCCGTCGGACTGCGGTCGAACGCCGCGTGAAGCGAGGCCATCACCCAGTCGCGCTCGGCGAGCACCTCGTCCGGCAACGAGACGGAGCCGTCGATCCGAATGTTGACCTCGATGCCCTTGAGGATCCTGAACGGCTTCAGGCGATCGTTGAGCGCGTCGATCTCGAGATCCTGCTCCGCCAGGCTTCCCCGGGGATGGTCCGTGACCGCGTAGTACGCATAGCCCCGAGCGCGCGCAGCCAGTGCCATTTGCTCGAGCGAGTCACGTCCGTCCGAGTAGCTCGTGTGCGTGTGCAGATCGCCTTTCATGTCATCGAGCTCGACGAGCTGCGGCACCTCGCCCTTGCGTGCGGCCTCGAGCTCGCCCGAGTTCTCGCGCAACTCGGGTGGAATGTACTGATAGCCGAGGCGCTCGTAGACCTGTTCCTCCTCGGCGAACTTCAGCTCCTCGCCCGTCTCGGCGACGGTGATCGAGTACTCGGAAACAGACAAGCCATCCTTCACCGCGCGCTCCCGCAGCGCGACGTTGTGGTCCTTCGATCCCGTGAAATGCTGCAGCAGGTTCCCGAACGATTCGGGAGGCACGACGCGCAGGTCGAAGCGCAGGCCTTCGTTCGACAACACCGTGGCCTTGGTCGGCCCTTTCGCCACGACTTCGATCACCCACTTCAGCTTGGTGAAGTAGTCGATCAGCGCCTCGGGATCATCGGCTGTCGCGATGATGTCGAGGTCGCGGAAGGTCTCCTTGCGCCGTCGCGCACTGCCGGCCTCGGACACCTTTACCGCCGCCGGGTGCTCCCGCACCACCTCGACCACGGCGAGTAGAGGCCCAAGCCCGTCGCCCAGCAGCCGCCGGTCGGAAGGCTCCTGCTTCTTCTCAGCGAGCGCCTTGAGGATTCGTTCCTCGGTCTTTGCCCCGAGACCCGCGAGCGTGCGCAGCTGTTCCTGCTCTGCTGCGGTCTTGAGCTCCGCGATCGTCGTGACCCCAAGCTCCTGCCAGATCCGGGCGGCCGTCTTCGGCCCCAGGCCGGGCAGGCGCATGAAGCTCACAACCTCCGGTGGGATGATCTTCTTGCGCTTCGTCAGCGCATGCATCTCGCCGTCCTCGACGACCTGGACGATCTTCTCCTCGATCGTCTTGCCGATTCCCTGCAGATCCTTGGCGCGGCCGGCGATCGCGAGCTCGGCCACCGAGCCGGCCGTCTCGCGGATCCGAGTGGCGGCGCGACGATAGGCGAGGACGCGGAAAGAAGCCTCCCCTTCGATCTCGAGCAGGTCGGCGAGGAGCTCCAGTTGCTCGGCCACGTCCACGTTGCGAGGCAGAGCTCCGGCCACGCGTTGAATATACGTACGCACAGGTGCCCGAAGCCGTCGTCTGCCTCCCCACCTACAACGAGCGCGAGAACCTCGAGCCGATGCTGCGCGCGCTCGGCGACAAGGGCGTCCGCGTGCTCGTGATCGACGACAACTCGCCCGACGGGACCGGCGAGCTCGCGGACCGGCTTGCCCGGGAGCTCGGTTACGTCGACGTCCTCCACCGCGAGCGCAAAGAGGGCCTCGGGCCCGCCTATCTCGCCGGCTTCCGACACGCGCTCGCGAGCGGCGCGGAGCTCGTGTTGGAGATGGACTGCGACTTCTCGCACGATCCGGGCGACGTCCCACGCCTGATGGCAGCGGTCGCAGCTGGGGCAGATCTCGCCCTCGGCTCGCGGTACGTCCCGGGCGGAGGCGTGCGGAACTGGGGTCTGCTGCGTCGTCTCATCTCCGCCGGTGGTTCCTCCTATGCGCGAATCATCCTGGGCGTGAAGGTCCGCGACCTGACAGGCGGCTTCAAGTGCTATCGGCGTGCGGTTCTCCAAGCCATCGATTTCGACGCCGTCGACTCGAAAGGCTACGCCTTTCAGATCGAGACAACTTTTCGCGCGCTGCGCGCCGGCTTCAAGGTCGTGGAGGTTCCGATCACTTTTGCCGACCGCGAGGTGGGAGGCTCCAAGATGTCGAAGGCGATCGTCGCGGAGGCGATCTGGAAAGTGCCCGGCCTCCGACTCAAGACCCTGCTCGGCCAGATCTAGCGGCTACTCTGAAGCCATGTTCGAGGTCAGCGACGATACGTTCGAGCAGGACGTCCTGGGAGCCGACACTCCGGTCGTGCTCGACTTCTGGGCTCCGTGGTGCGGCCCTTGTAAAGCGGTGGAGCCCATCCTCGAGCAGCTCGAGACCGAGACTCGTGGCCGGGTCGAATTCGCGAAGCTGAACATCGACGAGAACCCGCTCACGGCTGCCCGCTACGACGTGCTCTCGATTCCGACCGCCATCCTGTTCGACGGCGGCGAGGCCAAGGCGACGGTGATCGGCGCGCGGCCTCGCTCACACTACGAGCGCGCGCTAGCGGAAGTGCTGCCAGCCGCCTAGCTCGTACGGCTCGCCGTTCAACGTCAGGGCAACGCCTACGCCTTCTTCGCAGCGCCCGATCGCCGCGAAGCGGCCCGCTTCCGGGACCGCAGCGAGCAACTCGTAGTCCTCGCCGAAGCCGAGATCCTCCAGCTCCGCTCCACTCGCGAGTGGAACTCGCTCGAGCTCGACGACCACTCGGCAGCCCGAGCGCGAGGCGATGTGGCCCGCGTCGACGGCGAGCCCGTCCGAGACGTCGAGCAGGGCGTGCGCGTCCGTCGCGAGCTCTCTCCCTTCGGCGAGCCTGAGCGGTGGCCGCACGTAAGACTCTCGTCGGAACGCCGCACCGGCGGCCCCGAGCCGGCCGGTCACGACCAGATGGTCTCCGGGCCGAGCGCCGGCGCGACCCGGCACGCGAACGGAGCGCCCAAGCGCCGTGACGCCGAGCACGACCTCGTCGGCCCTCGACAGATCCCCGCCGACCACAGGCACGCCGGTCTCCGCGATGCCCTCGTAGAGCTCGAGAATGTCGTGGAGGTCCGTCTCGGCGGGCGCCGCAAGCGTGACGAGCAAGCCTTCGGGATCGGCGCCCGATGCCGCGAGGTCGCTGAGGTTGACTGCCGCGGCGCGCCAGCCAAGATCGCGCCACGAGATCCAGTCGAGGCGGAAGTGAACCCCCTCGACGAGCGCATCCTGGGTCACGACCAGCCCCTCGCCGAGCTGCGCCGCGTCGTCTCCGATGCTTCGCGCGAGCCCGCGCCGTTCCAACTCTGCGAGCAGGCCGAGCTCGCCGAGCTCAGAGAGCCGCATCGACCGCCGCCCTCAGCCTTGCCGCATCGCGGGCTGCGCGAATGATCGCGACCCCGGCTGCCCCGGCACGGATGCACTCGCCCGCGTTGCTCGCGTCGACGCCGCCGATCGCGACGACAGGAATCACGAGTGCGCCACAGATCTCGCGCAGGCCGTCGAGGCCGATCGCAGGATCGGCGTCGGGCTTGGAGGGCGTCTCCCACACGGGACCGGCACCGACGTAGTCGGCTTGCACGGCGGCTGCGCGCGCCTCGTCGAGGTTGGTCGCAGAGAGCCCGAGCAGCAGTCCGTGATCCTTCGCGCGCGCCGCGCCCTCGTCCATGCGGCCGAGATGCACACCGTCCGCACCCAGCATCAGCGCAGCTTCGACATCGTCGTTGACGACGAACGTGACGCCCTGACGCGCGCACAGGCTCCGCGTGGCGCGACCTCGTTCGACGACGTCGACTCGCGGCGCGTTCTTGAGACGCCACTGCACGACGGTCGCGCCCCCCTCGACCGCCAGCCGCGCGGTCTCCAGATCGTCCACAAGGACATGCAGCTTCACGAGATCTCGGCGCGCGCGTCCAGACTCTCAGGCTCGAGCGCGGCGAGCGCGTCGTAGAGGCCGACATGAAACGAGCCGGGGCCCTTCGCGCCCACCGCAGCGTCCTCGGCGGCAACGCCGAAGGCCGCCAATGCTCCGGCGGCGGCCTCGAGCGGCCGGTCACGCGCGACCGCGAGAAAACAGCCGGTGATCGCGCTCGACATGCAACCCGTTCCCGTGACCGCGGCCAGCAGCTCGTGACCGTTGCCGACGGCAAGGACGCGATCTCCATCGGAGACGTGGTCGATCACGCCGGTCACCGAAGCGACCAGCCCGAGGTTGCGGGCGGCCACACGCGCAAGATCGGCCGGCTCGCCGGCGGCGGCGATCGACTCGACGCCGCGAACCTCCGCGTTGACGCCGACCAGCGTTGCCACTTCGCCCTGATTGCCGCGTAGCACCGCGACCTTCACCTCATCGAGAAGCCTTCGCGCAGTCTCCGTGCGGAACCGCGTCGCTCCTGCCCCAACCGGATCGAGCACGACCGGAACGCCCAGCTCGTTCGCGGCCTTCCCTGCAAGAAGCATCGCGTCGATCCAGTGCGGCGAAAGCGTGCCGATGTTCAGCACGAGCGCACCAGCGAGCGCGACCATCTCCTCGACCTCCTCGCGCGCGTGCGCCATCACGGGCAGGGCGCCGAGCGCGAGCGTCGCATTGGCCGTCTCGTTCATGACGACGTAGTTCGTGATCTGATGGATGAGGGGCTTCCGTGCGCGAAGCTCGCGGAGCGCCTGCCCTGGAGAGGGAGTCACGCGGCGCCCTTCAGATGGAGCACGTCGACCGGACCGTCACCGGCGCCGACCTCGACGAGGCCGTGCCGGACTGCCTCCGACGCGGCGCGCGCCGCCTCACGTGCGGCCTGCTCGAGGGACTGTCCCCTGGCCAAGCCCGCAGCAAGCGTCGCCGAATGCGTGCAGCCGGCTCCGTGTGTTGCCTCCCTGTCGTAACGCTCCACAGGGATCTCGACGTGGTGCCGGCCGTCGAAGAGATGATCGACCGCCTCGTCGCCGTGGCCGCCCGTGACGACGACCGCCGCAGCGCCGAGCTCGTGGATGCGCTCAGCCAGCTCGCGACGAGATCCGCTGCCACCGGAGAGCGCCTCAGCCTCCTGAAGGTTCGGCGTCACGACCGTGGCGAGCGGGAAGAGGCGCGACACCAACGTCTTCACCGCATCGGCCTGGAGCAGCCTGGCGCCGGAGCTCGCGAGCATGACCGGATCGACGACGAGTGGGCCGCCCCGCTCGTCGAGAAAGTCTGCGACGGTTTCGATGACGGCGCGCGAAAAGAGCATCCCGGTTTTCGCAGCGTCCACGCCGATGTCGTCGTAGACCGCGTCGAGCTGCGCGCGGACGAAATCCGGCGGCAGCTCGTGCACTGCCGTCACACCTCGCGTGTTCTGCGCCGTGAGCGCCACGATCGCGCTCATGCCATAACAGCCTGCGGCTGCAAAAGCCTTGAGGTCGGCCTGGATCCCCGCTCCGCCGCCGGAGTCCGAGCCAGCAATCGTCAAGCAACGTGGAACCAACGCTCTCCCTTCGCCGGTGCTAACCGGATCAGGTTCTACGGGTGTGATCTCAGCCCGAACGGGCACCCCGGTGACCCCAGGCTACCATCGCGAAATGGCTGTCAGCGCCGCACTCTGGGACGAACTCCTCGAGGGCGAACAGGTTGCGCACGTCGAGACCGTGCCGCCCGTGGAGCCGCGAACTGAGCCGCTTCCAGAGGAGCTCGAACCGAGCCTGCGGAAAGCGCTGCCCTTCTCGACGCTCTACGCCCACCAACGAGCGGCCTTCGAGGTCGTCGCACGGGGCGAGCACCTGATCCTGGCAACCGGAACGGCCTCCGGAAAGTCGCTCGGCTTCAACCTGCCCGTCCTCGACACGATCGCTCGCGAGCCGAAGAGCCGTGCCCTGTACCTCTACCCGACGAAGGCACTCGCGCAGGATCAGGCCCGCGCGCTGGCCGAGCTGCACGCGCCGAACGTCCGCGCCGCGATCTACGACGGCGACACGCTCGGCGAGCGTCGCTCGCAGATTCGCAAATGGGCGAATGTCATCCTCACCAACCCCGACATGCTCCACGTCGGCGTGCTGCCGCATCACGACCGCTGGGCAGACGTCCTCCACAACCTGCGTTACATCGTCGTCGACGAGGCGCACGTCTACCGCGGTGTCTTCGGCTCACATGTCGGCAACGTCCTGCGGCGGTTACGCCGCCTCGCGCAGGTCTACGGCGCCGAGCCTCAGTTCCTCATGGCCTCCGCGACGATCGCCAACCCCGGCGAGCTCGCTCGTGACCTTGCGGGCGTCGACGCGTCCGTCATCGACGACGATGCGGCTCCACGCGCCGAGCGCACGATCCTGCTCTGGAACCCGGAGCTGCTCGACGCCGAGCTGGGCCTGCGTGCGAGCGCCCTCGGTGACGCGTCGAGGCTGATGGCCGACCTCGTCTCTCGCGGACTGCGGACGATCTGCTTCGCGAAGAGCCGCAAGGCTGCGGAATTGATCCACAAGTTCACCGTGGAACGAGTCGACGCCGAGGCCGCCAAGCGGCTCGCTCCGTATCGGGCCGGCTACACACCCGCACAGCGGCGGGACATCGAGCGGCGCCTCGTGGAAGGGGAGCTGCTGGGCGTCGCCGCGACGGACGCGCTGGAGCTCGGTATCGACATCGGCCTGCTCGACTGCGCCATCTCTGTCGGCTTTCCCGGGACCGTCGCGTCGCTGCGACAGCAATGGGGCCGCGCCGGGCGGCGGGGCCACGGCCTCGCGGTGCTCGTCGCAAGTGAGGACGCGCTCGACCAGTACTTCGTCCGCGAGCCGGAGACCCTGCTGCAGCGCCGTGTCGAAGCGGCGATCCTCGACCACGCCAACCCTCGCGTTCTCGACGGACATGTCAGGGCGGCCGCCTTCGAGGCGCCGCTCGACGAGGACGACCGGGCCACCCTCGGGAACGAGGCACTCGAGCGTGCCGCACTGCTGCCGGAGCTGAAGCTGACAAAGAGCGGCTACGTGTGGGCCGGCCGCGACTACCCGGCCGGACAGTTCGGCCTGCGCAGCACGACGCCCGACCCGTTCGCAGTCGTGGAGGCGCAGAGCGGGACCGTCCTGGGAATCGTCGAGCGCGAGCGCGCGTACTCGACCGTCCATGAAGGCGCCGTCTACCTCCACCTCGGCGAGAGCTACCTCGTGCGCGAGCTCGACCTCCAGGCGCGCACCGCACTCGTGACGCCGTACAAAGGCGACTACTACACGCAGGCAAAGAAGGACACGAACACGGCGATCGAGGAGACGCTGCGAACCGAGCGGCGTTGTGGCCTCGACCTCCACTTCGGACGCATCTCCGTCACGGAGCGCGTGGTCGCATACCAGAGGAAGTCCATTCGCGACCAGTCGACGCTCGAGACGGTCGACCTCGAGCTGCCGGAGACGAGCTTCGAGACGGAGGCGATCTGGTACGTGCCCGAGCCGGAGCAGCTCGCCGGTCTGGAGAGGATGCCGAAGCTCCTCGGAACCCTCCATGCCGCGGAGCACTCCATGATCGCGTTGTTGCCGTTGTGGGCGATGTGCGACCGCTGGGACATCGGGGGGCTCTCGACGAACATCCACTATCAGACGGACGCTCCCACAGTTTTCATCTACGACGGACATTCCGGGGGCGTCGGCATCACCGAACGGGGCTTCGACGCATTCGAAGGCTGGGTCGAGGACACGGCGCGCATGCTCGAGGGCTGCCCGTGCACCGAGGGCTGTCCGTCGTGCGTGCAGAGCCCGAAGTGCGGCAACCTGAACGAGATGCTCGACAAGGACGGGGCACTGACCTTGCTGAGACGGATGGTGGCGGCATCGACGTCCGCGAACTGACCGATGCCGATGTAACGCGGATCGGCGACCGGCTCCGCCGGCCCTGACCTGAGCCGGTTCGATCCCTGAAGTCCCCCTTTTGGGCGTCTAAGTGGCGATGGTCACAGCCGATTTGGGTGTGATGCGGCCAATCCCTCGCGATCGCGTGGTCCAGGATCTCGCACTTCTCGGGGCCGGAGCGGTCGTGCCTGGAGCGGCTCTCACCTTCCTCGGGCACCACTCGCACAACCTCGGCACGAACGTGCACTTCATCGGCGTGGGCGTCAGTGCCGTGATGGCAGCTGTCGCGGCCTTCGCGCTCACGGTGGTCGGCGTCCGGAGGCAAGACGGACGGGTCGTGCTGGTTGGATCGGCCTTCACCGTCATGGCCGCACTGCTCGCCATCCATGGGCTTGCCACACCCGGTGTCGTGATCGGCGACAACGGCGTGATCTCCTTGACCGGAGCCGCGACATTGCCCGTCGGCGGCGCCGTGTTCGCGCTCTCGGCGCTACCGGGCCTGCGGCGACCGCAAGGCATCCGTTCCCTGATCGTTCTGCAGGTCGTCGCGATCGTCCTCGTCATCGGGCTCGGCGTCGTCGGCATGGCCGTGCCAAGCCTGGTTCCGGCGGTCCCGGAACCCGCAAGTCCTTCGGCCGTCATCGCTCTCGTCGTCGGGGCATTCCTCTACGCCCTCCTCATCCTCCGGGCGCTGAAGACCTATCTCCTGACCCAGCGGATCACCGACCTGGCGGTCGTGGTCGGTGTTGCCTGGCTCACGGCGGCGCTGCCTCCTGCGCTCCTCCTCGACTACACGGACCTCGGCTGGTGGCTCGGCCACGGCTTCGAGCTCGTCGGCATCGTGATCGTCGGAACCGCTGTCGCGATCGACCTGAGTCGGTCAGTCCAGTCACGACCGCTCGTGGGCGACCTTCGAGCCGCCGAGCTCGTTGCGAAAGAGGAGGCATTTCTCGGCGCGCGCGTGCACGCGTTGATGCAACGCCTTGCGGAGAAGGACGAGTCGACGGAGGAACACACGCGGCGTGTCGCCATGCGCGCGGTACAGCTCGGCGAGGAGCTCGGCCTTCCGCCGGGGCGATTGCGAGCGCTTGCGCTCGGCGGGCTGCTACACGACATCGGGAAGCTCTCCGTGCCGACCCGCATCCTGCAAAAGCCGGCCGCGCTGGAGGAAGGTGAGTTCGCCGTCATCAAGCGGCATCCCGAGTCGGGGATCAAGCTCCTGCGAGAGCTCGGCGGTTTCAACTCTTCGGCCCAGGAACTCGTCCACAGCCACCACGAGCGTCTCGACGGCAACGGCTACCCCCGAGGTCTGCACGCAAGGTCGATCGGCCTCGATACCCGCATCCTCACCGTCTGCGACGTCTACGACGCGCTCGTTTCGCCACGGGTCTATCGAGCCGCCTGGAGCCACGAGGCTGCGATCGCCCTGCTCAGAGAGGAGAGCGGTTCGGCCTTCGACGAACGCTGCGTCGCTGCGCTCGAGCGGGTTCTCGGGCGGGAGCAGCTACAGCCGGTCACCCCCACGTTTCAGATCGCTACCGCCGCCGTCTAACCTCCGAGAGCCTTCAGCGCGTCCGTCAAGCGCTGTCTCGTCGTGAGCACGCCGGCATAGAGGTCGCCGAACTTGCGGACTCGCTCGAGCACGACCGGCATCGTGAACGAAAGTGGGTCGAGATCCTCGGTCACCTCCGACCACCGCAAGGGCGTCGACACGGGTGCCCCCGGGCGCGGGCGCACTGAATACGCCGACGCGATCGTCTTGCCCTCGCCGTTCTGATTGGCGTCGATGAGCACACCGCGCCGCTTCGCCTTCGTCCACTCCGTCGTTGCGAGGCCTTGATGCGTGCGCGCGATTGCTCCGGCGACGATCTCTGCGAACTGGCGCGTGTCCGCGTACGTGTAGCGACGCTCGATCGGCACGAGGATGTGCATTCCCTCGGCACTTGAAGTCTTCGGGAAGCCGACGAGGCCAAACGCATCAAGCGCCTGCTTCACCAGCAGCGCGACCTGCACCGTCTCCTTGAAGCCGACATCCGGTGACGGGTCGAGATCGAAAAGCACCCAATCGGGGCGTTCGGGTCTGTCGACGCGCGAGTACCACGTGTTCATGTCGATGCAGCCCATGTTCACCATCCACAGGAGGGCGAGCTCGTCATTGACGACAGGGAAGTTCACCCACTTCTTCGTCCTCGGCGAGGCCCGCGTCGATACCTCCGTGCGGAACGTCGGAATCCACTCTGGCATGTGCGAGGGCGCGTCCTTCTGGAAGAACTTCTTACCTTCTATCCCGTCGGGCCAGCGGACCATCGTGAACGGGCGTTCCTTGAGGTGCGGCAACAGCACCGGCGCAACTGCCCGGTAGTACTCGAGCAGATCTCCTTTCGTGACGCGCTCGGCCGGAAAGAAGACTTTGTCGAGATTCGAAAGCTTCAGCTCGCGCGTGCCTTTCCTGACGACATCGGTGATCGGCTCCTCACGTCGCACCTCCTCCGCTGATTTGTCCTCGCGCAGACCCTTGTACGACGGAGCACGGAGGCGCCCGTCGTGCGTCCACTCCGCGAACTCGACCTCGGCCACGAGCGTCGGCTCCACCCAGATGACGTCGCTCTTCCGCACCTTGGGCATCTTCGGGACCTCGCGGAACGGTGGAGTGTCGCGACGGAGCGGCCGCAGCTTGTCCAGCAGCTTTTCGATCTCCTTGCTGTTGAAGCCGGTGCCGACGTTGCCGGCGTACACGAGCTCGTTGCTCACGTAGTAGCCGAGAACCAGCGCGCCGAAGCTCGAAGCCCGCCTGCCCGTGCCCTTCGTGTAACCGGCGATGACGAACTCCTGCTCGGAGTGCGTCTTGATCTTCAGCCAGTCACGCGTGCGCCTCCCAGGGAGGTAGC
>JBBWZE010000198.1:0-3174 GCA_039648845.1 Actinomycetota bacterium | reverse complement strand
GGCCGGACAGCCCTACGGCGAGACGCCTGTCTTCAACGGACCGTTCGTGGACTGGAAGGCGTTACGCTCGTCGTGACCGCGACGACCTAGACGGCGAGGAATCCGAGGTTCGGGATCTGATGAGTGCGCGTGAGCTTTCGGGGCTGACGGGGAGCCGGGACGCAAATGTCATGGCTCGTCTCGCGGTGGAGGCGGCGGAAGTGGCTTTCCCGCAGTGGTCGGCGAAAACGCCGGGCGAGCGGGGCGGATTACTTCAGCACGCGTCTGAGCTCCTGATGGAGCGCCAGGCTGCGCTCGCAGCCCTGGTCACCGAGGAGACGAACGGCACGTTGGCCTGGGGCATGTTCAACGTGCAGCTCGGCGCCGGAATGCTCGGCTACTACGCGAATCACGCCGACGTGCGGGCGGAAGAGGAGGACATCCCCTCGCACATTCCGGGCAGGCGGGCGAAGGCGGTGCGCCAGCCCGTGGGCGTGGTCGTCGGGATCGCACCGTGGAACGCACCCGTTGTGCTCGGCGTACGCGCGGTCGCGGCGCCGCTCGCGTACGGCAACACGGTCGTGTTCAAGGCATCGGAGCAGTGCCCGCGCACCCACGCCGCGATCGTGGACGCACTCATGGACGCCGGCGTGCCGGACGGGGCGATCAACCTCGTCACGAACGATCCAAGGGACGCGGCCGAGGTTGTTGAGAGTCTGATCGCCCACTCGGCTGTGCGGCGGATCAACTTCACAGGCTCGACTCGGGTCGGCCGGATCGTGGCCGAGAAGGCTGGCCGGCATCTGAAGCGCGTACTCCTCGAGCTCGGCGGGAAGGCGCCGTTGCTCGTCTTGGCCGACGCCGATCTGGATCGTGCCGTGGCGGCGGCGACCTTTGGGTCGTTCATGCACCAGGGTCAGATCTGCATGTCGACCGAACGTATCGTGATCGACCGCTCCGTGGCAGAGGAGTTCGCACACAAGCTTGCCGAGCGGGCTAGTGCGCTAAAGGTGGGCGACCCGCGCGAACCGGAGACGCAGGTCGGTCCACTCGTGAACGAGGAGGCACTCGAGCGGGTGACCGAGCACTTCGAGGATGCGGTCGCCAAGGGCGCGAAGGTGATCACGGGCGGAAAGGCGCACGGTCTCTACTTCAGTCCGACGGTCCTGACCGATGTCGGACCCGAGATGCGCGTCTACTCGGAGGAGTCGTTTGGACCGATCGTCGCGATCGTGCCCGTGGACGGTGTCGACGAGGCGATTCGGGTGGCAAACGACACCGAATACGGACTCTCGGCTGCCGTATTCAGCCGTGACGTGGACGCCGCCTTGGCCGTCGCCAGCCAACTCCAAACCGGCATGTGCCACATCAACGACGCGACCGTCAACGATGAACCGGCGATGCCCTTCGGTGGTGTCAAGGACAGCGGCTGGGGTCGCTTCGGCGGCAAGGCCGCACTCGAGGAGTTCACGGAGCTCCGCTGGATCACGATCCAAGACAGCCCGCGCGACTATCCGATCTAACGACTCCGTGAGGCAGGAGCGCGAGCCTCCTTCGAGTGACACCGCCGCGCGGCTCATGGTTGCGCCGGCGGCGTTACCCGAGGCAGATCAGCGAGTCGCCGGGGAGGAATGGCTCGGCGCCGGTGCCGACGGGCTCCAGCCGTCGGACCCGATTTCTCGCGTGGCCTTGTAACGCGTTAGGTTCCTCGACGACTGAACGACTCGGGGTCGCAACCGAAGGAGGGGCGATGGCGGCGCAGATAGCTACTGAGGCGACGGTCGACGCGGAAGCGATTCAGGGATTCGCGGCGGCCATGCGAGGGCCGGTTCTCCGCCCGAACGATGTGGGCTACGACGAGGCGCGTCGGATCTGGAACGGACTGATCGACCGGCGGCCTGCGCTGATCGTGCAGTGCAGCGGTGCTGCGGACGTCGTCGACGCGGTGAATTTCGCGCGTGAGCACGACCTCCTGTTGTCGATCAAAGGGGGCGGCCACAACGTTGCCGGCAACGCGGTGAACGACGGCGGCCTCGTGATCGACCTCTCGCAGATGCGGGGTGTCCACGTCGACCCGGCGACTCAGACAGTGCGGGCACAAGGTGGCGCGACGTGGGGCGACGCGGATCGCGAGACGCAGCTCTTCGGTCTCGCCGTTCCTGGAGGCGTCGTTTCGACCACCGGCATCGCAGGTCTTACGCTTCACGGCGGCGTCGGTCATCTGCGCCGCAAGTACGGCCTGTCGATCGACAACCTCCTCTCGGTTGACATCGTCACGGCCGACGGCGTGCTCCGTCGCGCGAGCGCGAGCGAGAACGAGGACCTCTTCTGGGCAGCGCGCGGCGCTGGCAGCAACTTTGGCGTCGTCACCTCGTTCGAGTTTCAGGCGCACCCGATCGGCCCGATGATCATGGTCGGAGCGGTCTTCTACTCCCTCGACGACATCCAGGAGGTCCTGCCTGCCTGGCGCGACCATATGGCCTCGGCACCGGAGGAGCTCAGCTCGGTCGCGCTGTGCTGGAGCGTTCCGCCGCACGAGCCTTTCCCGCCCGAGCATCACGGCAAGGCTGTC
Source organism: Actinomycetota bacterium (assembly GCA_039648845.1). Classification (GTDB taxonomy): domain Bacteria; phylum Actinomycetota; class Thermoleophilia; order Gaiellales; family Gaiellaceae; genus 3-1-20CM-4-69-9. Next base: position 623 of record JBBWZE010000198.1, on the reverse strand, counting down.
TTGGTCGTCGCCGGCGCCTACGCCGGGCCGGTCGAAGATGGCGAGCCGATCGTGCAGCCGCTACGCGAGCTGGGACAGCCACTCATCGACATGAGCGGTCCGTGGCCATGGCTCGGCCTCCAGAGCGGTTTCGACGCCCTCTTCCCGACGGGCGGGCTCTACTACTGGAAATCGCGTGCACTCGCCGAGCTCTCCCCTAGCGCGATCGACGACATCGCCGACTTCGCAGCACGCCGCCCCACGCCGCTCACGGATATCACCGTCTGGCATCACGGCGGCGCCATGAGCCGGGTCGGCGAGACCGACACCGCGTACGGCGGTCGCGACGCAGCCTTCCTGGTTACAGGCGAGGTGTGCTGGGACGACCCCACACAGACTGAGGACGCGATCGCGTGGGGCCGGGCATTCTGGGATGCGATGGAACGTCACTCGACGGGTGGCCTCTACCTCAACTTCGCCGGACTGGGCGAGGAGAAAGAAGCACTCGTGAAGGCGGGCTACGGTGTCAACTACGAGCGCCTCGCCGCGCTGAAGGCGCAATACGATCCGACGAACCTCTTCCGGATGAACCTGAACATCACGCCGGCGAGCTGAGAGCAACTCAGCTCGCCGATGAGTCTTGC
>JBBWZE010000192.1:0-4840 GCA_039648845.1 Actinomycetota bacterium | reverse complement strand
GCCCGCACCCGAGGCCGCGTGACGATCACGCGCATGTCAGGCCGAGACGAACGGCAACAGCGCGGCAGCGACCTCGCCGGGATCCTCACCGCTTCGCCGCTCGATCCAGCTGCCGTCCTCGGCGGCGACGAGCGCGGTCAGCCGGGCGCCGTCGTGATAGGCGGCGATCGGAGCGAGACACCCGCCGCCGATGACGGCGACGCAGGAGCGCTCGGCCTCGACACGCCGCCTCGTCTCGCCGTGGTCGGCCGCGCCGACGAGATGTTCCTCGCCCGCCCGCACCTGGAGCGCCAGCGCACCCTGCCCCGCCTCCGGGACCAGCTCTTCCGGCTCGAAGCGGCGGCTGATCTGGCCGGTGAGGTTGAGACGGTCGAGACCGCAGGCCGCGAGAACGATCGCATCGAGTCCGCGCTCGCCGCGCTTCCGCAGTCTCGTCTCGATGTTGCCGCGCAAGGGCTCGATCGAGAGGGTGGGCTCGAGGGCGAGCAGTTGCGCCCTCCGCCGAATCGAAGCTGTGCCGATGCGCATTCCCGCCCGCAAATCCGGCGTGCCGCAGAGCGCGTCGCGGGGATCCTCGCGCTCCAGGTACGCGCCGACTGCAAGGCCCTCCGTGTCGGTGGAGGTCATGTCCTTCGCGGAATGGACTGCGACGTCGATGCGGCCGTCGAGCAGCGCCTCCTCCAGCTCCTTGACGAAGACGCCGCGCGCTCCGATCTCCCCGAACGGACGTGTGCGGTCGCGATCACCCGCGGTCGTGATGGGAACGAGCGCGATCTCGACACCCGGCCCGCGCAGCCGGGCCGACGCCAGCTCGGCCTGCGTGAGCGCGAGCCTACTGCCGCGGGAACCGACGCGGATCAGCACGGCACCAGGTGCGCTTGACCCGTGTCTGGCCGCACGGCCTGCGCCTCCGCACGCGCACGAATGCGGTCGGCGCTTGCACGGGGAGCGGCCGCCCGATCAGGTTCGCCGACCTCAGCGCTCGTCCTCGAGACCGAAGAGATGACGCACCGCATCAGCATAAATCACGCCGTCCGCTGCCGCCGCTGCCTGTTTCATCCGAATTGTGGGGAGATGCAGGAGCTTGTTCAGGACCGCGGCCGTCACGGACTCCGCTGCGCGCCGCTCGGCGTCGTTCAGCTTCGCGCGGCTCAGCTCGGCGTCGCGAATCTGTTCGGCCCGAGCTCGCAACGAGGTGATCGCCGGAACGACGTCGAGGGACGCCTGCCACGCGCGAAACCGATCGGCCTCCTCCGCGACGATGGTCTCGGCACGCTCGGCCTCTCGCCGGCGTCCTGCCAGCGTCTCGGCCACGACGGCTTCGAGATCGTCGATGTCGTAGAGGTAGCAACCCTCGAGCTCGTGAATGGCCGGATCGAGATCGCGCGGCACTGCGAGGTCGATCAGGAAGAGCGGCCTGCCTCTACGGGCACGCAGTGCCTGCTCGACTTGCTCCCGCGTGAGAATCCAGCCGGAGGCGCTCGTCGACGAGAGCACGACGTCCGCGCGCACGAGCTCCTCTTCGATGCGCTCGAGCGGCAGCGCCTCCCCGCCGAAGCGCTCCGTGAGCTCTTCCGCGCGCCGGCCTGTGCGGTTCGCGACGGACGCGATCGTCGCGCCTCGCGAGACGAGGTTCCGGATCGCGAGCTCGCCGACCTTGCCGGCGCCGACGACGAGGACGCTGCGTCCCTCGAGATCTCCGAACACCTGCTCGGCGAGCGCAGCCGCTGCCGCCGATACCGACGCCGGGCTCTCCCCGATCGCAGTCTGGGTGCGCGCCTTGCGGCCGGCCTGCACAGCCTGGCGGAAGAGACGGTCGAGCAGCGGTCCCGTTGCCCCGCACTCGCGCGCGGCGCGTACCTGCCCGAGGATCTCCCCTTCGCCGGGGATCATCGAGTCGAGGCCCGCCGCGACGCGAAACAGATGGAGCGCCGCCTCTTCGTCGCGCAGTCTGTAGAGAGCCGGGCCCAGCTTCGACTCGAGGGCGAGTAGCGCGACCTCCGCTTTCTGTTCCGCAGCGTCCGCGGATTCGTCCGCCAGATACAGCTCAGTGCGGTTGCAGGTCGAGAGAACCACCGCTTCGCTCCGCCCGCCCGCGAGCGCCCCGGCAAGCTCCGCCGCGCGTTGCCGGTCGAGCGCGGCACGCTCGCGCAGCTCGACGGGCGCCTGGTGATGCGAGATGCCGACGAGGACGATGCTCATGTCGCGAAGTGGGTGACGGGAAGGCCGAGCCGAACGACGACGACGAGGACGAAGCCTGCGAGAACGAGGTACGCAGCACGGCGGCCACGCCAACCAGCAAAGTGTCGCAGCGCGAGATAACCGCCGTAGACGCTCCACGTGAGGACCGTGACCGCCATCAGCGCGTCGAAGCCGCCGCCGCGGTCGCGCAGACGTGCGATTCCGACCGCGATCCCGAGCGTCAGCGCGGGCAGGGCGATCGCAATCGTGCGAGCCGCCACCTCGTCCAACCGTGAGAGCGCGGGCGCGCGCAGACGGAGGATCGAGCTCTCGCGCCGCTTGAGCCGGCGTTCCTGCCACAGGTAGAGCGCTGACAGTGCAGCCGCGAGCGTGAACCCCGCAAACGCCGCGAGCACGAGCCCGACGTGCAGCACCAGGAAGAGGTTCGAGTAGTGGCTGCGTACGCCGATGCCTGTCCCGCCGCCGACCCGGGCGAGAATGAAGAGGACGACGGCCAGTGGCAGAACGGCGAGACCGAGCAGGCGATAGCGCGGCTGGCAGCCCCAGATCAGGTACGCCCCGACCACGAGCCAGACGAAGAGGTTGAGCGAGCCGCCCCATGTCGACCACGGGAAGCCGTCGGCGCGCGCGGCCTGCACCGCGAGCAAGGCCGTCTGGACGAGCCACCCGAACCGGACGCCCCAGGTTGCGAGCCGGCCTGCCAGGCCGGGGTGGCGGACGTCGTTCAGGTAGGCGACGGCAGCCTCGCCGTAAGCGAGCAATGCGGGCCAGAAGAGCAGCTCAGCCAACTGCGACGGCCCTCCGTTCCTCCTGCTTCACCCGCGCCAGCTCCGCGAGCTCGCTCAGCTCGCGCTCGAGTCGCTGGAGCTTCAGCGCGATGATCACGACGTAGGCGAGCACCACAGCGAAGATGACGAGGTAGGCAGCCGCGACGTACTTCTCCTCAACGCTCATTGCAACGCCTCCCGCAGTTCGCGCAGACGCACGTCGATGCGCTTGCCGGCGAGCTCGACGTGGTAGAGCGTCGCGGCGAGACTGAGCATCGCGGCCAACGAGACGCAGAAAGTGAAGAACTGCGACCCGGCCATGTTCGGGCCCCCCTTGTCGAACGCCACGGGATGGATGAAGCGTTCGGACAGCCGGATCGCGAGGATGCTCACCGGCACGAGCGCAACACCGAAGAGGGCATAGACGGCGCTGAGATTCGAGCGGCGCGGCCCGGCGGGAACCGAGAAACGCAGCATGAAGTATGCAGCGTAGAAGAGGAACAACACCAAAAAGAGAACGAGCTGGTCCTCGTGCCATTCCCACCAGTGCCCCCAGCGGTAGCGGGCCCAGATGGAACCCGTCACGAGTGTGAGCGCACCAAAGATCACACCCTGGTGAATCGCCACATAACTCTCGAGGTCCGCGTCCTGGTCTCCCTTCCAGAGCACGAGCAGGGCCTTCCAGCCTCCCCAGGCGAAGCAGGCGTAGGCGGTTAGGGCGATGCCGACATGGAAGTAGAAGATCTTCTGGTTCAGTCCGTCCTCGTCCACGGGCGCATAGAAGAAGACCAGCGCGATCGAGGCGGTGACCAGGACGAAGGCGAGCGCGGCGAGCGCGGCCAGGCGGTTATTCCGTAACCACGTACTCAAAGGAAGCCCAGCAAATGATCGCAAAGAGGGCGTCGTAGAGGGCGAGGAACCCGACATATCGGGCTGGCTCGCTCGTGACGCTGGCGCCGACCCCGCCGACGATGATGGGAATCGCGAGCGGCAGGAAGAGGAGCGGCAGGAGGAGCTCGCGCGCGCGGCTGGCGGCGGCCATCGCCGCGAGCAGCGTCCCGACCGCGGCTATGCCGATGTCGGCGAGGGCAATCCCGGCGATCATCGGACCGTCGACTCCACCGAAGAAGAGCGCAAAGGCGGGCAACGCGACGAGCTCCGCGAGCACGAGGAAGGCGAGGACCGACAGCGCTTTGCCCAGCCAGATCGCGCTGCGGTCGCTCGGCGCCAGCACGAGCCCGTCGATAACGCCCTGTTCCCGCTCGGCGGCGAAGGCACGAGAGAGGCCGAGGAGCGCGGTGAAGACGATTGCGACCCAGAGCAGTCCCTTCGCCGCAAGCTGGGACGAGTTGCCCGGAAGCACGAAGTGGAACACGACGAGGGTGGAGAGCACGAACAGCAACATCGCCGGCAGCGTGTCGCGTGCGCGGAACTCGAGCAGGAGGTCCTTCCGCGCAAGCGCTCCGACGTCGGCGAGATACATCATGCGAGCGCGAGCTTCGACGAGGCGAAGCGTTCGATGCGTGCGGGATCGTGTGTTGCGACGATGAACGCGGTGTGCGGGAGCGCTTGCTCCAGTTCACGGTCGAGCAGTGCGGCGCCTTCCTCGTCCAGCGCGCTGTAGGGCTCGTCGAGAACGAGCAGGTCCGGGCCGTGCAGGAGCGTGCGGCAGAGCGCGAGCCGTTGCAGCATGCCGCGCGAGTAGGAGTCGGCGCGAACGTGCCGCGCGTCCCACAAGCCGAAGCGCTCGAGCAGCATGCCGATCCGCTCGCGCCGTTCCCCGACGCGGTAGAGCCGGCCGTAGAGGTCGAGGTTCTCGAGTGCGGTGAGCTCGCGGTAGACGAGCGGCTCGTGCGCGAGGTAGCCGATGC
>JBBWZE010000125.1:0-9750 GCA_039648845.1 Actinomycetota bacterium | reverse complement strand
CACGCGCCTTTCGGCGGACCCGTGACGCTTCGCACCGATACCGGAGAGCACGCGATCTCCCGCGAGCTCGCCGAGTCCATCGGGATCGCCTAGCGATGCGCGTCGTCCTCTGCTGCGCACTGGTGTCGCTCGTTGCGGTCGGCTGCGGCAGCACGAAGATCGTGACCCGGACCGTCACCGTGTCGCCGACAGCGAAGAGCGGGGTTGGGCCACCCCGCCAAGTCGTCGAATTCGGTTACGTCAAGTCGCTCAAACGGAAGAGCGGCGGCTACCTGATGCGTTTCGATCCTGCTTGGCTGCTCACGGGGAAGACGGCGAGCCAGGCGGCCCTCGAGGACACGGGGTCGAATGACGTTCCGAACGACAACTATGTGGTCAACGAGAGCACGCGTGCCTACACGTACATCGTTGCTGCGAACGCAGACGTCCGGGTTCTGACCACGGGCGCGAACCTCAACGGCACTCGGATCACGGTTGCGCAGCTCACACAGATCGCCGGCGGTAGGAACCCGTTGCCAAAGCCGCTCTTCGAGCCGATCTCGACAGGCTTCTGGATCAGCATCAGAAACGATACGGTCGGCTCGCTCGAACAGCAGTACCACCCGTAGTGGAAAAGATCCTCGTCGGCATAGACGGCTCGGACGCCTCGAAGGCCGCTCTTCGCTGGGCGGTCGAGGATGCGCGCGCCCGCGGTGCCGAGGTGGTCGCGCTACACGCTTACGAGGTGGCGGTGCCGGCGGCCGACGCGGTGCCTGTTGCGCCCGTCGATCTGCCCGCGCTGACCGCAGAGACTCACGCGGGCGCGCTGCGGTTCGTCGCGGAAATCGTGGACGAGGTGGTCGGTAACGCCGTGACGGTGAACGTCGCGCCGATGGCCGTCGAAGACGAACCTGTAAGAGCTTTGCTCGACGCAGCCCGCGACGCCGATCTGCTCGTCGTAGGCCACCGCGGTCACCGACTGGGCGGCTTCCTCGGCTCGGTCAGCCTCGAGTGCGCACAGCACGCCGCTTGTCCGGTGCTGATTCACCGGGGCTCCACGCCTCAGTAGATCGCTTCGCCCGTCTCCGGGTCGAAAAAGTGGAGCCGCGTCGTGTCCACGACGAGCCCGATGTTGCCCCCCTCTTGCGCGTTGGTGTCGCGGTCGACCCGCGCCACCCAGACGTTGCCCTTCGCCTCCGCCACTTCGATCGCTTCTTCGCCGACGGCCGCCCTCACATCCGCGCCTCGCACCGGCTTCCCGGCGACGCCGAAATGGATGAATACCTCCGCGCCCATGTCCTCCCGGATGTCCACTTGCGCGGACAGTCGGTGGCCTGAGGATGCGTCCGTCGCGAACGCTTCATCCTCGAGGTCCTCGGGGCGAACTCCGAGGATGAGTCGCTTGCCATCGAAAGCCGGCAACCCTGGACGCCTGGCAAGCACCCGCTCGTCCACCTCCAACGTGTTGTCGCCGAACGTCGCGACCACTCGGCCGTCGGAGCGTGCGAGGTCGACGCCGACCAGGTTCATCGCCGGCGAGCCGATGAACTCGGCCACGAAGAGATTGCGCGGCCGGTCGTAGAGGTCCTGTGGCTTCGCCACTTGCTGCAGCAGGCCGTCGCGCATGATCGCAACGCGGTCCCCGAGCGTCATCGCCTCCACCTGGTCGTGCGTCACGTAGATCGTCGTCACGTTCAGCTCGCGCTGCAGCCGGGCGATCTCGGCCCGCATCTCGACACGGAGCTTCGCGTCGAGGTTGGAGAGCGGCTCGTCCATCAGGAAAGCGCGGGGCTCCCGGACGATTGCGCGCCCCATCGCCACGCGCTGCCTCTGCCCCCCGGACAGCGTCCGGGGCTTCTTCGGAAGCACCTCGTTGAGGCCGAGTGTCTTCGCGGCCCCGTTCACGCGCTCGCCGCGGCGGTCCTTCTTCATGCCGCGGAGCTTGAGCCCGAACGCCATGTTGTCGAACGCGCTCATGTGCGGGTAGAGCGCGTAGTTCTGGAAGATCATGGCGATGTCGCGGTCCTTCGGCGGCAGGTTGTTCACGACCTCGCCCCCGATGACGACCCGCCCTTCGGTGATCGGCTCGAGCCCGGCCACCATCCTGAGGGCGCTGGTCTTCCCGCAGCCGCTCGGTCCGACGAGCACGACGAACTCGCCATCGCCGATCTCGAGGTCGAGCTCAGAGACCGCCCGGGTCCCGTCGCCGTAGACCTTCGTCAGCTTGTCGAGGGTGATCTCAGCCATGCGCGGATCGGCTCAAACTTTAACCGTCTGACGCCCGTTCTAGGTCAAGGAACCTTGCGACAAACGCAACACTTTCTCGTTAGGATCGCGCCCGGGTGGAGGCACTCGCCCCTTCACGGCCACGGGGGAGGCGCTGGACTAACGTCTTCGAGCGCCCAGCCGTCCTTGCCTCCGTACTCATTTCACCGGCAGTCATCTTCGTCACCGCGCTCGTTGGAGGCCCGCTGGCGCTCGCAATCTGGCTGAGCTTCACGAACGCAACGACCGGGCTGCACGGCAAGTGGGTCGGCCTCGAGAACTTCAGGCACGAGTGGGGCAACCCGGCCTTCCAACATGCCGTCTGGCACACGTTTCTCTTCACGGTCATCTCACAGGCGATCGTGCTCGTGGGCGCCGGCCTGATCGCGCACGCGATGATGAAGAACATTCGCGGCAAGTGGATCCTTCGCTTTCTGATCCTGCTGCCCTGGGCTGCACCGGTCGCGCTCAGCCTGATGGCGTGGAAGTGGATGTTCGACACGAGCTACTCGATCCTCAACTGGACGCTCGTCCACGCCCACATCTACAAGCCGCTCGAGGTGCCGCAGTACCTGGCTCAGCCCAAGCTCGCAATGGGATCCGTGATCGCGGTGCATACATGGCGCATCCTGCCGTTCGCCGTCGTGATCTTCCTTGCCGGGCTGGCCTCGATTCCGAAAGAGGTGGACGACGCCGCCGCCATCGACGGCGCCACCGGGTTCCGGAAGTTCTGGTCTGTCACGCTCCCGCTGCAACTGCCGATCGCGACGGTGGCGCTGTTGTTCGGGATCGTCTTCACCGCGACGGACATGGCCGTTGTCTACATCCTCACGCAGGGCGGGCCCCCGCCGTCCTTCAGCACGGAGATGGTCACCACGTGGGCCTACAAGACGGGGATCGAGTCGGGCTCGATCGGACCGGGTGCAGCGATCTCGCTCTTCCTGCTGCCCGTGCTCGCCGTCGTCAGCATTGCGATGCTGCTGTTTGCGCGTCGGACGGAGGTCTCGTGATGGGGCAAGGTCTGCGCGAGAAGGGGCTTGCGTACCTGATCATCGGCCCCTTCGCGATCGTCCTCGCCTTTCCGTTTTACGTGATGGTGATCACGGCGTTCAAGAACCAATCGGAGTTCTATGACCCCTCGGTCACTCCGTACTGGTTCGGCAAGGACAGCCCGACCTTGGCAAACGCGTCCTTCCTCTTCCACCACACGCAATATCCGACGTGGCTGGCCAACACCGCGATCGTTGGTGTCTGCGTCGTCGCGATCACACTCGTGCTGGCACTGCCTGCCGGCTATGCGCTCGCGCGGCTGGCCGGCCGCGTTGGCCAAAGCCTTGGCGTCGGGATCTTCCTCACTTATCTGATTCCCCCGACTCTGCTCTTCATTCCGTTCTTCGCCGTGATCAAGCAGGCGCACCTGACCGACTCCATCTGGTCGCTCGTGCTCGTGTATCCGTCGTTCACCGTTCCGTTCTCGACGTGGCTCCTGATGGGCTTTTTCAAAACGATTCCGCAGGAACTCGAGGATGCCGCACGCGTCGACGGGGCTTCGCGAATCAGAACTCTGACGCGCGTGGTCTTTCCGATCTCGATCCCCGGCATCCTCACCGTCGTCATCTTCTCGTTCTCGCTCGTCGTGAACGAGTTCGTGTACGCGTTCACATTCATTTCGCCGTCCGACCACAAGATGGTCTCGACGGGCGTTTACACCGATCTCATCCGCGGCGACCTGCCGGAATGGGGCGCGATCATGGTCGCCGCACTGATCCCGAGCATCCCGCTCGCGCTCCTCTACAACACGTTTCTGGATCGCTTCATCGCGGGATTCACAGGTGGGGCCTTTCGCTAGAAACGGAGAGGAAGGAGGGTTCAATGGCAAGTTCAGACGATCCGAGTCGGCGAGAAGGGAGGTACGACCGCCGCGAGTTGATCCGCCGTGCGGGCGTGGGCGCGGCCGCCGTCGGCGTCGCGGGCTCGGGCTTCGGCCAGGCGTTCTACGGCCCGCTTAGATTCAAGGGCCGCTGGCTCAAAGGCGATCTGTCGCTGATCACGTGGGCGCACTTCGTCCCGTCCTTCGACACGTGGCTGGACAAGACGTGGGCGCCGCAGTGGGGGCAGCAAAACGACGTCCAGGTGAAGGTGGATCACATCAACAACACCCTGCTCCCCGCACGTGCACAGGCTGAGATTGCGGCGAAGAGCGGCCACGACATCTTCTTCGACCTGGCCCCGCGTGCCCAGTACGAGGACGATGTCATCAACCACAACGAGATCGTGCAAGAGGTCCAGCGCAAGGTCGGAAAGATCGGCCGAATCGCGCACAGGGCCACCTACAACCCGAAGACGAAGAAGTACTTCGCCTTCTCCGACAACTACGTCCCGGATCCCGTCGTCTGGCGGCACGACATCTGGAACGGCGTCGGCGCGTCGCCAAACACGTGGGACAGCGTCCGTAGGGCCGGTCCGAAGCTAAAGGCGGCCGGCCATCCGCTCGGCATCGGCCAGTCGGCCGAGCTCGACTCGAACATGGCGCTGTCGTCGTTCCTGATGTGCTTCGGCGCGTTCGTCCAGAACGAGAAGCATCAGGTCACGATCAAGAGCAAGCGCACGGTGGAGGCCCTGAAGTTCATGGCCGACATCTACCAGCGCGGTGAAACAGACGAGATCTTCGGTTGGGACCCCGCCGGCAACAACAACTTCCTCTACTCCGGCAAAGGCTCGCTGATTTTCAACGCGATCTCGGCGACGCGCACGCCGGAGGATCGAAACCTGCCGTTTGCCAACGATCTCTGGATCTGGCCGATCCCGAAGGGCCCGCACGGCCGGCTCGGTTACCAGCACGTGATGGGCTGCTGGTGGATCTGGAAGTTCGCTCCGAACCAGGCGGCGGCGAAGAAGTTCCTCGCCGACCTCGAGATCCACTACAAGGACGCGTTCCTGGCGTCGAAGTTCTACAACTTCCCGAGCTTCCCGGGCGCGTACCCGTTCAAGCAGATCCGGAAGGCGGTCGCGCAGGACAAGCACAAGCCGCTGGGCAAGTACGGCGTCCTCACGACGATCGCCCAGAAGTACACGACGAACCCTGGACATCCCGGCTACGCGAACGCGGCGTTCGGCGAGATGTTCGCCAAGTCCATGATCCCGCAGATGTTCGCGCAGGTCTCCCAGAAGAAGATGACTGCCCAGGAAGCAGTGAACGCGGCAGACCGCGACATCAAGCAGATCTACGCCAAATGGCGGAAGCTCGGCAAGATCTAGGCCGAAATGTGAACGGGGGAGCGGTTGCTCCCCCGTTCGTCGCCGACTAGCCTAAACCGATCATGACCTCGAATCCCCACCGCTGGAGGATTCTCGCCGTCGTCGCGACGGCGTTCTTCATGACGATCCTCGACGTCTCGATCGTGAACGTCGCGCTCCCGTCGATCAGCCGCTCGCTCCATTTCTCGCGCGAGAACCTGCAGTGGGTCATCACGGCGTACTCGATCGCCTTCGGCGGCTTCCTGCTGCTCGCCGGGCGAGCCGCGGACCTGCTCGGGCGCCGGCGCGTGTTCATGGTCGGAGTGGCGCTCTTCACGATCGCCTCGCTCGTCTGCGGGCTCGCGCAATCCGAGGCGATGCTGATCATCGCCCGAGCGGTGCAGGGGCTCGGCGGCGCCATCATCACGCCTGCCGCGCTCTCGATCGTGATGACGAGCTTCGAGGAGGGCGCGGAACGGAACAAGGCTCTGGGAATCTGGGGTGCACTCGGCGGCAGCGGCGCGGCTGTGGGCGTGCTCGCAGGCGGCGTACTGACGAAGTACCTGGGCTGGGAATGGATCTTCTTCGTCAACGTGCCGGTCGGCGCGCTGGTGCTCGTCTTGACACCTCGCATCGTCCCCGAAAGCAGGCGTGAGGGCGCGGAGCGGCGCTATGACGCCCTCGGCGCGGTGCTCGTCAGCGGCGGCCTGGCGTTGCTCGTCTACACGATCTCGAGAGCGCCTGACGTGGGCTGGGCGACCGCGCGAACGATTCTGCTGCTCGTGGCCTCGGGGGCGTTGCTCGCCGGATTTCTCGTCAACGAGCGTCGTGCCCCGGACCCGCTGATGCCCTTCCACATCTTCCGCGTGCGTACCGTCGCGGGGGCAAACGTCGTCGGCGGGCTTCTCGGCGCTGTCATCTTCGCCAACTTCTTCCTGCTCACCCTCTACGTGCAGAACGTTCTCGGCTATTCGGCTCTGAAGACCGGCGTCACATTCGTCGCGACCGCGGGTACGGCAGTTGTGGCGGCGGGAGTCGCGCAGGCCTTGACGACGAGATTCGGGCCGAAGCCGATCATCGCGATCGGCCTCGCATTGCTCACGGGCGCAATGATCTGGTACTCGCAGATCCCGGTGCACGGAAGTTACGTGTCCGACCTGCTTCCCGGTTACCTGATGGTCGGCGTCGGAATCGCGTTCGCGTTCGTTCCAGTCTCGATCGCGGCGCTCGCCGGCGTGGCCGAGCGCGAGGCCGGATTGGCCTCCGGGCTCATCAACACGTCGCAGCAGATCGGCGGCGCAGTTGGAACTGCGGTTGCGTCGACGATCTTCACGAGTCACTTCAAATCCCTCACCGCTGAGGGCAAGTCACTGCCGGTCGCCCTGACCGGCGGCTACAGCTGGGCTTTCTACGGTCTGGCCGTGTTCGGCGTCTTGGCGTTCATCGCGTCGATCACGCTGATCCGCCGCGAGGAAATGTCAGAGGCACCGTCCACGGCCCCTGTCGGGTAATTACACCTTCGCGCCGAGCGCTTCCGGCACGGTGTCGTGCACGATGAAGAGCTTGTCGAGCCCGGAGATCTGGAGAGCGCGCCGCGTCTCGAGGCCGGGTGCTGCGAGTAGGAGGCCCCCGCGATTGTTCATCTTCGCGCGCGCCTCGATCAAGACGCCGAGCGCCGTCGAGTCGATGAACTCGACCTCGCCGAGGTCGATGACGATCCGCTCCGGATCCCGGGCACCGGCGTCGGCGAGAGCAGAGCGGACCTGGCCGGCGTTGTAGAGGTCGAGCTCGCCCCCGAGGCGGATGACGACGGCCGTGCCCACCGCGTCCACGGCCAACACAGGGTGCTTGCGTAGGCCGTCTCCGGCGATGCTCCCCCGGTCGTCGGTCAACTGCCCTCCTGGATTGGCTTGACGAAGCGCCCGCAGCGGGGTCTCGGCAGGCCAGCGCCAGTCGATTGAAGCACCTGCGACGGTCTGTGTGCAAACGTGACCAGTTGACCAGGCCGGTCGGGGTAAGTGATCGTGTACGGATGGACGTGGCCGTCGTCGCCCGCCGAGCGCGGACTGAGAACTTTCCGGTTGCCTCGGTTCTCTTCCCGCGGCGCCTGCGTCCGCACCTCCGGGCCGTCTACGGCTTCGCCCGCCTCGTGGACATCCTCGGGGACGAGCTGGACGGAGATCGGCCGGCCGCCCTCGTCGAATTGGAGCACGAGCTCGACGCCTGCTATTCCGGACAACCCTCCTGGCCGGTCCTACGGGCGCTTGCGCCGACCATCCACGAGTTCTCGCTGCCACGCGAGCCGTTCGTGCGGCTGATCGAGGCGAACCGGATGGATCAGCGCGTCTCGGAGTACGAGACCTGGGACGGCCTGAAGGAGTACTGCCGCCACTCGGCCGACCCGGTCGGCCGGCTCGTGCTCGGGCTGCTGCGCCTCGACGGGGAGTCCGAGCTGGTCGCCGCGAGCGACGACGTGTGCACGGGGCTGCAGCTCGTCAACTTTCTGCAGGACGTGCCTCGCGATCTCGAGCTCGGGCGTGTCTACCTACCGCTCGAGGACCGCCGTACGTTCGGCGTGGCGATGCTCGACCGCCCGAGCCCCGAGCTGCTCGAGCTGCTCCGTTACGAGGCGGTGCGGGCGCGGGGCCTGCTCGGCTCAGGACGCGCGCTGCAGGAGCGGATCGGCGGCCGGACGGGACGAGCGGTCGGCCTTTTCGCGCGCGGCGGCCTTGCGGCGCTCGATGCGCTCGAGTCGGCGCATTGGGACGTGTTCACGCAAAGGCCGCGTCCGTCACGCATGCGCCTCGCTCGGGCGGCACTCGCTCGATGACCGCCGACCAGGCCTATGGCGAGGTCGAGCGCCTCACGCGCCGTCCCTCGCCTTCGGCTCGGTCGCGTGGGGGAAACCATGTTTCCCCCACGAGCCCCCTTCTTTCAAGGTACGCCTCGCCTTCCGCGCCGCTGGGATCGCCGCGAACGGCGAGGAAAACACGAGGGGAAACCTCCCGGTTTCCCCCGGGCCCCTTCCCCACGGCACGTCAGGCGCGGTGCACGCCTTTCCAACGATGACGGCCGACCAGGCCTATGCCGAGGTCGAGCGCCTCACGCGCCGCCGCGCGCGCAACTTTGCGTACGGGATCATGGTGCTGCCGCGCGAGAAGCGTCGGGCGATCGCCGCGATCTACGCCTTTGCGCGCCGCGTCGACGATGTCGCAGACGGCGATCTGCGCGTGGACGAGAAGCGTGCGCAGCTCGAGCAGCTGCGCGCAGCGCTGTCCTCTCCGGCAGACGATGCGACGTCGATCGCGCTCGCCGACGCGCGCAGCCGCTTCCCGATTCCGGCGCAGGCGCTGAACGCACTAGTCGACGGTGGCCTGCAGGATCTCGAGCAGGCGCGGTACGCGCACTTCGAGGAGCTGCGCGGTTACTGCACCAGGGTCGCGGGCGCCGTCGGGGTTGCCTGCGTCGCGGTCTACGGCTCCGATGACGTCGAGCGCGCCGAGACGCTCGGGATCGCTCTGCAACTGATCAACATCATTCGCGACGTCGGTGAAGACTGGGAGCTCGGTCGGGTCTACCTTCCTCAGGACGAGCTCGCATCGTTCGGTGTGACGGAGGAGGACATCGCGGCGGGCCGGGCCACGGCCGCGTGGCGCGCACTGCTCACGTTCCAGGCCGAGCGTGCGCGTGTGCATCTGCAGGACGGCCTCGGGCTCCTACAGTCGCTCGACGGTCGCAGCGCCCTCTGCGTCTCGACCTTCGCCGGTCTCTACCGCGCGACGCTCGAGCGGATCGAGGCGCGCGGCTTCGACGTCTTCGAAGGCCCGCCGCGGCTCTCCACGCTGACGAAGCTGCGGATCGTGGGACAGGGTCTCTGGTGAGGGCGGCCGTCGTCGGCGGGGGCCTCGCCGGGCTCGCGGCTGCGCTCGAGCTCATCGACGCGGGCGACGAGGTGACGCTCTACGAGGCGAGGCCCACGCTGGGCGGGGCCGTTCAGACGCTGCCCGAGCGGGACGGCGACCCCTCGCCGCCGCCGGACAACGGACAGCACATCGCGCTCGGCTGCTTCACGGAGTACCTCTCGTTCCTGGACCGGATCGGCGAGAGTGGTTCGTACAGCCGCAGGGCGCGCTCCCAGTCGGGCGAGACGTTCGGCGCCGTTCTACGCCGTCTCGGCGCGAGCGACCTCGCCGTCGAACGGTTCTGGGACGTCTTCATGCGCCCCGCCCTGAACCTGCGCTGCGACGAGGTCGACGCGGAAGCCGAGCT
>JBBWZE010000111.1:0-8041 GCA_039648845.1 Actinomycetota bacterium | reverse complement strand
CGGAACACGACCATGTCCGCAGCGCGCCCGAGACCGCTACGGTCAGATCACGATCCCTTTGGCCACTGCTGCGGCCTCGCGCAGCAGCTGCGCAACGTTCCGCGCGAGGAGATTGACGACGCCGCAGCCGCGATGTTCGGCTAGCGCCACCCAGGCGCGTTTGCATCTCCAGGTCAGCGTCCCTGACCTGGTTATGCGCGATGTGGCATGGATTTCCTGTGCCCACCACGCTGGAGATACCTCTGGAAGGGCCAAAAGGCGAGCCGGTCGACCTCGTCCGGACGATCATGTCTCACGGGGTTGCCGGCCTCCCGCCCGGCCACGTGGATGAGCAATCATGGGCATACACGACGACACTCGCGCTCCCTTCGGTGCGGCCGCGCACGATTCGGATCGTCGGTAACCGTCCGGGGTTCGCCCGGATCGACGTCGAAGGGCGAAAGATCGGGGGAACGGCCGCGCACGATCTAACTGGGGCTGTGCGTCAGATCCTCAATCTCGATGAGGACCTGTCGGAGTTCTACACCCTGGTCGCGGACGACCCCGATCTCTCCTGGGCCTCCCGTGGAGCGGGCCGCATGGTCCGTACCCAGACGGTGTTTGAGGCCGTCGTCAAGACGATCTGCACGACGAACACGGCCTGGTCGGGAACGCGGAAGATGACGAGCGCGCTCGTCGACAACCTCGGCGTCGAGGCGCCCGGGGGCGACCGCACGTTTCCGACACCAGACGCCATGGCCGAAGCGGATGTCACGTTCTACCGCGATGTCGTGCGCGCCGGCTACCGCGGTCCGTATCTGAAGAAGCTCGCGACCGATGTCGCCGAAGGAACGATCGACCTGGAGGAGCTCAACGACCCCGAGCTTCCGGACGACGAAGCCGCTGCGCGGCTGCTGGCCCTGCCCGGAGTCGGGCCCTATGCCGTGGCGCACGTGATGCTGACGTCGCTCGGCCGCTACTCCCGGCTCGTGCTCGACTCATGGACCCGCCCGACGTACGGCAAGCTCTCCGGCGCCCGCGGTGCTCTGAAGGACGTGACCATCGAGCGGCGCTTCAAGCGTTACGGCGACTGGGCCGGTCTGGCGTTCTGGCTCTATCTGACGCGCGGCTGGGTCGAAGAGGGGCTTCCGGTGTAGTTAGTGTCCGCCGCGGAGCGGCAGGGGCTGGTGCCCCAACTGGTCTTCAAAACCAGTACGGCGTCGTAGCCCGACGCTAGGCAGGTTCGACTCCTGTGCCGCTCCGTAAGCCGGATTCATCCGTATGCCGGGCCTCCTTCGACTAGCCAGCGCTCGCACCGGTTATGCACAGCCCGTGTTGGGACTGCCGCAAACGTCTGTGACTACGCTTTCCTCGCCTCGCTCCCGCCCAGGGCGTAGGCCGCCTCGAACGCCTCGCGTCCGAGCGCCCCCCGCGCCTGTGCTATGACCCAGGCCACGATTGCGGGAGCGGAGCCCCCCTCCGACGACCCGACGTCGTCCAGCTCGCGACGTGCTCGGCCCAGCAGCCGCGCGGCTTGCTCGAACCGCTTCTCACTTGCCTCGGCGGCTGCGAGACCCTGGAGCGCATATGCGACATGTGAGCGAAAGCCGACTTCATGGAAGCATGCCCGAGCTTCCTCGAAGTCGAGGCGCGAGGCGTGGTGATCGCCGAGCTCATGGTGGACACGGCCGATGTTGAGAAGCACCATTCCGATCCCTACGGCGTTGCCGTCGCGACGATGTGCGTCTAGCACGTCCTCGAAGAGTGCCATTGCCTCCTCGTGCTCACCGGACTCCAGTGCGACGGCGCCGAGGTTGATCTTCTCGACCAGCGGCTCGAGACCGATTCGCACCTTGAGCTCCAGGGAGCGCTCGTGATGGTGACGTGCGGTTGCGAGGTCACCGCCTGCGTGCGCAACGTTTCCCAGCACGGTGTGAGCCGCGAGCTCGTACCACTCGGACACGGCGTCGACGGCGACGGAAACCGCCGCTTCCGCCAGGTGCTTCGCACGCGCGAGATCACCTCGGCTCCAAGCGAGGGCGGCTCCGCCGTACAACGCCCTTGCGCGCGCAGCGGTCGGAGGCCCTTCGTCGGCCGCGAGCGCGCGCTCGGCCCACTCGAGCCCCTCGCTCGAAGGCCCGCGCACCCACCAGTACCGCCACATCCCTCCAGCGAGGCGGACGAAGAGCTCCGCATCGCCGGACGCTTCCGCCGTAGCAAGCGCATTCCGAACGTTGTCGATGTCCGGATCCAGCTGTTCGACGCCTCGGCGCCACTCCTGCTGCGGTCGTTCGCTCAGGCGGAGCTCGTCGACAAGCTGTGCGAAGTACTCCGCGAGAGCGAGCTCTGCTTGCGCACGCTCGACGTCGAGCAGATCGAGCCCGAATTCGCGAACCGTCTCGAGCATCCCGAAGCGCGGCTCGCCCCGAGCGTCGTTGCGCAATAGGAGAAGGAGGTGGTCATCGAGGAGCGCGGCGAGCGTGTCGAGGTCCGCGTGACAGACGGTCTCGGCGGCCTCCAGCGTCGCCCCGGCGGGGAAGACAGCGAGCCGCAGGAAGACCTTCCGCTCGCGTACGCCGAGGAGGTCGACGCTCCAGGCAATCGTCTCCCGTAGCGTCTGCTGGCGGGCCGGGAGGTCGCGTGGGCCGCCGGTGAGCACGGCCAAGCTCCGGACCAGCCGTTCGCGAAGCGCCCGCGGGGTGAGCGTCCGGATACGCGCCGCTGCCAACTCGATCGCCAGGGGCAGGCCGTCCAGGCGCCGGCAGATCTCCCGCACGTGTGCGTCGTTGTCTTCTGACCGCGCGAAGGTCGGGTTCAACAGCCGTGCGCGCTGGACGAAGAGCTCGACCGCGTCCTCCTGCGCGAGCGGCGAGACCGGGAAGACGCGCTCGCCGGACACGTGCAGGACGGCGCGGCTCGTCACGAGCACCGTCAGGCGCGGTGCGGCCGCCGCGAGCCGGGCGAGGCTCGGCGCCGCCGCGCGCAAGTGCTCGGCGTTGTCCACGACGAGCAGCAGCTCCTGCGAAGCGAGCGCTGCCACGAGCGCTTCGAGCGGCTCCTTGTCCGCATCATCAGCGATGCCCAGCGCGTGCCGGATCGTGGGGACGACGAGCGCCGGGTCGCGAAGCGGCGCGAGCTCCACCAGCCGGACGCCGTTCGCAAAGGACCCCGCCGCTCTGCGCGCGGCCTCGAGCGCGAGCCTGGTCTTGCCGCTGCCCCCGGCTCCGGTGAGGACGATCAGCCGCGCCTCCCTCCGCGCGAGAAGTGCGGCGAGCTCCGCGAGCTCACGCTCGCGACCGACGAGCAGGGTGGGCGGCACGGGAAGAGCCGCTGCAGGCTGGGCGACTTCCGCCGCGGGTTCCAGGCTCGGGTCCTGCTGCAGGATCCGGCGCTGCAGCTCCCGCAGGGCAGGGCCTGGCTCGAGCCCGAGCTGCTCGCGCAGACGCGAGCGAACCGAGGCGAAGTGCTCGAGCGCGTCGGCCTGCCGCCCGCACCGGTAGAGCGCGAGCAACGAGAGTTCATGCACCCGCTCGCGCAACGGATTCTCCTCCGCGAGGGCGAGCGCCTCTCCCGCGACCTCCGAATGGTGGCCGAGGGCGATTCGCGCGTCGAGATGCTCCTCGAGCGCGACGAGCCGCAGCTCCTCGAGCCGCTCTGCCTCCCCCCGCCAGTGCTCCTCGTACGCGAGTTCGCCGTAGGCGCGGCCGCGCCAGAGCTCGAGCGCCCGGTTCACGAGCGAGACGGTTAGCGCAGCATTGCCGTCACGTCCGGCCGCGGTCGCCTGGGTGAGCAGCCGCTCGAACTGCGCGGCGTCGAGCGCGTCCGGCTCGAGCTCGAGCGCATACGCAGCCGGCCGCGTCTCGACCCGGATTCCGTCGGGCAGCGCCGACCGAAGCTGGGAGACGTAGACCTGGATGAGTTTTCGCGCCGACGGGGGCGCCGCGCCGTCCCAGACCGCCTCGACGAGCTCGTCCACCGAGAGCGGGCGCCGGTCGGTCACCGCCAGCGCGGCGAGCAGCCGGCGGTGCTTCGCCGCCAGCGCGACCTGCCCGTCGTCGCCGACGAGCTCGACAGGCCCGAGCACGCGCACCTCGCCCGCAGACACAGCTCGGATTCTGACCGGCTGCGCCGCGGCTGAGAAGGCCGGCTATACCGAAACTAATGCGAGCCGGGAGACGCTCGCGGTCGTGTCGTACGCATTCGTCGAGGACGTGGCCGCGAGCTGGGAGCAGTACGAGCGGTTCGCGGCCGCGCTCGCGGGGCCGGCGCCGCCCGGGCTGATCTTCCACGCGGCCGGCCCGACCGACGAGGGCTTCCGGATCATCGAGCTCTGGGAGAGCGAGGAGGCCTGCCGGCACTTTCTCGCCGAGCGGCACGGGCCGGCGTCAAGCGCACCCGCGTTCCGCGCGCCCGTCGTCCGCGAGCTGCGGCCGGCACACATCGTCTACGGAGGGATGGAGGAAGGGCAATGACAAGAGCACTGAGGATCCTGCGGCGGCGAAGCGTCGTCGTCGCGCTGGTTGCTGCCGCCGTCGTCGCGGTCGGCGGCACGGCGCTCGCCGGCCTGGCCGGCAGCGTCAGGACGTTCACCGGCTGTCTCTCGACCGGGGACGGCGTGATCGTGAAGGTGAAGGAGGGCGACCAGCCGAAGTCGCCGTGCTCGAGTGGGCAGACGCTCGCCCGGCTCTCGGGCGGCGACATCACGAAAGTCTCCGTCACAGGCGGCCTGACGCTGCCGAACGGCGGCGACAGCGGCGATGTCACGATCTCGCTAGACCCGAAGTACAGCCTCCCGCAGGGGTGCGGCGGCGGCGAGGTCGCGAAATGGAACGACACGACGGGCGCCTGGGAGTGCAAGGCGGACGCCGACACGACGTACTCGAGCGGCACCGGTCTGTCGCTGATCGGCACGACCTTCGGCATCGCACCCGACTACCGGATCAAGAACACGCCCGACTGCGACAGCGGCACGTTCGCGACCGGCTTCGACTCGGCCGGCGAGATCCAGTGCGCCGCGCCCGCGGCCACCGGCGTCCAGGCGTACGCGGCGCACCGGAGCGGCCAGTTCGGGCTCGCGGGCGAAGCGACCGTCCTGTCGAAGACGGTTCCCGCAGGCACATATCTCATCTTCGCCAGCGTGGAGCTCTACAACGAAGATGACAACGACACCTCCCGCGGATGGTGCTCGATCCCCGGCTACATCACCTCCGGCGCCGACATCGGCAGCGGCGGAACGGTGCTCGGCTACGAGATCGACGACGACGACACCGACCTCGACATCGGCAACACCGAGTCGCTGTCGCTCACGTCGAGCACGACGCTCGGCCAGGGAGGCTCGATCGAGCTGAAGTGCACGGAGGCAGAGGCGAACGTCGACGTCGCCCAGGCGACACTTGTGGCCCTCAAGGTCGGCTCGCTCGGCTGACCGCCAGGAGTCGCCTATACCGCGCCGAACTGCTCACGTCGTGCACCGGAGCCAGGGCATGTCGGCTCGGTCGGGCTGTGCCGCTTCCTCGTGGCAGACGACGAGCGGCACTGGCAGGAGCGAGCTGCCGCCGCCTGCTCCCGAGGTGTCGCCTGACGCGCCTGCTGAAGAACAGCAAGTGCCGATCAGCAGGCGCTTCGAAAGACGGGAGCGACGGGACTCGAACCCGCGGCCTCCGGCGTGACAGGCCCGAGGTCACTTCGGCCGCACCGGAGCAGACCGGGAACGAGACAAACGCCGCGAACTTTCTACCGAAATTTGTACCGACCTCAGCGCACCTAACCGAATCCAGACGTATCGAGGCGGAGCCATAAGCACGCGTCGGTGCTCAAATGGACGATACGACGCGGACCTTCAAAACCAGTACGGCGTCGTAGCCCGACGCTAGGCAGGTTCGACTCCTGTGCCGCTCCGTTGAGCCAAAACCGTGGGTCTGAGGCATCACGCGGACGGCGCCGAGCGGGGGGATTTTGCCCAATTTTTCCCCATCTTCAGAAGCGTTAGCTAGATCGCAACAGGAGATGACGCTCAAACCAAACTGCAGCCGCCGGGAGCGCCTTACAAATCCCCCGTGACGGCGGGCCGGAACAGCGCCAGTGACCGGGTTTGCCGCGTCATGTGGCTCTACCTTGTCAGGGGTCGCATCGGTCTTTCATTTCTTGCCCAATGGGCGTAGCGTCGTTGGAGTCACCGACCAGGGCAGTCTTGCCCTGGCCCCCGCCGCCACCGAGAGAACTCCGCCAAATGCAAGTTGTGAAGCGTGGTTCTCATCGCGGAGCTGGGAGGACTCCGCCGAGTCGAAACCGAGAGCATCACAGACAAACCATTAGGGAAAGGAACTTCTCATGAGCAACCCGGACATGATGCCAACTGTCGTTCTTGTTCACGGCGGTTTCGTAGACGGCTCCGGCTGGCAGGGTGTCTACGAGCACCTGAAGAAAGACGGCTACAACGTAGCCATCGTCCAGAATCCGACGCTTTCGCTCGCAGGTGACGTCGCCGCGACCAATCTCATCATCGACGCGCAGAGCGAACCCGTCATTCTCGTGGGCCACTCCTATGGCGGGGCGGTGATCACTGAGGCGGGTAACAATCCGAAGGTAGAGAAGCTCGTTTACATCACGGCCTTCGCGCCGGACAAGGGCGAATCGGTAAACACGCTCATCGCAAACCCGCCGCCTGGCGCACCAGTGCCGCCGATTCTGCCGCCACGGGAGGGGTTTCTGTTCCTCGACCGGGAAAAGTTCCATGCGTCATTCGCGGGTGACGTGAGCGACGAACAGGCGGCGTTCATGGCCGACTCGCAAGTCCCCTGGGGCGTTGACGCCCTAGGCGGCACGATCAGCAAACCTGCGTGGCGGAGCAAGCCAAGCTGGTACCTCATCGCCACCGAAGATCGGATGATCCCCCCACCGGCCCAGCGCGAGATGTCTGCGCGGGCAGGTTCGACCGTGGTTGAAGTCTCGGGCAGCCATGCGATTTACGTCTCGAATCCTGCGGCAGTAGCCGAACTCATTGAGACGGCGGTCAATGCCCCGGTCGCAGTCCACGCCTAAAGCGTTATCGAAGGTGGAGCAGCACATTTCGGCGTAGCTCGCAGAGCCTCTACGGGTCGGGGGCGTTAACGCCCCCGACCCGGGCTCGAAGCAACGGCGGTTCCAAGGGATTCAACGGACACCGGGGCGCGCGTCACAGATCACCAGCTCATTTCCTCCCTGCAACGGACGGAATGCAGGAAGTGAGCGATGAGGAGACGCTAAAGGATTCGCCGAAGATCCCGCTCTTATGAACATGGGTGGCCTGGAGTCCGAGCTGGAAGACTTGTATCGTCGGCGCAACGGCGCGTTTCAGGTGATGCTCGCGTCAGTAACGGGCAGCGTCGAAAGCGCGTGCGATGTCGTGCAAGAGGCATTCGCGCGAGCGCTACGCGACCAGAACGGATTCCGCGGCGAGGGGTCGCTCGAGGCGTGGGTGTGGCGGATCGCCTTCCGGGTAGCGATCGGCTCGAAGGGATCGCGCGAGCTCGTAGTCGACGAGGTGCCGGAGGTGGCATTCGCCGACGAGAGCCGCGACCTGACGCTCGCAGCCGCGGTGCGGGAACTGCCGCCGCAGCGCCGGCTGGCGATCTTCCTGCGCTACTTCGCGGGTCTGTCTTACGCCGATATTGGCGAAGTGCTCGGAGTCGCCGAAGGAACTGTCGCGGCGACGCTGTCACAGGCGCACCGGCAACTTGCACGCGACCTTTCGACGAACGAGGTGATGACATGAGCAGGTACGACACTGAGCTGTCCGGTCGATTCGCCGCACTCGCGCCCGAGCCGCTCTCCGGGAACTGGGACGAGGTCCTCGATCGAGCAGGTATGGCTCGGAACGGCCGCCAGAGGTTCGAGCGTTCCCGTGCCGTCCCGGGCCGGCGTCGCCGGCTTGTCGTCGTGCTGGCCGCGCTCGCGGTCGCTGCGGCCGCAGCGACCGCTGGATGGGCGATCCTGCGCGAGGTCGTCCTTCACAAGACCTTCATTGGCCTGCCTCCGGTGGGAGCTACGCGGAGCGCGCCGGAGAGCGGAGAGCTCGTCATCC
>JBBWZE010000074.1:0-4196 GCA_039648845.1 Actinomycetota bacterium | reverse complement strand
GACGAAGCTGACGCAGACGATGCGCTTCGCTACGACCGAGGAGCGCGACACGACGATGCAGTACGGCGTCGAGGAAGGAGCGAAGAGCGGCTTCGCGCGCGTGGACGCGCTGCTGCAGCGGCTCGTGGAGACGCGATGAGCATGGTCATGAGGACGGACAAGAAGTCGCCTACGCTGCAGGTTGCCGGCGGCCACGATCTAGAGGGGCTGACGGCGGCGATCATCGTCGGCCGGTGCTTGACTAGCGATACTCAAGTGACGGGCGAGCGACAACATCCATGAAGAAGAGGAAGAGCGGCTCGAAGGAAGGAAAGGGAGGAGATTCTCCCTCTCAACTGATAGATGCGAGAATCAAGGAGCTGAGTGATTGGCGGGGCGAGACGCTCGCTCGGGTCCGAACTCTCATCAAGCAGGCCGACCCGGAAGTGATCGAGGAGTGGAAGTGGCGAGGGGTTCCGGTGTGGTCGCACGCGGGAATGATCTGCACCGGTGAGACGTACAAGAACGTCGTGAAGATCACCTTCGCCAAGGGCGCGTCGTTGGAGGACCCTTCACGCCTCTTCAACTCCAGCCTCGAAGGCAACACGCGGCGCGCAATCGACTTCCACGAGGACGATGAAATCGATGAGAAGGCTTTCGCGACCCTCATTCGAGCTGCCGTTAGCCTGAACGAGTCCTTGTCCGGCTAGTTCGTTTTTGGTGGAAGCGGCGATGACCACCGCAGGCCGATGATCCTTAGTTGGCCCCCAGCTTTTGCTGCCGCTTGAGGATTCCTTTGAAGGGGTCCGAGTACCGTCGGAATGGGTGAGGGAAGGTGGCGATCGCGCGGCGGGCGTTCGCCTTCGTGACAATCGCAATCGGAGCATCGACTCTCGTCGGAAGCTTCGAACCGCGGGCCGCCGCGACACACGCCTCGACCGCCATCTGTCCCATGACATACGGGTACTGCGACACGGTCGCGTCGATCGACCCGGCGCGGATTGCCTGGAGCGCCTCGGGAATGCCATCCAGGCCGATGATCTTGACCTGCCCGGTCCTCCCAGCAGCGCGAACCGCGTCGGCCGCTCCAAGGGCCATCAAATCGCTCGCGGCGAAGAAGCCGGAGAGACGCGGGTGATCGCGAAGTATTTGCTCGGCGACGATTTGCGCCTTTGTCCGGCGGTAATCGGCATTGATCCGCGCAACCACTTTCAGTCCTGCGCCCCGGATGCCAAGTACGAATCCCTTCAGGCGGAGAGCGCTGTTCACGTTGTCGGCTAGACCGCCGATCAGTGCAACTCGTCCGCCCGGCTTCAGGAGTGAAGCCATCTTGGAGCCTCCGATCCTTCCGGCCGCGACGTCGTTCGTGCCGATATAGGTGCGGATCGGCAGGCGCGCGCGCTTCGCAGCCCTCTGATCGATTGGGCTGTCGAGGTTAACGATGGGACGCTTCACGCCGCGTAAAGCGGAAACGAGATTCGTCGCCGTGATCGGGTTGACGACGTAGCAGTCGTTCTTGGCGGCAATGAGCGATCGGAGGTGTGCGGCCTGACCCGCGAGATCTCCGTTACTCGCCGCGGCTCGGGTCGAAGCACGCGCTCCGCGTCGATTCGTCTCGGTTCGTACTCCCTCGAAGATCGTGACGAAGAACGGGTTGTCGAGCGCGTTGAGGACGACCCCGATGCGGACCGGGGCGGCTCTCGCTCCGCCGACGCCTCCGAATAGAAGCACCCCCGAAACGGCCGTAATGGCAATCGGCCAAGGCTTCACGCTGGACCTCCCGAACCTGGCTATCAGTCAACGCTACCCAACCGGCTGCGGCCGCTCAACCACCCCTTTTGGAGGCGATGGCCAAAAAGAGCAAAATGGTTTGAAGCAACTCGAGGAAGGTGGTAGTGAGTCTTCGCCAGGTGGCTCCGCTGGTGCTCGCGCTGGCGCTGACCGTTACGGGCTTCTTCGGCGCTCGCACCCTTGGACAACGCGATGCGCGGCGCGAGTCCGAGCACCGCGCCGAGATCGCGGCGACGCAGATCCATGGGCGCATCGACCAGGGAGGCGCGCTTGCCGACAGCCTCCGCCGCTTCGTCGCCGGCGCCGTTCGCGGCGGCGTCACGAACGGACAGTTCGCGAACATCGCCTCCAGATGGCTGAGTCCGGTCGATCTGACCGCGGCCGCCTGGATCGAGCAGGTTCCGGCGTCACAACGTGCGGCCTATGAGCGGCGTATCGGGCGACAGATCGTGGTCGCGGATCGTCAGGGCGGCATTGCTCGGGCCGACCCAAGGGCGTCATATCTGCCGGCGACGCTCGTAACGGGAATCCCGCCGATGACTGTGTCTGGCCTCGACCTTGCCGGCGAGCCAGGAGTTGCGGCTGCGATCGATCGTGCCCGAACGCTGTACCAGGTCACGGCGACGTCGCTGACGAGGCCGCGAGCCGAGCTCGCGGGGCTCTTCCTCGTCCAGTCCGCCCAACGCCTTACGAACGGGATCGTCCAGCCAGGCTACGTAGCGCTGTTCGTCCCCGAGTCATGGTTGCGCGCCGCAGCAACCGGAACCGAGCGGCTCGAATTACGCGTCGGTCGAGTCTCGTCGGAAAGCATCGGCACAGCGGCGGTCAGCAGGAGCTTCACCGACGCTGGGCAGCAATTCGACGTGCTCGTGCCGCTGGAGCCCGTGACGGGCGCGGCAGCAGTTCTTCCGTGGATCATCCTTGCCG
The DNA here is from genome assembly GCA_039648845.1 of Actinomycetota bacterium. Classification (GTDB taxonomy): domain Bacteria; phylum Actinomycetota; class Thermoleophilia; order Gaiellales; family Gaiellaceae; genus 3-1-20CM-4-69-9. Next base: position 1,499 of record JBBWZE010000074.1, on the reverse strand, counting down.
GGGGCCTTGTGCTCGTCGCCCTCGGGGGTGTTGCGGAGCTCCACGCGGCACGTCGCACCAAGGCCAAGGCCGAGGTCGACCGGCTGTTCACCCTCTCTCCCGATCTGATCGTGGTCGCAGGTTTCGACGGTTACTTCAGGCGCGTCAATCCTGCCTTCGAGTCGCACCTCGGCTACACGCAGGAAGAGGCAGTCGCACGTCCTCTCGTCGACTTCGTTCATCCCGACGATCGGAGGCGAACGGAACATGAGAGCCGAAGCCTGCATGAAGGCGAGACGACCACCTCGTTCGTCAATCGATACATCTGCAAGGGCGGCGGCTCACACAGATGGATCGAGTGGACGGCTACGCCGGTCCTCAAGGAACGTCTGACCTATGCCGTCGGACGCGACATCACCGAGCGTCGAGAGACCGAGAGCAACCTGCGCGAAACCGAGGCGCGCAATCGGGTGCTGGCTGAGGCGCAGGCAGCTTTGCGGCGGGTCGCGACGCTCGTGGCGCGGGGCGCCTCACCAGACGACGTGTTTGCGGCGACCACCGCCGAAGCAGGTCTACTCCTGCGCTCGGACGCCACCGCGCTTTGCCGTTATGAGGCGGACGGCCTCGTGACTGTCCTTGCAGCTGAGACGGATGCACGCGTGGACATTCCGATCGGCACACGCCTTTCGGTCCGCGACGAGAACGTGCTGGGCGCGGAATTCGCTCGTCGTTTCGGCATCGGCTCCTGGGTCGGAGCACCGGTTACGGTCGAAGGGCGCCTTTGGGGGGTCATGATCGTTTCGTCGAGGGGCGGGCCTCTCCCCGGCGATACCGAACAGCGTCTGGTCGACTTCACGGATCTCGTGGCGACAGCGATTGCAAATACCGAGAGCAGCGCACAGCTCATGGCTTCGCGAGCGCGCGTCGTTGCGGCTTCAGACGAAGTGCGCCGTCTGATCGAGCGCGATCTGCACGACGGAACGCAACAGCGTCTCGTCGCGCTTGCGCTCCACCTGCGGGTGGCTGAATCAGCGGTGCCTCGCGAGCTCGACGAACCCCGCCAGCTCATCCGCCGGGTCAAGAACGAGCTCGGCGGTGTGATCGACGAACTGCGAGAGATCGCACGCGGCATCCATCCAGGGATCATGTCCGACGGTGGTCTCGCGCCCGCCCTGAAGACGCTTGCGCGCCGTTCGGCAATTCCGGTCGAGCTCGATGTGCGAGCCGAGCCCGGTCTGCCTGAGCGGGTGGAGGTGGCGGCGTATTACGTCGTGTCGGAGGCCTTGACGAACGCAGCCAAGCATGCGCGCGCATCGGTCGTGTACGTCGCCGTGGAGTCGCGGGACCACATGCTCAAGGTCTGTGTTCGCGACAACGGCCGGGGCGGTGCCGATCCCACCCGCGGCTCGGGCCTGCTCGGCCTGAAAGACCGCGCAGAGGCAATCGGCGGCACGCTCTCGTTCGAGAGCGCGCCCGGCGCGGGGACATCGCTGTACGTCGAGCTGCCACTCGACGAAGCC
>JBBWZE010000053.1:0-13033 GCA_039648845.1 Actinomycetota bacterium | reverse complement strand
GGGTGAAGGAATGGACGACGGTCATCAACGAGCGCACGGTCAACTGGTGCGTAGCGCCCGGGCCGTCCGGGAATTGGGCTCGACTCGTCTTTCCGGACCTCGAGCCGGAGGCTGCGCTCGACAAGCTCTGGGAGCAGGTCGTTCACATCTGCCGCCTGGACGAGGACGATCCGGAGGCTGCCTGGCGGGACCGCAGCAGCGTTCTGAAGGGCGTGGCACAGCGCCTGACCGAGCTGCATCTCGACTCGATCCACCTCGAGGGGCCGGGGACCGACCTGACCGTCGGACTGCTGCCAACATCGCGTTGGATCGGCGGGGGAGACGCGACGGTGGACGGAATTCCTCACATGGCGAACCTTCCGACCGAGGAGGTCTTCACGTCACCTGATCCTGAGCGCACCAACGGTGTCGTCCGCGCGACGAAGCCGCTCTCGACACAGGGCCGCATCATCGATGCGCTGACCGTGCGTTTCGAGGGTGGCCGTGCAGTGGAGATCGACGCGGAGTCCGGGGCCGAAACCTTGCGAGCGATGGTTGCGCAGGATGAAGGCGGCGCTCGCCTCGGCGAGCTCGCTCTCGTCGACCAAGAGGGGCGCATTGGTCCGCTCGATACGGTCTTCTACGACACGCTCCTCGACGAAAACGCCGCGAGTCACATCGCCCTCGGCTCGGCTTACGACGCTGCGGTCGGAGACGAGGATCGCGAGCGGCTGAACCGCTCCAGCATCCATGTCGACTTCATGATCGGCTCGACCGAGGTCGACGTGACGGGAATCACTCGCGACGGCGAACGCGTTCCGGTGCTGCGCGACTCGAGCTGGCAGATCTAATCGACCTCGCTCGGTAGCAGCGAGAACATCACGAAATCCACTCGGCGCTGTTGCCGTGGGTTGAAATGCACCGACCGGAGCACACCCTCGCGCTTGAAGCCAGCTTTCTCGGCAACACGTTGAGACGCGACGTTGTCTGTGTCCGCACGCAACTGCAGCCGCTCGCAGCCGAGCTCCTCGAAGGACCAGCGTGCGACCAGCCGAACGGCGCGACCTGTCAGCCCGCGACCGCGCGCTTCTGAGCGCAACCAGTAGCCGATCTCGCCGACGCCCTCATCGCCGATCCAGGCGAAACCGACGCCACCGAGCACGTCGCCCGTCTCTGCGTCCGTGACCGCGAAGGGCGCAGATGTCCCTGCGCGCCAGAAGGAGGAGGCCTGCTCGATCCATGTACGCGCTTCGGCATCGAGGTACGGCTGTGGGATCGCGTCCATCCAGCGGGTCATCTCCTCGTCGCCGTCGATGCACTCGACGAGCTTGGGCACGTCGCGCTCGTCCCATTGTCGCAGGGTCACGATTCCGTCGGTGAGAGGTGGATCCGGCCCGGCGATCACGCCGCCGAGGCTAGCTCAGGGAACCGGAAGTGGCAGCGGCAACGGCGCGGGGAGTTCGGGGAGCGGCACCGGCAGTTCGGGAAGAGGCACCGTCACGGGCGGTACAGGAACGATGGGCACGGTCACCACGATTGGCGGGTCCGCCACCGAATCGGTCGTGGAACTGGCGACGCTCGCCGGCGGATCGGATTCAGTTGCGCGCGGGGACGCCGGGGTCGGGTCTGCGACCGTGGACGGCGCGGACGACGTCTGTGCGGGCGCTTCGGGCGTTGCGACCGCGGTGCGCGGTTGGCGTGCTCGTGCCCGCGAGCGATGCCGTCGTGGCTCCGCCGAAGTCTGCGGCAGCTTCTGCGCGGAGCCGGAGACGGTGCCGGCGCGCGCTTGCATCACCACGGCCGACGCATGCGGATCGCGGCCGGCAGCGGGAGCCGAGGGGGAGGCAGATCCGACACCGAACAGCACGATCGCGGTGTACAGGACCGCAGAAGCAGCGGTTGCAGAGAGGCCGAGCCTCCACTGGCCGCCGGGATTACGCCTTGCGAGTCCCATTTTGCCCTTATCGGGGTAGGCCGATCGGCCTATAACCCTCTTGCGAGGGAACTGTTACCTCCGGACAGCGCCTAGCTGACTGCGGCGACGATCTCGGCGGAGAGACTGCCGAACTCTCCGAGGAACGCGGCTCGCTCCGCCTTCAGCCGTTCCACCTGCGCGCGATATTCCTCCGCACGTCCGGTTCGCTCGTAGAGCTTGCGCGGCTGGAGCACTTCGACATCATCGATGCCGGGGACAACCGACGCCACGAGATAGCCGAAGTCGGGATCGCGCTCCCACTCGATCGTGCCTTCGGCGATGCCCTTGACGATCGCGGAGGAGTGCTTGATGCGCACCTTCTTCGAGCGCTCTTCCTCTTCGGGGCCGCCCACGCGTCCGGTGTTCATGAGATACACCTCGAGCGGGTGCTCCTCGAGCAACTCGAGGAAGCGGTTTCCCTGCAGGTCGTGGAGCATCGGGAAGAACGGGTTCGTCCCCGGCACGCGCAAGGACTTCCCGGCTTCGTCCGCGCCGCCCGCGGCCGTCCCCTTCGTCTCGCCGAGCATGAAATAGGCCGCTGCCTGCGGCCCCTCGAGCTTCGCGACCGCCGGGATGACGTTCTCGTTGCGGTTGAGGATGAGGAGGAAGTGGGCGTCGTCGATCTCGCGGTCGGCTGCGGACTCGATTACGCCGAACGGGAACGTCGCACGACCGTTCTGCGTGTAGCTCTCGTCGTAGAAGTCGACCTCGTCGTCCTTCTGGGAGACGTTCTCGAGGTACGAATCCGGCTGCGTCACCGCGCCATAGATAGTGGGCTCGTCTTCCGGATTGAGCCCGTAGGTCTTCGCGAAGCAGCCGTTCTCGGTCACGTAGACGCGGCCGTCCGCCATCCACGCGACGAAGTCGTCTTGAACGGGAAGCGAGCCATTCTGCCTCGTGAAAGTCGTCGTCGTCTTGCCGGTCCCGGAAAGGCCGACCGTCAGGCAGACCTTGTCGCCGCCGTCCGTGGGGATGACCTTGCACCCGGCATGGAGCGGGAGGCCGCCCAGGTCGTAAACGAGCTTGTTCCACATCCGCAGCCCGCCCTTCTTCGACTCGCCGAAGTAATCCGAGTTGAAGACGCGCGTCACACCCTGCTCGAGGTCGACCATGATCAGCCGGTCGTCCGAGAAGCCTTCCGCCTTCAGATTCGGCGTGTAGATCACGGTCAACTCCGGCTCGAAGTCCTCCTCCGGCGGGCCGAAGTAGAGCTGCTGTTGCATACCGGCGATGTTCGCGTTGGCCGCTTCGACGTATAGGCGCGTGGAGGTGCGGAACTCCGGGTCATTGCCGATGTAGCCGTCGATCACAACCATCTCCTGGCCCGCGATGTACTCGTCTTGCCGTTCGGCCCACTTGGCCGCGTCGTCGGTGGAGAGCGCCTGGTTCTGACCGTCTGGGTCGTCTGTGACGAGGAACGTGGAGCGCTTCGAACGCGCGAGCACCTGCGTCTGCACGTTGAGGTTCCCGTACTTCGTCGGGCGCGCAGTGGGCATCTTCGCTGCGAGCTCCCTGACTTCCGCGGGGCCCGGGTTCTCGATCACCCGCTTTGCCCGCGGCAGTCGGAACAGCATCTTCGCCACGCTGGTCAGCTCCTTTTCGACGGCAAGGACTCCGAGATCTTACCCGGGTCCTTATCCGCGAAGCCTCTGACGACCGGCAGGCGCTGATTCATTAGTCGTCCGTTGGCGACGCGGTAGGTCGCCGTGAGTGCACCCCCAGACGCTCGAGCCGAATGCGCAACGGCTCAAGCGAAGGGAGGTGACTCAAATGTCGAAGACGAAGAAGCTGATCGCCTCAGCACTGGCGATCGTGGCGCTCGCGGCCGTCCCGTCGACGAGCATCGCCCTCAGCGGTTCCGGGGAGAGCGTGCAGCTCGCATGCGGCGGCGGTGGCGCCGGCGGATGTGCCGGCTAAAGGACCATCTACGCGATGACGATGCGAAGAGCCCCGATCTGGGGCTCTTCGCTCATTCAGCCAGGGCTTTGCCGGCAAGCCGAGCACTGGCTCGGGCGGCCGAAGCCAAGTTCCCCTTCTGGCGATAGAGACCGAGAGCCGTCTTGATCGCTTCCTCCGCGTCGGCTTGACTGTTCGCAAGGTCGAGAATCTCGGCCAGGGCCATCAGCGAGTCCGCATTGCGGTTGACGGAATCGGATCGACTGGCGAGCTCGAGCGTCTCGCGGGCAAGCCGTTCAGCCTGTTCGATTAACCCTTGCCTGGCCAGGATCTTGGCTTTGACCGGCTGCCAGGAAAGGGCTGCGTCCAGGTCGTCACTCCCGGCGGAGTTGCTTGCCAGCGCCGCCCAGAACTCCGCCTCCTCATAGCGACCTTGTTCGTAGATTGCCTGCGCCAGCTCGCCGGCCCGCGTTGCGAGTACCGCGGTCTGCCCTCGCTCCTTCAGGGATGCGCAGCACTCCATCAATATCTGCTCAGCGTCACCGGGAATGTCGGCAAGCATGGCGATCGCAGCGAGCACGCGCCCGCATGTATCAACGGCGGCCATCGTCAGCCCGAACTCGTTGTAGATGGTCTTCGCCGCGGACACATGAGCACGCGCGTCTGTGAAGTTCTCTCGCATTGCCTCGAGCCCCCCGAGCCACACGACGATGTTTGCCTCGCTCGCTCGGTCCCCGTCGTGCTCCCGGAGCAATGCCTCGCACTGATCGATTGCTTCCGATACAGGTTTGGGCCCGTAATACAGAGCGCTTCCGACGAAGTCCAGTGCGCTCGAAGGTGACCAGCCTGCGCGTCGGTAATACGTGGCCGCGCGGGTCGCGGACTCTTCCATAGGCGCGTATTCGCAGTAGAAGGCACCCCGGACGTGGGCGACGCAAAGCCAGGCTCTTCCAAGCGCGCGGTCGTCATGATTCGCTTCCAGGGTTGGGATGGACGTCGACGCCACGTCGAGCAGTTCGGCGGCAGTATTGGCCTCGACCACGGAGCGAAGGAAGGCGAGTTCGATGCGTGCGCGGAGCTCGATCCGCTTCTCCTTGGCTCCGGTCGCCCTGACAAGTATCTCCCGGGCGCCTTCCACGTCGTTCGTCGCGCGTAAAGCGGCGCCGAGCTCGCAAGCGAACTCGTCCGCCTCGGGCATCAGTCCAACGGCTCGCGAGAGGAGGTTCACCGCAGCGGGCGCGTCAGCTCGCTTCCAAGCACGGATTCCGGCACGTCCCAATCGTTGTCCTCCCTCGACGGCGAGCTTCAGTGCGTGTACGTCGCGCCGCGAAAGTTGGGCCAGATACTGGAATGCCTGCTCGAAGTGATAGCCGACGAGCTCGTCCGCACCGTCCCGCCGGTCGAGACCTCGCGCCGCATGTTCGTGCAGTTCCGCGCGTTGCGACTTGGGGATGCCGCGATACGCCACGTCGCGCACGAGCACGTGGTGGAAGCGGAAGAGATCGCGCTCCACGGCATGGATGAGACCTCGCTCGGCAAGGCCCAGCAGTTCTCGAGCCGCGTCGTCCTCCGGTGCGAGGTCGCGGAGCTCGGCCCGCGAGAACCGGCGGCCGACGACTGCCGCGCGACGGAGTACCTCGAGCTCGCGCAGATCCAGACGGTCGAGACGGCTGGCGAGCAACGCTTCCACCGATGCCGGTGGGTGTTCGAGTACGACGCCCTCCGCAGCGAGCGCCAGTAGCTGCTCGGCAAAAAGCGGGTTTCCCCCGGAGTGCTCGACGATGTCGTCGTGAACTTTCGGATCGACAGGCGTTGCGGCAAGCTGTTCCACGAGCGTTCCAAGCTGGTCGCTGGGAAGTGGTTCGAGCCCGACGAGGAATCCCGTCGACGTGGGGCCGCCCCAACCGGAGCGCCGCTCCAGCAGGTCCCCGCGCGCGAGGCACAGCAAGAGGATCGGCCCTTCGGCCCACTCGCCCAGGTACTCGACGAGATCGAGCAGCGTCGGCTCTGCCCAGTGGATGTCGTCGAGCACGACGACGACTGGCCCGGCACGCGCGATCGACTCCAGCAGGCGCCTCAGGGCCCAGAATGCTTCGCCGGGTGCGGCGGGCGATTCCGCGACCCCTGTGAGCTCGGCTATCCGTTGGGCCACGGCGTCGGCGTCTACTTCCGTGTCGACCAGCCTGCGGATTCCCGCAAGCGAGTTCTCCTCCACGGCCTGGCGGACGATCTCCATGATCGGCAGGTAGGTCGCACCTTCGCCGTACGAGACGCAGCGGCCCACGAGCACTCGTGCTTCCTCGCGCACCGATGCCACCAGCTCGCGCGCGAGTCTTGTCTTGCCGATTCCGGCCTCGCCGACAACGGTAACGACGCGACAGTGTCTGTCGGTAGCCACGTTCGCGTAGGCCTCAAGCATTCGCGCGAGCTCCGCTTCGCGACCGACTAGCGAGGCATCGAGTCGCCGCGAATACGCGGACGCATTCTCGAGAACCTCTTCGAGACGCCAGGCGTCTCCGAAGGGCTCCGCCTTCACCGCGCCCCGGACGAGACGGTGGGTCTCGTCGCCGATCAGGACGCCGCCCGCGGGCGCGTCCGCTTCCAGCTGTGCCGCGACGCTCGCCACTGCACCCGATACGTGCAGGTCTTCGCCAAGGGCCGACAGAACGTGCACCTCGCCCGTGCTGACGCCGATCCGCGCCGCGACGGGAACGTTCCATTCCTCCTCGCACAGAGCGGCCTGCACTTCGACCGCAGCGCGAGCGGCGCGCAGCGCGTCGTCCTCGTGCAGCTGCGGCACGCCGAAGACGGCCATGACGGCGTCGCCGATGAACTTCTCGAGCGTCCCGCCGTGCTTGGCGATCGGTTCGCGCACGAGTTCGAAGTAGCGCGAGATCAGCTGCCGGTAGACCTCCGGATCGAGCTCTGTGGCGAGACGCGTCGAATCGATGAGGTCGCAGAAGAGGACGGTGACCGTCCGTCGATCGGGTCCACGCTCCACTACTGTTGCACCGACTGCTCCCAGTGAGGCGTCCTGCTGCAGGATCGCCTGTTGCAACGCACGCAGCTCCTCGCTCGGCTCGAGGCCGAGCTCGTCCATCAGCACGCGACGCGCGTCCTGGTACGCCTCGAGCGCCTCCGCCTGTCGTCCCGCGCGATAGAGCGCCAGCATCAGCTGCGCGCGGAAGCGTTCCCGCAACGGCTGCTCCCCGACGAGCTGCTCCAACTCGCCGACCAGCTCGCCGGCGGAGCCAAGCTCGAGGTCGGCCTCGATGCGCTGCTCGAGAGCCGCCAGTCGCGCCTCCTCCAGTCGGCCCACCTCGTCGCGTGCGAACGGCTCGAAGGCCAGGTCCTCGAGCGCAGGCCCACGCCAGAGCGCAAGCGCGGCGCGAAGCTTCTCGGCCCGCTCGCGCGGCTCCGCGCCGCGTGCTTCTGCTGTGAGCCGCTCGAAGCGTGCAAGGTCGAACCGCTCGGGGTCGACGCGCAGCAGGTAGCCGCCCGGCTCTGACAGGAGCAGCTCTGCACCGATCGCCTTTCTCAGTCGCGAGACGTAGTTCTGCAGCGACGCACCCGCGGTCTTCGCCGGTGTCGGGCCCCAGACCTCGTCGATCAGCCGGTCACTCGAGACGGGCTCGTTCGCGTGAAGGAGCAGGAAGGCGAGCAGGGCTCGCATCCGCTGCCGGTCCATTGGAACCGAGCGGCCGTCCTCGACGACCGCCAGCGGGCCGAGAACGCGGAATTCGACGGGAATAGGCCCTTTGTAGCACTGGCCTGCCCGGACGAATAGAGGGGCGAGGTTAGAGGGGGGTTAGAGCCGAGGGCGACTCTCAGGCCGTAATCGAAAGGAGGTACAGGCATGTCCACGCAGTTCCGCCTTCCGCGCCCCGCGGTCGCGTCGCGCCTGAAGCGCGCCGGTCCGATCGCAGCGGCGCTGATGGCTGCCCTCGCCCTCGTGCCGAGCGCGTCGTCCGGGACCTACATCGACCCGTCCGGCGACAGCGGTACGGCAGGCGACATCACCTCCGTGACCGTCGCGGGTGACAAGGGAAGCGGGCAGCTGGTCTTCCGGATCACCGGGACCAATATCGCTTCATCCGACAAGAACCTGCTCTTCCTCGACATCGACAGCGACGCCAATCCGCTCACAGGTGACATCACCGACAACGGCGCGGACTACTCGTTCTACATCGACGACACGAGCTACGGCTTCGGTCATTGGGATGGCACGCACTGGGTCGTGACGTCCGATCTAAGCGTTCGAGTCACGGGCGGTACGAGCCAGATCCTCGTTTCCGTCAACCGCAGCGAGGTCGGCAACCCGTCGATGTTCAACTTCTTCGCCTGGTCGGTCAGCGTGCCGGACAGGGTGTTCGACCATGCTCCGAACGAAGGCGCGCTCAACTACTCGTTCGACGCGAACGGCCCTCAGATCGCCTCGGTCGACGTCCAGACGACTCCGGCGGTAGGGCCGCAGGCCGGAAAGAGGTTCGTGATCCTCCCCATTGGGCTGAAGCTGCCGCCGGACGGGCGGACGACCACGAGCCGGATCGTTCCGGAGAGCTACGCGTGCGCAGTCAAGCTCGGCGCGAAGAAGCTCGCCGGGAGCGGCAAGGGCGGCTGCACGATCGCCGTTCCGAAGAAGAAGGCCAGTGGCAGGAAGCTGACCGTCCAGCTGTCTGTCGTCTACCAGGGCGCGACCAAGGTCGTACCGCTGACATTCAAGGTCAGGTGATCCAGAGGTGGAGCGCGCGGCTCACCGGCGGCGCGCTCTGCCACTCGCGGGAGAGTGACATGAGAGTCAGGACGACATATCTGCTTTGTACTGCGGCGCTCCTTGCCGTACTGACCGTTCCCAACGCGAGTGCAGCACCGCCACGGCTCGAGAGTCCAGCCCTGACTGCTCCGACCTTCACGGGTGCGGTCGCATCCCGGACGAAGCTACTCAACTCGGCGCCACGCCACCTCTCTGCGGCCTCTTGGTGGGGAGGGACGTATCCCCTTCCCGACGGGCAGCACGTCTCGATCTACATCTCGGCGAGCTATCCGGAGGCCGGTCCCGTTGCGCAGCAATGGGCCGATTTCTTCGGCGGCATCTCGCACGGCAAGGAGCTCTCGCTTGCCAAGGTCTACATCGCCCCGATCGACGAAGTGTCCGAGCTGTGCCTTAGCGCCGAAGCGCTCGGTTGTTATGGCGGTCAGACGCTCGTCACGGTCGGCGACTCGACCTCGGGCATCTCGCCGGTGTCGATCGCGGCGCACGAATACGGCCATCACATCGCTGCCAACCGGACGAACGCCCCGTGGAGCGCGCTCGACTGGGGCACGAAGCGCTGGGCGGCGACGATGGGAATCTGCACGCGAGTAGGAGCGGGCACTGCCCATCCCGGCGACGAAGGTCCGAACTACACGTTGAACCCAGGCGAAGGATTCGCGGAGTCCTATCGCGTCCTCGTCGAGACGAACGGGACCGCCGTCGGGTACGAATGGCCGATCGTCGACCCGAGCTTTCGCCCGACTCCGAAATCTCTCGCTGCGATTCGCGAGGACGTCCTCCACCCCTGGCTCGGGCCGACGACGAAGACGATTCGAGCCAGGTTCCTTCGCGGGAGGCGTACCTGGACCGCGCAGGTCGCAACGCTCCTTGACGGGGATCTCCGCGTCCGGTTGATGGTCCCGGGCGGCGGAGCGGATGACGTCACGCTCCTTACGGACGACGGACGGACCGTGCTCGCGAAGGGCTCCTGGGCCAGCACCGGGGGCAAGTCGGCCGAGTACAGGGTCTGCGGGGCACGCTCGTTGCGGGTGCGCGTCACTCGAGGCGGCGCGGCAGCGCGGTTCACTCTGCGTGTGACGGCTCCCTAGCGAAGGCAGGGTGGCGGGCGACGTCCAGGCGCCCGCCACCTCCGACGGCGGTTCATGCGGATTAGCGTCAGGTTAGGAGCCCGCAGGACACTCGCAGGTGTGCGCGACCGGCAGAGGGGACGCGCGTCCAACGCAAAGGAGTGACATGCGCAAGTTTGCTCTCATGGCCACCGTTCTCGGCCTCACCGGGGCCCTCGTCGGGGGCGTCTCGGCAAGTGCGGTGAGGACGATCAACGGCACACCCAAGAACGATGTCCTCAAGGGTACTGCCGGGGCGGACACGATCAACGGCAAGGCCGGCAACGACAAACTCTTCGGCAACGCCGGCAACGACACCCTGGTTGGGGGAGCGGGCAACGACCTGCTCGTGGGCGGGCCGGGTAAGGACAGGCTCCGCTGCGGTGGCGGCAGGGACGCCGCGACCGCAGACGCGACGGACACGGTCGGCAGCGACTGTGAAGTTGTCAAAGGCCTGCCGGCCACAGCCGCGCCTCCCGTTCCCACACCACCGCCGGCGACGCCGCCCCCGCCGGCCGCGCCGGCCGCTAAGGCCGGGCACTACTGCGGGTTCACGAATCAGGGCAAGAGCATCTGCTTCGACGTGGCCGGTAGCTCCGCGGCGAACTTCGCGACGACGTCGGACGTCGATTGTGGCGACGTCGGCATCCTCCAGGACGTCCGGCTCTCGTTCAATGGCGCGACGCGGATCCAGCCTGACCTCAGCTTCACCTTCTCGTACACCGGGCCTCTCCAGACCGGCAGCGGCTCGTCGATCACCAACCTCTCGACGAGCTACAGCGTGAGTGGGAAGCTCGACACGGCGGGCAATGCGACGGGAACGCTGAACCTGAATCGCTTCTCGTTCGACTATCAGGGCGGGCACTACGACTGCGCGGCTGCCGGGTACGGCTGGCAGGCGAAGGCCGGGGCATAGCAACGTCCGCAACTTAACGGAAGGGCCGCCATTGCTGCGACGGCCCTTCCGGCCTGCTCGAGGGGCGGCCTCCGGGCGAAGCCATTGTGTAGCGTCCGAAGTAGTGGAGGCCAAGCACGACGTCCTCATCGTCGGTGCGGGCTGCGCGGGCATGCGCGCGGCCATCGAGGCGCACGATGCGGGCGCCGACGTCGCGCTGCTCTCGAAGATCCATCCGGTCCGCAGCCACTCCGGCGCGGCCGAAGGCGGGATCAACGCCGCGCTCGGGAATGCCTCGGAGGACAGCCCCGAAGAACACGCCTACGACACCGTCAAGGGCTCCGACTATCTCGGCGACCAGGACGCGATCGAGATCCTCTGCACCGAGGCGCCTGGCGACGTCTACCAGCTCGAGCATTGGGGCGCGGTCTTCTCGCGCACCGACGACGGTCGCATCGCGCAGCGTCCCTTCGGCGCCGCAGGCGCGCCGCGGACGGCCTATGCGGCCGACATCACGGGCCACGTTCTCGTGCACGTCCTCTACGAGCAGGTGATGAAGCGCGAAATCCCGACCTACGAGGAGTTCTTTGCCTGGAAGCTCGTCATGAACGACGACCGCTGCCAGGGGGTGATCGCCTGGGATCTGCTCAACGGAGGCCTCAAGTCGATCGGCGCAAAGACGGTCATTCTGACGACCGGCGGGGCGGGCCGGCTCTACGTCGGGACCACGAACGCCTACGCCTGCACGGGCGACGGGATGGCCCTCGCACTCCGCGTCGGCGTCCCGCTGAAGGACATGGAGATGATGCAGTTCCACCCGACGACGCTCTCGCCGACCGGCGTCCTGATCACAGAGGGCACCCGAGGCGAGGGCGCGTACCTCCTCAACTCGGAGGGCGAGCGGTTCCTGAAGCGCTACGCGCCGAACGCGATGGAGCTCGCGTCGCGCGATGTGATCTCCCGCGCAGAGCAGACCGAGATCGACGAGGGACGAGGGATCAACGGCAACGTCATCCTCGATCTGCGGCATCTCGGCGCGGAGAAGATCCTGGAGCGCCTGCACGGCACGCGCGAGCTCTCGATGACCTTTGCGGGGGTCGACCCGATTTACGAGCCGATTCCGGTCCGGCCCGGAGCGCACTACCACATGGGCGGTGTCGACACGGACGTCTGGGGGCTCACCGAGGTCGAGGGGCTCTACGCCGCGGGAGAATGCGCGTGCGTGTCGGTTCACGGCGCCAATCGCCTGGGCGGGAATGCGCTGATGGAGACGATCACCTACGGGAAGCGCGTCGGCCGCCACGCCGCCGACTGGGCGCTCGCGAACACCACGGTCGAAGTGCCGCCGTCGATCGAGGCCGACGCCGAACGCGAGCTGAAGGAGCTGCTCGACCGACACGAGGGCGAGCGGCCCTGGTCGATCCGCGACGAGCTGGCGGAGTCCATGCACGAGAACTTCGGTGTCTTCCGCCGCGAGGAGCAGATGCGAAAGCAGGGGGAGATCGTCGAGGGCCTCCGGGAACGCTACGAGCGCGTGACCGTCGAGGACAAAGGCAACATCTTCAACAACGACCTCACCCAGGCCCTCGAGCTTGGCTTCCTGCTCGACCTCGCCGCCTGCATGGTTCCCTGCGGCATCGAGCGCAAGGAGAGCCGGGGCGCGCACGCCCGGCCATACGACTATCCCGATCGCGACGACGAGCATTATCTCCGGCACACGCTCGTGAGATGGGTCGACGGCCGGCCAAGAGTCGACTGGAAGCCCGTGACCATGACCAAGTGGACGCCCCAGGAAAGGACGTATTAGTGCACAGCGAGCTCGCTCCGGCACCAGGCTCCACGACGATCGACGTCGCGCTGAAGATCTGGCGCTACGACGCAGAGACCGGCGAAAAGGAGCTGAAGCGCTACGAGGTCGAGGCCCCCGACTGGGTGACGCTCCTCGACGTGCTCGACATCATCAAGGACAAGCACGACGGTACGCTCGCGTATCGCAAGAGCTGCCGGATGATGATCTGCGGCTCCTGCGGCATGCGCATGGACGGTGCCGCCGTCCTTGCCTGCAAGACGCGCATGTACGACATCGCGAAGTCGGGTCATGTGCCCGTGATCTCCTCGATGGGGAACATGCCGGTGATCAAGGACCTCGTCGTAGACATGGATCCCTTCTGGGGAAAGGTGCGACGGATGAAGCCGTGGCTCGATCCGGGCTACGAGGAGCCGCTCGAGAAGGAGCGCATCATCTCGCAGCAGCAGATGAACGTGATCCACAAGGAGGCGCTCTGCATCATGTGCGGCTGCTGCGTCTCGGAGTGCAACTCGATGGAGGCCGACCCCGACTTTCTGGGGCCGGCAGCGCTCGCCAAGGCCGCGCGGTTCGTCTACGACATCCGTGACCGTGGCGGCAA
>JBBWZE010000118.1:0-29050 GCA_039648845.1 Actinomycetota bacterium | reverse complement strand
GGGCCCGAGCGCGGCCCGTCCGAACAGCCCTAGTACCGCTAGCCAAACGTGAACGCGTAGGCCGCGAGGCCGCGCGTGAAGCTGAGCTCGAGCATGCCGTCCGCAACGCTCTTCTGCCTGACGAGCGCGTAGAGCCTGGCACCGTCCACCCGTACCGTGGGCAGCGCCTTCCTGTCCACCTTGACCGTGACGAAACCGCGGCCGGTGAGCACGAGGTGCACGGTGCGCGCCTGGAAGTGCAGGCGGAGGCGCGCGTTGTTCACGGCGACGATCCGCTCGCCCTCGACCTTCCAGTCGCCCGCGTACGCGTACGAGTCTTGCGTCAGCGACGCCGGGAAGCGGTATGCGGCGACGCGGTCGGTTCGCAGCGGCGAGCCCGTGTAGTTGCCGATGCGGAGATAGCCGAGATACGACTCAGGCGTCCTCAGTTCAGCCGGTGTCCGGTCCGTGTCACGCCCGGCTGGCGGGAGCCGGCCGGCCTTGCCGACCGTGAGCAGGAGACGGATGTCGCGCTCGGTTTGGGCATAGTCCCCTTCGCCGAAGTGGACGTCGCGTACGCGTCCCGCCTGGTCGACGAGGTAATCGGCAGGCCAGTAGTTGTTCGAGTACGCCTTCCACGTCCCGTAGCTGTTGTCGAGGGCGACGGGGTAGTCAACACCGAGGCGCTTGACGGCTGCGCGGACGTTTCCCAGATCATGCTCGAATGCGAACTCCGGCGTGTGCACGCCCAGGATGACCAGGCCCGCCGTGCGATAGCGCGCATCCCACGCTTTGAGATACGGGAGCGTGCGCAGGCAGTTGATGCACGAGTACGTCCAGAAGTCGACGAGCACGACTTTCCCGCGGAGCTTCGGAAGACTGAGCGGGCGCGAGTTGATCCACGCCGAGACGTCGTGGACGTCCGGCGCGGCGCCGTAGTCCTTGAGCGGCACCTTGCCGAGCTCTGACGCCAGCTGCTGTCCGCTCGCGACGAAGACCGGCTTGGTCTTTCCGGCCAGGCGGTCGAGCTTCGCTTTCGCGGTGGCTGTGCCCTCGATCGCGTTCTGCAACCCTTGCGCATAGCCGGGCACCTTTGTTTGCAGGTCCTCCGCCCAGCCCTGGTAGATCACGACTGCTGCCGCAGCCATCAGCACGCCGCCGCCGACACGAACAGCCTGGGCGTGCTGCCGGAACCGCGCTGCGAGACCTCGGCTGCCGTGCGCAATCGCGAGCAACGGCAATGCGGCACCGACGGCGTACGCAATCGCGATCGCGACGATCCAACCGCCGACGCGATCCGTCGCGACGTTTGCCGTCAGCGACGCCAGCACCGGCCCGCCGCACGGGACGAAGACGAGGCCGAGGCTCGCGCCGAGGAAGAAGCCTCCACCGAGATCGCCGGCGCGCCGCCGTGTGAGCAGGGCGAATGGACGCTCCACCAGCTCGCCTGCCTTCGGCACGATCAGCGTCAGTGCCAGCAGGAGCAGCAGGGCCGCCCCGATCTGGATCTGGTGCTTCGCGCCGATTCCGAGTAGGCCCCATAACCACGCGCCCGCGAGCAGAAAGGCCGTGAAGGTTGTGACTAGGCCGGCGGCGATCGCGTAGGGGCGCCGCTTCGTCTCGCCGCCGGCGCCACCGGCCAGCACGATTGGCAGCACCGGGAGGATGCAGGGCGTGAACGCCGTGATGACGCCCGCCGCGAACGCGATCGGGACGAGGATGAGCACCCTGGTTAGTCCTGTTTAGGCGCCCGGCGTTTCAGCGGACGCAGGCTCGGGTTTGGGAGCGGGTCGTTTCCTGGGCCGCGATTTCCGCTTCTTCGGCTCCGCGGCCGCGGCCTGTTGCTGCTCCTGCCCCTCTGGTGCCTGTGCCTGCTGCTGCTGCTGCTGCTGCTGCTGCTGCTGCGCGCCGCTCTTCTTGCGCTTGCGCCGCTTGCGCCTGCGGGAGCGGCCGGAGGTCAGCTTCGGTTGCGGAAGATTCTCCGCCAGCGCGCCGGCGACCTCGTGGATCGTGCCCAGCCTTTCGCGCGCCGCGTCGAGGAGCTGGGTGGCGCGGGGGGTGTATCCCTCGGCGGATGCGAGCAGGGCGGCACCGACCGAAACAGGCAGCTCGAGGGCCACGTTGACCAGCTTCGCTGCGTTCTCCTCGTGCCGGTGACCCCGGGAGTTCGCCAGCGCGCCGAGGAGCCGCTTTGCCTCCGGGAACTCCGCGCTTGCGCGCCGGTCCTGAACCTTGCGCGAGGCGCGTGCGAGGCGCCATGTCCACCGCGCCAGGATCTGCTCGGGTGCGTCGGCCTTTCCTTCTGCGACCGCGCGCAGGAGAACTCGCACACCGCCCATACGGTCTTTCTCCCAGGTCGGCGCCTGGGTCACGAGCGTGACGAGATCGTCGAAGTCGGCGCGTTCGACCGTCATCGATACACGGTCGGAAAGGGCGATCATGCGAAGGCGTCGGTTGGGGTTCTCGGCGGCACACGTCGCGAGGAACTGTTCGAGGCAGGCTTTCGAGGCACCGCGTGCCGTCAGCTTCTCCACGAAAGCGGCGCGCTCGTCGAAACGGATCTGGCGTCCCGCGATCGTCGCCCAGTAGCGTTGCTCGTCCTCGTCGAGGTACTTCGGATCGACGCGCTGCCATTCGCGGGTGATCACGGCGAGCCGGCGGCGAACGTCGGGGGTGACCGGAACGAGCCACGGAGCCGGCGTGAGCTTACGGCGTGCGCGCCGCTGAACTCTGCGTCGCGGGGCGGGTGTGACACGGGCGCCCTCGCGGTAGAAGTCGGCGTCGAGCAGCGAGTGCAACGAGATCACGCGCTCGTTGTGCGTCGCCGCCTTCGGGACGAAGTCGACGACGATCCCGGCTTCCTTCCGCGGATGCGTGCGCATGATCCGGCCGATTCGCTGCTGATAGACCCGTCGCGAAGCCGTCGGTGCGAGATGCATGCAGACGGTCGCGCGCGGAGAGTTCCAGCCTTCGGCGAGCAGCATCGCGTTGATGAGGACGTTGATCTCGCCGCGCTCGTAGGCGGCGAGTGTCTCGGCGAGCCGCACCGGAGGTGTGCGGCCGGAGACGGCCTCCGCCTTCAGGCCCACGGCGCGAAACTCCTTCGCGAGGTTGTATGCGTGATCGACACCGGCGGCGTAGACGATGCCCGGCGTGTTGTCGAAGCGCTCGCGGTACAGCGACGCGGCGGCTTGGTTCAGCGCCTGGTGGTCGAGTGTCTTCGCCAGGATCTCCTGGTCGAAGTCGCCGCCGACGATCGGCACCTGGTTGATCGCGGCGACGGGTGGGACGCGTAGGTCGCGCAACGGCGCGATCAGTCCTCGCCGCGCCGCATCCTGCAACGGCAGGTCGTCGACCGACGCGGGGAACACGTCGGACACCTGCTTTGCGATCAACTGCTCGGTCGCGGTCATGCCGATGTAGATCGGCTCCGGGAATGCGCGGATCGCTGCGCTCGTCTTCTCGCCGAGCGCGGTGTGAGCCTCGTCGCAGATGACGAGCTGGTACGCCTCCCGGGAGATCGATTCCTGGTGGCGCGCGAACCACGCGTAGGTCTGGATCGTCAGCGGGTTGCCGCTTTGGAGTGACTCCTTGCCGCGTTCGACGGCCGGCGCGAACCTGTCTCCGTATCCCTCGTCGGTGAGATCGCGCTGGAACTGCGAGACGAGCAGGCGACGGTGCGTGAGGATCAAGACGCCGAGGGAGCGTGCGGCTTCCACGAACCCCGCCGCGGCGATCGTCTTGCCCGACGCGGTTGGATGACGGAACCGATAGCGGCGCGCCGCACCAGGGTCCGGTCCCGTGTAGTGCTCGTCTTCCTCCACGTCTTCGTCGAGAACGTCCTCGGCGGACTCCTCGGCCGGCTCGTCCTCGTCTTCCGCTTCGGCCTCGACGACTTCGGTGACGCCGTTGCCGTTGCCGTTCGGCCCCGCCTCCTTCTCGTGCGACGCGATCAGCTCGGTCAGCATGCCCGCGAGCGCGTCGATCTGGTGGCGCCGCAACTCGGTGCCCGACGCGAGGTGAGGCTTTTCCTCCGCCAAAACTCGCTCGAGCCCGAGCATGAAGCCGTACTCGACCTTCCACCCGGACGAGGGCGTGCGCTGCCCTCCCTCGATCTCCGCGAGGGCGTCGTCTAGTGCGCGCCGGCGGGAAGTGCCGGGCGCCAGGACCGTGGCGGGATCTTCGCCCTCACGAATGAAGGGCTCGCCCGCCCAGGCTTCGGCTCGGAGGGCGTCGGCCATCAAGCCGTCCGTCGCCTCCGACGCTGTGGTCGGCTGCTCTTTGATCTCCTGCATGGACGCAGCGTCTAAAAGCGCTGCACTGTGTAAGAAAAGGCGACCCCGCGAATCCCCAAGGCGGGCGTCGTCCAACCAGTATATCGGCCGGAGGGCATCGGCGCGTTCCCTTGTTGGGGTGACCCTGTAGCCCGCGGGAGGAGGCCCAGCGGGCAAAGCCGACGGGTCTCTATGCGGCGCTGCCAACGCGGCGCGCCTGGGACTCAGCTAACTAGGTGCCGAGACCCCCGAACACGGCAAACGGATTCAGGGGCTGTACCTCGTAAACGAGCTCGCCTCCGGGCTCGACCTCGCCGTGGATCCTCCTGGCCAGCTCGGCGGCCTCCTCTCGGCTCGCCGCTCCCGCAATCACGTATGTGAAGGTGCGGGAGACGTCGTAGCCCTCGGATCGGAGCTGCTCGGCGAGATCGTGGGCCTCGCGGAGGCTTCCGGCTTCGACTCGCACCTCCCACGGCGCATAGCCGCGCTGGAGGAGCTCCTCCTCGACGTCCGGCTGGTCGGGCTCGTCGTCCCAGCGCTCCTCGTCCCGGAGCCAGCGCTCGGTCACGAAGCGGGCCGGCGCCAGTCCCTGGTCGTCCAGCTCGCTCTCGATGACGCGTGCCGCCTGCTCGGCCTGCATGCCGCTTGCCGCGTAGACGAACACGGTGTCGCCGTCCTGGGACACGGCCAGCCGATGCTCGCGCAGGTCGTCGGCGAGCTCCTCCGCGCCGCTCTGTCGCAACCCGAGCCGGCCGAGCAGGTCCTGCGCGTCGGCCTCGTCGGGCAATTCGATCCGGATCCGCCAGTCGTCATGTGCCATGCCGGGAGAGCCTACTTTCGCGCGGCTCTCGTCACACGTTCGGACCGGTGCCTGGCACCGGTACGACCTGCGCGAGCCCGTACGACCAGAGGCGTTGCCGGCTTCTGCGACGAGCTCGTCACGCTTGCGTACCCGTGCCTGGCACCGGTACGCGTCCGGTTAGGCGGGGGCTACGGCGGTCACGTCGGCGAACACGTGGCCGAAGAGCCGTTCGGACATGCCGATCTGATCCAGGTGCTTCGTGATCCCGCCGAGGAAGAACGGCCAGCCGGCGCCGAGGAGGAGGGCCGTGTCGACGTCGGCTGCTTCAGTGACGACGCCTTCTTCGAGCAGGAAATGAATCTCGTCGGCCACGGCTTCGAGGACGTCTTCGACGACCTGCTCCCGCGCTCGCGGCGCGTCTTCGAGGACGACGGCCTCGTTGCCGTCGGCGATCGCCGCCAGTGCGGGTGACAGCGGAAAACGCTCCGGGAACGCATCGTGCATCCGTTCGAGGACGTGGTTCGCGACCCGCGGGCCGACCATCTGCAGCAGGACGGACGGCGCCATCGGCATCCCCATGGACATCACCGCTTCGTCGACGTCCTCGACCGGCGTCCCGTGCTCGACCGCGTCCATGATCACGCGAGTCATTCGCGTCAGCACGCGGTTGACGACGAAGCCCGGCGCGTCATTGACGAGGATCGGCCGCTTGCGCAGCTTCTCGCCGACGTCCCAGACGGTCGCGAGTGTCACCTCATCCGTCTCGGCCGCGCGCACGACCTCGAGCAGCGGCATCAGCGCGACCGGATTGAAGAAGTGCATCCCGGCGACGCGTTCGGGCCTGCGTAAATCAGCGGCCATGTCCGTGATCGACAGGGCCGAGGTGTTCGTCGCGAGGACACACTCCTCGTGTACGACTTGCTCCAACTCGGCGAGCACCTGCTTCTTCACCTCGAGCTCCTCGAAGACCGCCTCCAGCACGAGATCGCAGTCGGCGAATCCTTCGTAGTCCGTCGACCCTGAGACCAGGGACGAGAGAAACCTCCCCTTCCCTTCGTCGTAGCGGCCCTTGGCTACCTGAGCGTCGATCTCTGCGCGGATGTCGGCGAGTGCCTGGTCGACGATCTCCTGCTTCACGTCGCGGATCACGATCGGCACCTCTACGCGACGCAGAAACAGCGTTGCGATCTGCCGCGCCATCAGGCCGGCGCCGACGATCCCGAACCTGCTGACCCTCTGAGACGGGACGGTGGGACGAGCCGGATGTCGCTTCGCGCGCAGCTCGACGAGCTGGAAGGCATAGAGCGACGCCTGCGCTTGCGGGCCGGGGAGAAGCTCACCGATCGCCTCTCGCTCGCGGGCGTAGCCCTCCTCGATCGTCCATTCCTGCGCGCCCGCGATCAGGTCGAGCGCGGCGTACGGCGCCGGCGCAGCGCCGTGCACGGCGTCGTCAACCGCAGTCCGCGCGCGACGGAGGATCGTCTCGGAATCGGACCAGTCGGGCTCGGGCCGACCGAGCGGTCGCTTGGCGAGCTCGCGTGCGAATGCCAGGGACTCGTCGACGAACTCCACCGGTTCGAGCAGCCGGTCGGCGATGCCGAGCTCTGCGACCTGCGGGCCGGACAGCATCCGGTTCTGCCGCAGCGGATTCGACACGATCACCTTGATCGCACCCTCGGGCCCGACGAGCCGCGGCAGCAGCTGCGTCCCGCCCCACGCCGGGAACAGCCCGAGGAACACCTCAGGAAACGCGAAGTGGCGGACCGAGGTGGAGATCGTCCGTGCGGTGCAGTGCAACGCCAGCTCGACGCCGCCCCCGAGACAGGCGCCGTTGATCGCGGCCACCGTCGGGAAAGGCAACGCACGCAGGCGCCCGAACAGCTCGTGTCCGGCGCGTGAGCCTTCGATCGCACGCTCGCGCGTGATGTCCGGGAACTCCGTGATGTCGGCGCCTGCCGCGAAGATGAATGGCTTGCCGGAGATCACTGCGGAGCCGAAATCCCCGTTTTCCAGCTCCCCGAGCAAGCGATCCAACGACTCGAGCGCCTCCCGACCGAAGAACGTGGGTTTCGTCCAGTCCTCCCCGTTGTCGATCGTCACGAGCGCGACGTCGCCCGCGCGCGCGAGCTTGAACTCAGTGACCGGCATCGATGTTCTTCCACAGCAAGGCGGCACCCATCCCCATGCCGACGCACAGCGCGGTCAGGCCGTACCGAACGTCGGGCCGCTCGCGGAAGCCGTACGCGAGCTGCGCCATCAGGCGCACGCCGGTGGCTGCGAGTGGGTGCCCACACGCGATCGCGCCGCCGTATGGATTGAGCCGCGGATCCGCTGAATCGATGCCCATCCCGTCGCACCAGGTCAGCACCTGCACGGCGAACGGTTCGTTCAGCTCGAAGAGGCCGATGTCGTCGAGCGTCAGGCCGGTCTGCTCGAGCACCCGCTGTGTCGCCGGGATCGGCCCGATGCCCATCAGCTCCGGCTCGACACCTACGAACGCGAACGCGACGAGCCGCATCTTGGGCTCGAGGCCGAGCTCCGCAGCCGTTTCCTCTGCGGCAAGGAAGCACGCCGTTGCGCCGTCCGTCAAACCAGCCGAGTTGCCTGCGGTAACGCGGCCGCCCGCGCGGAACGGAGTGCGCAGAGTCGCGAGCCCTTCGAGTGTCGTGTCGGGCCTGAGAAACTCGTCGCTGTCCGCGAGCTTCCAGCCGTCGTCCGTGAACACGCTCATCGGCACGACCGTCTCGCGCATGACGCCGTTCGACCATGCCGCCGCAGCACGCTGCTGGGACTGCACCGCGAACGCGTCTGCGTCGTCCTTCGTGATCTGCGGGAAGCGATCGTGCAGGTTCTCCGCGGTCGCGCCCATCGTCACCGCGGAGGGATCGACGAGACGTTCGGAAACGAAGCGCGGATTGAAGTCGACGTCCTCGCCCATCGGATGGTGTCCCATGTGCTCGACGCCGCCGGCGAGTACGACGTCACATGCGCCGTACGCGATCTCACCCGCGCCGGCGGTCACGGCGGTCAGTGCGCCCGCGCACATGCGGTCGACCGCAAAGCCGGGAACGGACTGTGGAATCCCGGCCAGCAGCGCCACGTCTCGCCCGAGCGTCAGCCCCTGGTCGCCGACCTGCGCAGTGGCCGCGTAGATGACGTCGCCAATGCGCTCCCGCGGGATCTCGGGGTTCCGCCGCAGCAACTCGCGCACAACCTTCACGGCCATGTCGTCGGCACGCGTCTTCCAGAACATGCCCTGAGGCCCGGCGCGCCCGAAAGCCGTGCGCACGCCGTCGACGAACACGACCTCCCGACGTTCCATCGGGCGAGTCTACGCCGGGGCTTCGAGTTGCTCGCGGAGATCCTCGAGCTCCCAGCAGTTCGCCGCGAGCGCGTCCCGGTGGAACTGGATCAGCAGCGTTCCGCCCGTCTCGAGCTTGCCGTCGCGGCAGGCATTCAACAGGCGGCGGTACGGATCGAGCCCGTCGCCCGGCGCGTAGACCGCCTCCGGCGGCTCGTTGTCGTAACGCGGATCCCGCTCCTGGTCGGAGAGGTACGGCAGGTTCGCGACGACGAGGTCGACCGGCGCCGTGAGCGGGTCGAGGAGATCTCCCTGGACGACGTGCACGCGGTCCTCGACACCGTGAAGCTTCACGTTCTCCCTCGCAAGCTCGACCGCGGCCGCGCTGGTGTCGGTCGCCCACACCTCGACCTGCGGGCGGTTGACGGCGAGCGCGATCGCCACGGCGCCGCTGCCCGTGCCGACGTCCGCGATGCGCATGGGAACTCCGTCGATTCGCTCGAGCGCCTCATCGACCAGCCTTTCCGTCGCCGGTCGGGGTGTGAACACCTGCCCGGGAGCGGTCAGCAGCGGCAGGTCGTAGAAGGACGTTTTCATAGGCTCTTGGCGTGGTGGACTGGGCGGGACACGCACGGCGTGAGGATCAACGCTACCGGGACGGTGAGGTGCGACTGCCGGACGCCGAGGATGAAGACGCTCGCCAGCGGCAGCTGGCTCGGATGGGGAATGCTGCCGGAGGCGCGGGTCTCGCGCTACTCATGGCAGGCGAGACCAAGGAGGCGCGCGAATGGTTCGCGAGAGCCGTCGAGCGTTACCGCGAGAGCTACGTGCTCGCGCCACCCGGAAGCTGGGGACGCCCGATCGCGATCCTCAAGGCGCACATCCTCGCCGGCGACTGGGACGGCGCCGAGGCCGACGCGCGCTGGACCCTCGACGAGGGTGCCGCCGAGGC
Source organism: Actinomycetota bacterium (assembly GCA_039648845.1). Taxonomy (GTDB): domain Bacteria; phylum Actinomycetota; class Thermoleophilia; order Gaiellales; family Gaiellaceae; genus 3-1-20CM-4-69-9. Next base: position 19,742 of record JBBWZE010000118.1, on the reverse strand, counting down.
GCAGTCGCCGATCGGCCGGTATGCCGCCACGCTCGCTCTGCTCGTGCTGGCCCGCGACCAGGAAGCGCGCGTCCTCGCCGACGGCCTGCGCACGAGCCATGACTTCCCTGTGCCCGTCGGAGATGCGCTCGCTTTCATCGCGGCCCACGACCCGCTCGGGTATGTCGAGGCCGTCGAGGCCGTGCTCGAAACGTTCGAGACACGCGAGGACTACCTCGAGGACATTCCGGTCGCGGACACTGTGCTCGTGCTACAGGCGCTCGCCGGCCGTCGCGAGCTGGCTGCGGAGCTGAGCTCGCAGCTCCTTCCCTAGTCCTGCTGCGCGGGCGGGTGCGCGAACATCGTCAGCACGATCTTGTCCGCTCTTTCGTCTTTGAGGTCGTTCGCGGTTTCCAGGAACGTCCCCATCAGTTCGAGCGCCCGTGCCATGGTCAGCTTCACCTCGAGCTGCGCACCCCGAAACGTGCCGTCAGGCGAATAGACCGCGTGAGCACGCTGCACCTGGTCGATCATCGCCGCCTGGAGGTCGCTGGCGCCGCCCGCCGACAGCAACTCGGGCGCGACGCGGAAGACCTTCGCGACGGCGCGATACGGTTTTTCGCGTCCGCGTCCGTTCTCGTCGGCGAGCTCGATCAATCCGGCCTTCAGCAGCATGCGCACGTGGAAGTGCAGGTGCCCGGGGTCGACGCCGAGCCGCTGGGCGAGCTCACGGTTCGTGAGCTGCCAGTCGCCCTCCTGGCCGAGCATCTCCAGCACGCGCACGCGCAGAGGATGGCCGAGCGCCTTTAGTTGCTCCGGCTTGTCGAGTACCAGCGTCTCTTGCAAAAGAAGGGGCCGCCCCTTTGGTCTCTCGGCCCACTTCTACATATAGGGAGAGGCATGTCAAGCTCGAAGGTTGGCTGCGGCAGCGCGATCGAGGATTGCAATGGTGCTGCCGTCGCAGGCCCGGACGAGGCTGGCCGGCGTGCCGGGACTTGGCTTCGAGGCGAATGCCCGGTGCGCGGCCTCGGCCTTCTCGGCGCCGGAGACGGCGAAGACGATCTCGCGCGCGCTGTTCAAGGCGGGGATGCTCAGCGTCACCCGGTCGACGAAGGGCTCCAGCCCGGGCTCCGCCGGGAGTACTCGCCTGCTCTGCCGCAGGGTCGGTGCATTCGGGAACAGAGATGCGACGTGACCGTCCTTGCCGATGCCGAGCAGCTCGAGATCGAACACGATGTCCCCGAGCTCCAGCTCGTAATCGGCGGCCGCTCTCTCCTTCCCGAGCTCGCCCTTGATGCGATGGACTGCGTGCGGGCCGTTTGCGAGCCGGCCGAGCAGCGTGCGTTTCGCCAGCGCGTAGTTCGAGAGTTCGTCGTCGGGGGGAACGCACCGTTCGTCGCTCCACCAGATCTCCGCCTTGCTCCAGTCGGGCTCGCGCTCTGCCGCTTCCTTGTATGCCTGCTCGGGCGTTGTGCCGCCCGTGAGCGCGATCTGGCCGCCGACACGTGCCACTCGGGCCAGCCGCTCCGCGACGGCTGCGGCTACTTCGCCCGGGTCCTCGAGGATGACGAGCTCGACGTCGTTGCTCACGTTCCGCCGGCCGCGAGCTCTTTCGATCTCTCCATTGCTGCCTGAATCGCATTCAGGAATGCGGCGCGCACGCCCGCTTGCTCCAGCTCGCGGATCGCGTGAATTGTGGTGCCGCCCGGCGATGTCACCGCTTCGCGCAGCTCGACCGGGTGCATCTCCTCGTCGCGGAGGAGCTTGGCGGTTCCCAACATTGTTTGGACAACGAGTTGCGTCGATGTCTCGCGCGAGAGCCCGAGCAGGATTCCCGCGTCGATCATTGCCTCCGCGAGGAGCGCGAAGTACGCGGGACCAGAGCCGGACACGGCCGTGACGGCATCCATGTAGCGCTCCGGCACGCGCACGACGCTGCCCAGATGTGCGAGCACGTCTTCAGCGAGGTCGAGATGCTCGTCGGCCGCATGCGCGCCGGCACAGATGCCGGCGATGCCCTCGTGCACGAGAGCCGGCGCGTTGGGCATCGCGCGCACGACCGGAACCCCAGGCGCCAGCCGTGCCTCGATCTGGCCGGTCGGGATGGCCGCGGCGACGGAGAGAACCGTCTGCTCGGGCGTGAGCAGTCCGCCGATCTCGCCCAGCAGGACGTCGAAGTCCTGCGGCTTGACCGCGATCACGACGAGCCCGGCATCGGCGACCGCCTCGGCGTTGGACATCGTGGCCTCGACCCCGTGGCGATCGGCGACTTCCTTCAGCCGCTCCTCACGTCGCCCCGTGACGACGATGTCGTCCGCTTTCCGCCAGCCGGAGGTGAGCAGGCCGGCGAGCAGCGACTCGCCGATTCTTCCGGCACCGAGGATCGCAATCTTCCGGTTGGCAGCCACGCCCGCAGTCTAAGCAGGCGAAAGAGACACGCGGTATGCCGCGAGAATCACGTCGTCGCGAACGACGAAAACGCGTTCGATCATCCGTACGCCGGCCGCGGGAAACGGACTGGACGTTCCTCGGGCAGCGGAATCAAGCCGTGGGCGAAGCCCGTCGTGAGATACAGGCCTGCCAGCCCGCCCCACTCGCCGTAGGGCGCGAGCAGCTCGGCTGTCTCCCACGCCTCCACCCAGCGACCGCGCAATCGCGACATCAGCTTCACCAGCGAGAGGTCTCCGACCAGGCCGCGCTCGTAGCGTCCGAGCCCTTCGAGGCAGACGACGCCCGCGGACCAGGGCCCGAGACCTCGCTGCCGCTCGATGAAGGCCGCAGCCTGCTCGGTGGACAGCGCGTGCAGCTTCTCCAGATCGGTGGAACGACAGATCCGCACGAGGGCAGCAGCGCGGCTGGCGTGCAACCCGAGCTGCCGCAGTCGGACCGGTGCGAACCGCGCCAGCGACTTCGACGTCGGCGGCGCATGGAGATCGGTGCCGTCCACACGCGGCTCGACAGCGCGCACGATGATGCGCTCGAGCTGTCGCGCTCGTCGCGAGTCGATCAGCTGTCCGCAGAATGCGCGCAACAGCGTCTGCGCCACTGTCGAGAGCCGAAGCTGCCGCATCCCCTGGAAGCGGGAAGCCGTCTCGCCGATGAGCGGGTCGCGCGCGAAGCGCCGTAGAAACTCGGTGTGGTCGGCGTCGACGGCGAGGACGAACCTCAATCGCTCCAAACCCTCATGACTCTCCGCGCTGAGCACCAGGCGTCCGTCCAGCGTCTGCCTCGCCGTTGCGATCTCGACGCCTTGGCCGACGCGCAGCGTCGTGGTCAGCGTCCCGTCACGGACCCGGCGGGTCGCATCGCTCGCATGCCTGGCGCAGAGAGCGAGCGTGTACCGGCCGGCGGGGCGAACGACCCGCTCGAGGGTCAACTCTTGCGGGTTGCGAGCTCGGCGTCCACGCCGAGATCGTACGCGCGGCGGAGGATCGGCTCCGCCTCGTCGGGCCGTCCCTGCTCCTGCAGGAAGGTCGCCCATTCCAGGGCGGTCTCACCCGCCTCGGCTCTGCGGCCGTGCACCGTGAGGAGGTCAACCGCCCGCCGGAAGGCATCTCCGGCGCCTTGCTGATCACCTTGAAGTACGAGGCCCGTCGCTAGTGCGTGAACCGCGGAGCCCTGCTCTCCACCGTGGAAGTCTCCGAGCAGGGCAAGAGAGTCCCTCGCCCGCTCGACTGCGACGCCTGCGTCACCGTTCAGCGCTGCGAGCCGGGACTGGCCGATCCGCAACATGCCCAGGTCGTCGGGCTGCCCTCCAGCCCCGAGGAGGCGTTCGGCGAGCTCGAGGTGCTCGGTCGCATCCCCGGCGTCGCCTCTCCGCAGTTCGGCGCCCGCCGCGAGCAGATACGCACGAGCAAGGGTCAACGTGTCGTCGGTTGCCTTGAGCAGAGCGATTGCGCTGCGGATGTACTCGAGTGCTTCCGAGGACCGCCCACTAACCACGTTGAGGCGGGCCAGCGACCAGTAGAGGCGAACACGCGTGTATGGATCTGTTTGGTCATTCGCGCCGGCCAGAGCTTCGCGGACGACGACGGCAGCTCGATCGAATTCCCCCGCGTCGGTCAGGGCGTAGCTCAGGAACGTCGCGTAGCGGATGTGCACTGTCACATCCTCGGGAACCTCGTTGCGAACGCGCGTCAGGCAGTCGTCGAAGATCCGAACCGCGCGGTCGGGAGCACCGAGCGCTGCGTAGGACTGTCCGAGCGTTGTGTAGAGATCGGGGCGGAGGTGCGGTGGAGGTGCGCTTTCGCCGGCGACCGCAGCGTCGAGGCGCTCGACGGCCTCGAGATGATTTCCTCGCTGCGCGGACGCCAGCCCGAGTGCCACACGAGCGCGAACCGCGGAAACCGTGTCACCGGCAGCGAGTGCCTCCGCCAAGACCTCGTCGAGCTTGCCTTCGGCGGCCGAGTAATCGTCCGCCAGTCGAAGTTCGAGCTCGGCGTCTGCGAGACGGAGCTCACGATCGTCGACTTCGCGGATGTCACGGCCTGTCTCGAGGTACTCGACAGAGACGCCCAGCTTCTGCGCCAGCTTACGGAGCGCCTTGACCGATGGCGTACGTGCGCCCGCCTCGATACGCGAGATGTACGCATATGAGACGCCGGGCGAGGAGAGGTCTCGCTGGGAGAAGCCTCGGGCCACGCGCAAACGCTTGAGGCGCTGGCCCACGCCCTCTCTTGTGCTGTCCCCGGACACGCTGTTCTGGATCATTAGGAGGTTCTCGTACATAAGTCAAATCTTTTCTGGAGCACCCCCTGTCAATCGGCGCTTCCTCGTGACAACATAAGCCCCCATCTGCGGATTCTTTTGGGGGAAGGAGGGAACTCATGGCGCCCTGGGGCTGCTAATTGAGACGCTTTAGGCGGGGACGCCTTGCGTCCCCGCCTCTGTTTACTGTCGGCTGATGTCTTCAGGGTTCGCGATTGCGGTGTACGCGCTTCTGCTCGTGCCCGCCGCGATCCTTGTCTGGCGCCGGCCGGTCTTCGCGCTGTACGCGTGGGTCGTCGGCCTGGCCGCACACAACGCCGTGATGGCGGCGCTGTATGGCGCGGGAGTTCGGGGGGGCGCTCTGACCGCTCTCCAGGCCTGGAAGGAAGTTCTCCTGGGCGTCGCACTCGCCAGGGTGGTGATCGAGGTGCTTCGCACCGGCCGGCTCGCGTTTCGGATTCACCCCCCCGATGCTCTCGCCGTCGCTTTCGCCGGGCTGGTCTGTGTGTACGCGGTGCTCCCGCAGGATTGGCTCGGCGGGACTGCCGACCGCTCTGCGGTCGGGCTCGCGCTGAAGCACGACCTCGTCCCGGTGGGGGCGTATTTCCTCGGCCGCTCCGTGATTCTCCGCAGAGACGAGTTTGCCCGGCTTGCCTGGACCGTCGTCGGCTCGGCGGCAGCGGTCGCCCTGATCGGGCTCCTCGACGACTTCTTCGTTCCGATCTCGTGGTGGCGCGATTCCGCAGTCGTCGACTACTTCCACAAGCAGCTCGGCTACGACTACCACGGCACCGGCGGCCTCCCGGAGAACTTCGTGTTCAACAACGGGGGCGACACCCAGGGGTTCTACCGCCGGCTCGTGTCGACCTTCCTCGGGCCGCTCGCGAGTGCATACATGTTCGTCGTCGCGTTGCTGGTGGGTGCAGCATTCCTCCGGCGGCCGCGCATCCTCGTCCCGTTGAGCGCGCTGATCTTCGCGGGACTGCTCTTCACGTTCTCGCGTTCGTCACTGCTCGCACTCGCGGCCGGCCTGGTCGTCCTTGCTTTCGCCACGCGTCGCTGGTGGCCGGTGGCCGCCGCGGTTTTGACCCTCGCCGTCAGCATCGCGTGGGTGCATGTCTTCCCGCATGTCGCACCGACAGGCAAGTGGACACAGCAGGATCTGAAGGAGCAGCGAAACAACGCGAGGGCGCAACCGGGTGCGAGCGGCAGCGCCGGCAGCATCGACGAACCCTCGATTCACTCCCACTGGATCAGTCTCCGTGAGGGTGTACGCACCGTCATCCACCATCCGCAGGGCTATGGACTCGGCAACGCCGGTCAAACGGCCTCGCGCACCGGTACGCCGATCAAGGCGGGAGAGTCGAACTACACGGAGATCGGAGTCGAGACCGGGTTGTTCGGAGCGCTGGTCTGGATCGCCTCGGGGATCACGATCTTCGCCGCACTCGTAACGATGGGACGGCGCGCGAACTGGTGGGCGCCTGCGGGTGTCGCTGCAGCGTTCGGAGCCGCCCTTGTGCTCGCCGCTCAGACGGATGTGATCGGCGATCCGTGGATGGGGTACTGCCTCTGGTCGCTCGCCGGCATCGCGCTCGTGCCGCTGCCTATCCTCCGAGAGTGAGCTCGACCGCACCGGCGCCGACGACACAGCAACCGCAAGTGCGTGTGATCTTCGGCGCGCTGATCCTGGTCTTCTTCCTCGCGTCGCTCGACCAGACGATCGTGTCGACGGCGCTGCCGACGATCGTCGGCGAGCTCGGCGGGCTTCAGCACCTGTCCTGGGTGGTTACCGCTTACCTGCTCGCGTCGACGGTGTCGGGACCGCTCTACGGAAAGTTCGGCGACCTCTACGGGCGGAAGGTCGTCCTGCAGACGGCGATTGTCATCTTCCTCGTCGGCTCTGCTCTGTGCGGGCTGAGCCAGAACCTGGCCGAGCTGATCTCCTTCCGCGCGCTGCAGGGCCTCGGCGCCGGCGGTCTCATCGTGACTGCAATCGCCGTGATCGGCGACGTGATTCCGCCGCGTGACCGCGGCCGCTACCAGGGGATCTTCGGCGGTGTCTTCGGCGTATCCACGATCATTGGTCCGCTGCTCGGTGGTTTCTTCGTCGACAACCTCTCGTGGCGCTGGATCTTCTACGTCAACGTTCCGATCGGGGCGGTCGCCTTCGTTGTCATCGGCGCCGTGTTCCACGTCCGCCCTGCACCCAAGCAGCACAAGGTCGACTATCTCGGCGCGGCGCTGCTGGCCGGAGGTCTCTCGGCAATCGTCCTCTTCACCAGCCTGGGCGGGACGACATGGGCGTGGGACTCGCCCGAGATCATCGCGCTGATCACGATCGGCGTCGTTGCGCTAACGGCGTTTGCTTTCGTGGAGTCGCGCGTCTCGGAGCCGATCCTGCCCCTAGCCCTCTTCCGAAACCGCACATTCGCAGTCACGAGTGCGGTGGGCTTCGTCGTCGGACTCGCGCTGTTCGGTGCGGTGACGTACTTGCCGCTCTATCTGCAGATCGTCAAAGGCGTGAGCGCGACCAGGTCCGGACTCCAGTTGACACCCTTGATGCTCGGTTTGCTCGTAACCTCGGTGCTCAGCGGTCAGTTGATCAGCCGCTGGGGGCGGTACCGGATCTTTCCGATCATCGGAACCGCGGTCGTGGCGGTCGGAATGCTCCTGCTCTCGCGCCTCGGGGTTGGTACGAGCCTCTGGATGGTCGCGCTCGGCATGGTCATCCTCGGGCTCGGTCTCGGGATGGTGATGCAGGTCCTCGTGTTGGCAGTTCAGAACGCTGTCGATTACGCGTACCTCGGCGTCGCCACCTCAGGGTCGACGATGTTCCGGTCGATCGGGGGCTCGATCGGCGTCTCCCTGTTCGGGGCGATCTTTGCCAATCGTCTGCACACCGAGTTGGTGCAGCGGCTTGGGTCGAACGTGCAGCTTCCTTCGACTACGTCACCCGCGGCGGTCCGCGCGTTGCCTGCGCCCGTCCACGATTCGTACGTGCACGCGGTCACGGCTGCGCTCTCGCCAATCTTCCTCGTCGCAGCCGTCATCTGCGTGGTCGCGTTCGCACTCGCTCTGCTCCTGCCGGACGTTCCGTTGCGCCAGACGAGCACGGCAGAGGGGCTCGGCGAGGCTTTCGCCACGCCGAGTCACACCGACTCGGAGCGGGAGTTGGAGCGAGTGCTGAGCGTGATCGCGCGTCGCGACGAGCGCTGGCGCGCATACGAGGAGTGGGTGGACCGCGCAGGTGTCGACGTCGATCCGACGGAGGCGTGGCTACTTGCGCGCACCGGAGAGCAGGCGCCTGCCTCCGTACAGCAGATCGCCGAGGCGACGGGCGTCGACGCTGAGGCCGTGCGCGAAACGATGGGTCGCTTGGAGCAACGGGGCCTGGTTGCCGGCAGGCGAGCGGACTATGAGCTCTCTGCAGAGGGTCGCCGCGTCTTCGAAGCGCTCGTCGCCGTGCGGCGCGCAACGCTCGAGGAGCTCGTCCGCGACTGGTCTCCTGACGACCACACACAGCTCGCTCCCGTGCTCGACCGGCTGGCCCGCTCGCTTGCCAGCGAGATACCGACTCCGGCCTGACAGCCCGCTGTACCCTCAGATGCATGGCGATCGATCCGCGCGTCGACATCGGCCACGTTCATCTGAAGGTGAGCGACATCGACCGGGCGCTCGCGTTCTACCGTGACGTCCTCGGCTTCGAGGAGATGCAGCGTTATGGCGACCAGGCTGCGTTCATCTCGGCCGGCGGGTATCACCACCACATCGGCCTCAACACGTGGGAGTCGAAGGGCGGGTCGCCGCCTCCGCCCGGCACGACCGGGCTCTACCACGTCGCGATCCGCTACCCGGACCGCAAGGCGCTCGCGCAAGCCCTGAAGCAGCTCGTCGGGGCGGGGATCTCGCTCAGCGGCGCGACCGACCACGGTGTGAGCGAGGCGATCTATCTCCACGATCCCGACGACAACGGCATCGAGCTCTACCGCGACCGTTCGCCGGACGAGTGGCCGCGCGCCCCGGACGGGAGCATGGCGATGATCTCGGAGCCGCTCGATCTCCAGATGCTGCTCGCCGAAGCCGACTGACGATGAGCTTCAGTCGCCGTCGACTCGCGACCGTCCTGGGCCTCTTCCTGGCATCGCTCTTCTGCGTCGCACTCGTCCTCGTGCGCAACGCGCACGCGGGGAACGGCGACTTCCGCTACCTGGTCTGGAATCTCTTCCTCGCGTGGATTCCGTTTGCGCTCGCGGTCTTCGTCTACGACCGCTGGCGGCGGCGGCGCGGCGGCATGCTCCTCCTCGTCCTCGGCGGGCTCTGGCTCCTCTTCTTTCCGAACGCGCCGTACATCGCGACGGATGTCGTCCACCTGCAGCGCGACCCACTATCGCCGTACTGGTACGACGCGGTCACGATCGGCGCGTTCGCGTGGATGGGTGTGCTGCTCGGCTTCGCGTCGCTGTACCTCATGCAGACGGTGGTCCGTCAGTGGCGAGGCGCGATCGCCGGCTGGATCTTCGCCTTCATCGCGATCGCGCTCGGCTCGCTCGGGATCTACCTCGGCCGCTTCCTACGCCTGAACAGCTGGGACGCAGTCGAGCACCCAAGCGTCCTGCCCCGGATCCTGCACACCGTCGCCCGTGACCCGTTCGCATACCAGGAGGCGATCGCGGTGACGATCCTGTTCACGGTGGCGCTGAGCTTCGCGTACTTCCTGCTCTACAACTTCGCAGCGGTCGGGCTGGAGCTCGACGCGGAGCGCTGATCCGGACATCCCTCAGACCCTTCTTCCCTGACCGTTGCGCTACAACTAGCAGGTGGCCTCGAAGCCCGTCGAGCAGCTTGAATCCGTCGTAATCCGGTTCGCCGGGGACTCCGGGGACGGGATGCAGCTGACGGGCGGCCGCTTCACCTCGGAGACGGCGCTGATCGGCAACGACCTGGCCACGTATCCGGACTTTCCGGCCGAGATCCGCGCACCGGCGGGCTCGCTTCCAGGCGTTTCCGGCTTCCAGCTCCACTTCGCCGACCACGACATCCTCACGCCGGGCGACCAGCCGAATGTCCTCGTCGCGATGAACCCCGCGGCGCTCAAGACGAACCTCAACGACCTGCCGCCGAGCGGGATCCTCGTCGTCGACAAGGACGCGTTCACCGACCGGAACCTGACCAAGGCGGGCTACGCAGGCAATCCGATCGAGGACGGTTCGCTCGACTCCTACGAGGTCCATGCGATTCCGCTGACCTCGATGACGATCGAGGCCCTGAAGGAGATCGAGGGGATCACCAAGCGCGAAGCGGAGCGCGCCAAGAACATGTTCGCGCTCGGGCTCATGTCGTGGCTCTACGGGCGCCCCACGGAGGGGACGATCGCCTTCCTCGAGTCGAAATTCGCGAAGCGGCCGGAAATCGCCGCGGCGAACGTGAAGGCGTTCCAGACGGGCTACGCCTTCGGCGAGACGACCGAGGCGTTCGCCGTGCAGTACGAGGTCAAGCCGGCGACGATGAAGCCGGGCCTGTACCGCAACATCACGGGCAACCAGGCTCTGGCATACGGGCTCATCGCCGCGTCGGTGAAGTCCGGCTTGCCCCTCTTCCTCGGCGCGTACCCGATCACGCCCGCGTCCTCCGTGCTCGAGGAGCTCGCGCGCCACAAGAACTTCGGGGTGCGCACGTTTCAGGCGGAAGACGAGATCGCGGCGGTCGGCGCGGCGCTCGGCGCGAGCTTCGGCGGCTCGCTCGGCGTTTCCACCTCGAGCGGCCCCGGCATCGTGCTGAAACAGGAGACAATCGGCCTCGGCATCACGCTCGAGCTGCCGCTCGTGATCGTCGACGTCCAGCGTGCGGGGCCGTCGACCGGAATGCCCACGAAGCCGGAGCAGGCCGATCTACTCGGCGTCATGTTCGGCCGCAACTCCGAGTCGCCCGTGCCGGTGATCGCGGCGGCTACGCCGTCGGATTGCTTCGATGCGGCGCTCGAGGCTGCACGCATCGCCGTCAAGTACCGCACGCCGGTGTTCCTGCTCTCGGATGCGTACCTCGCGAATGGCTCGGAGCCGTGGCTGCTCCCGGACGTCGATGCGATCCCCATGATCGAGCCGAATTTCGCCGAGGCGAACGGAGAAGACTTCCTGCCGTACCGCCGTGACGAGCAGACCCTTGCGCGCCCGTGGGCAATCCCCGGTACTCCAGGCCTCGAACACCGCATCGGCGGGCTCGAGAAGCAGGACGTCACCGGCAATGTCAGCTACGACCCCGACAACCACGACCTCATGGTGCGTTTGCGTGCGCAGAAGGTCGCCGGCATCGCACATGACATCCCAGAGCTCCAGGTCGACGACCCGGATGGAGCAAGAACGCTCGTCCTCAGCTGGGGCGGGACGTACGGATCGGTCGCCGCCGCAATCCGCCGTGTTCGTGCGACCGGCAAGAAGGTCGCTCACGCGCATCTGCGCTACCTCAACCCATTTCCACGCAATACGGGCGAGATTCTGCGAGCCTACGACAAGGTGCTCGTCCCGGAGATCAACCTCGGCCAGCTCCAGAAGCTGGTCCGCGCAGAGTTTCTCGTCGACGCGACCGGCTTCAACCTGGTGCGGGGGATTCCATTCCGCGCCGGCGAAGTAGCCGATGCGATCGGCGCGATGGTGGACTCATAAAGACACTGCATGTCGAGGGCAGGTTGCTCTGGGCAGCAATCGTCGTCGGCGCGGGCGCCGGCGCCGTTGCTTTCGGGCTCGTCCATAACTGGACGGGCTTCGGCCTTTGCGCGGCGGCCACCGTCATCGCTCTTACCCAGCTCGTTCGCATCCTGCTCAGGAAAAAGGTGAGCAGCGGCGGTGACGGTCACGGCCGCGGCAAGCGCCGCTGGTAACCCGCGTCGTTTGCACGAGAGGTGGGAGCCAGGCGCTACCTCGCCGCCGTCCCCGGGCGCGAGGTGCGGAGGCCGCAGGGTTCCGCACCCTGGCTCCCACCTGATGCAGGACTTCGTCAACCGAACCCCCGGACAAGGGACGGGCGGTCCGGTGCTCCCCCCTGCGGATAGTTGATTGACGCTGTGCCGGGGCTTAAACCCGGCGACCCCGGCGTAGAGTGGGCGCGTGCCGGACAGCCTGCGGCCCCTGTGGGACTTCGACGATCTGGACGCGACTGAGAAGCGATTTCGTGCGCACTTGGCGGAGGCGTCAGACGCCGCTGCAGGCGCCGAGATCCTGACTCAACTCGCGCGCCTCGAGGGTCTGCGCAGCGACTTCGATGCCTGCGAGCGCCTTCTCCAGGAGGCGGAAGGGCTCGCCGGGCCCGCCGCCGCTGTGAGAATACGCATTGATCTCGAGCGCGGCCGGAAGCTGCGCTCCAGCGGCGATCCGGCGGCCGCACTGCCGTTGTTCGCAGCAGCCTTTGTGTCCGCGTGCGACTCGGGCGAGTACTACTTCGCCGGCGACGCCGCTCACATGTGTGCGCTCGCGGTTTCGGAGGATCGCGCGGCGATGGAAGAGTGGACGCAGCGTGGGCTCGAGCTCGGGGGGCGAGAGCCGGATGCCTCCTACTGGGCGGGGCCGCTGCTCAACAATCTTGGCTGGGCGTTCTTCGACGCCGGGGAGTACGAGCACGCGCTCGAGCTCTTCGAGCGGGCACTGGAGGCGCGCAGGCGCGATTCCGACAATCGGGATGCGATCGCGTTCGCCGAAGAGGCGCTACAAACCGCACGCGACGCGCTCGGCTAACCGGATGTCGTCTCGAAGCGATCGAGCCCGTCGTCGGGGAGCGTCTCCCACGGGGCGACGGAGCGGACGAAGACGTGCACGCTCGGTCGTGCGTCGAAGGGATCGTCCAGCGAGGTTGCCCGGACGCTCGCCGTCTCCGAGTCGGGCCACCCGCCGCCGAACAGGTTCGACCCGCACGTACGGCAAAACGTCTTCGCGCTCCCTTCCTCGGGCTGGAACGTCTGGAGCAGCTCCTGGCCTTCGAGAATCCGGATGGCCTTCGACGATATGCGGCAGTTGACGGTTGCGGCACCGCCCGACAGCTTCTTGCAGCTTTCGCAATGGCAGTACCTCAGTGTGGCCGGGGTCTCCCCCAGCTCGAATCTGACGCCGCCGCAGAGACAGCTTCCGCGTACCTCAGCCACGGCATGAGCTTAGCCGGGACGGCGCCGACTGTCCCGTCATCTAAAAGGGGTCCCTGGCGTGGGCCCGGCGACGTCGCTCTACTTGCAGTCGTACCCTGAAGTTCAGGGGTGGGCCCTCGTCCCGCGGCGGGCACCTGCCGCAGTGCGCCCGCGCGGTTCCCCGCGAGGGCCTCCCCTTTCAACAACCCGTGCGCCCCGATTCTCTCATAGCAGGGCCCGGTGACTATCATCGGTGAGTGGCGACGAACGGCAAACTGACCGCCAAGGACTACAAGACCGACCAGGAGGTCCGCTGGTGCCCGGGCTGCGGGGACTACGCGATCCTGGCGGCGCTCCAGTCCTTCATGCCCGAGCTGGAGGTGCCGAAGGAGAACATCGTCTTCGTCTCCGGCATCGGCTGCGCCGCGCGGTTCCCGTACTACATGGAGACGTACGGGATGCACTCGATCCACGGCCGGGCGCCGGCGATCGCGACCGGGTTGGCAACCTCGCGGCCCGATCTGTCCGTGTGGGTCGTCACCGGCGACGGTGACTCGCTGTCGATTGGGGGCAACCACCTGATCCACGCGCTGCGGCGCAACGTGAACATCAAGATCCTGATGTTCAACAACGAGATCTACGGTCTGACGAAGGGCCAGTATTCGCCGACGAGCCCGCTGGGGACGCGCACGAAGTCGACGCCGATGGGGTCACTGGACTGGCCCTTCAATCCCCTGTCGCTGGCGATCGGCGCGGAGGCGTCGTTCGTCGCGCGAGCGATCGACACCGATCGCGCTCATCTGACGGCGACGCTGCGGGCCGCAGCCGGGCACCGCGGGAGCGCATTCGTCGAGATCTTCCAGAACTGCAACATCTACAACGACGGCGCGTTCGACTTCGTTCGCGAAGACAAGACGAACCGGATCTACCTCGAGCACGGGAAGCCGATCCGGTTTGGCGAGGAGGGCGAGAAGGGAGTGCGACAGCGGACCGACGGAAGCGTCGAGATCGTGGACGTAACGGACGAGGCGGAGTTGCTTCTCCATGACGCACACCATGTCGAACCGAGCGCGGCATTTGCCCTGAGTCGACTGACGCAGTCGACCGCGAACGCAACTCCGATCGGCACCTTCCGGGACGTCGAGCGGCCGGTCTACGACGACCTGATGGCCGAGCAGCTCGAGACGGCGCGCGCCGGCCAGGAGGGCGACATCGCGGCGCTCCTCCAGGCCGGCGACACCTGGACGATCTAGGCGCTCACGCTTACGCCGCCGCTGGGTCCGTCTGCCAGAGGCCGATTGGATTCCCCTCGGTGTCCGTGGCGGTCGCGAACCAACCCATCCCGGGCACAGGTTGCGGGTCATCGGCCTTTCCGCCCAGCTCTTTCAGACGTGCGACGCCGGCGTTGACGTCGTCGACGTCGAAATACACGCGGATCGCGCCCGGGTCTCCGGGAAGCACGGCTCCGCCCGTGTCCTCGCTGAACTGGGTCATGTGGTACTCGACCGGACCTTCCATCGACTGGAACTGCCAGCCGAACAGGTTGCCGTAGAACTCGCGCGCGCGGCTCGTGTCCTCCGCCGGCACCTCGAAGTGAACGGGCTTTCCAGCCACGGGGTCTCTCCTTCCGGACGCTAGGTCGGGACCCACGATATCCGTCCGCCCTGGTGCGTTTGGTTACGTCGTGGTACTCGCTCGTCGCCGTCGCGGTCGGCTCGCGAGGTACTTCGCCTTAGCCCGCGTGAAGAACTCCGAATCCCGTTCGTGCTCGCCGATGAGCCAGTCTACGAACGCGTCGCTGTACTGCGGTGAGCCGAACTTCGGGACGTGCACGAACTCCGGTCTCGTTTCTTCGGAGATCGCATGCACTCGCCGGACGCTGAGGACGTCGAACGCATTGACGACCGCGCCGTCCAGGCGAGCATTCACCTCGCGGATCACTTCCTTCTGGCGGTACGGATGTGAGCGGTCCGGATCGACCTGGCCGTAAAGCGGCGCGTGCGGATCCGTCGTCAACCGGATCAGGGTCGGGCGGCCCTCGTCGTCTCGCTCTGCCGTCTCGATCACCGCGACCTCGGCGCCGTCCGGGGCATGCATCACCTGGCGGATGTTTGCCAGCCACTGCGACCGCGTCGCGTCGAGTTGGCGTTTGATGAAGTCGCGCACGTCGGCGCCGGTCGCCGGCTCGCTCTTCGCGCCGTGCCGGAAGTACAGGCCCCCGCGCGCGAAGGCAACGTGCTCGTCGCCGTCGGCGTTGCGGTAGCGGCCCGTTCGCGTGAACACGAGAGGCGTGTTCGCGACGCCCTCGATGACGATCGCGGTCGCGGGTCGGCCGCTTCGCGTGATGGCGCGCAGTTCGAAGGCCTCGAACTCGGGCTCGGCGTGCCGCGCCAGTTCCTCATGGAGCTGCTCTTCCTCGACGTCGCCGCTCAGGACTACGACGCCGCCGCCGGAATTCGCCATTGCCGCCACGTCTCGGACGAGCTCGAGCCAGACACCTGGCGCCGCCGGATCGTGGCGCTCTTTCAGCTCGACACGCTTCGAACTGCGCCTGGCTTCCGCGGCTCGGCTCAAAAATCTGTTCGTCTCTGCCACTGCGCTTCGAATCTAGCGACCGGCTTGAGAAAGGACAGCAGTGCCCGACTCCAGCAACCGGCGGGAGATCGCGTAGCCGATGCCGGCCCGGGGACCGACTCCGGTGACTACTGCAGCTCGACCGTCGAGCGGGCGCGGATCACCAGAGGCCACGCCCGCATCGTCGCACGATCAGGCCTTGACGAGTGACTCCATCAGGTCGTGCAGCTTGTGGGCCGCACGCTCGATGTCCGCGTACTTGTATTGACCCGCCCGCGACTCCGCGGCCAGCAGGCCGCAACGGTGCACCTTCTCGAAGTCGCCGTACGGGAATGTGTAGCGCTCTTTCGTTTCTTCGCCGTGGTCCTCGTCGATGCCCAGATGCCACTTCGCGTACTCTCGCCAGCCGTGCTCTTCGATGAAGTCGTTCTCCTGTGCTGCGGTCGGCTGGTGCTCGGACCAGTCGTCACGCTCGTCCAAAACGGACTTGCCACCCTTGATCAGACGTTGCGCGTGGTTATGTGCCGTGTCGTTGAGCTTCATCGGCAGCCACCTCCCGGTGAGGTCATACCTGATCAGGTGGAGCCTCAGCCATCCCGGGGCCACGTCGACGTAACCGCTACCTGCTCTGCGCCCGGGCGGGCAGCTGCGCCTGCGGCGTGAGCGCCGCCTAGCTGCATTCTTTACCTCGACGTAACAGACCACGGCTTCGTTACGCGGGTCCAGCGCTGAATTTGACACTTCCCGTGGCTACGGCGACGCTGCCGCAGCCTCATGGGGTCCTTTTGGAGAGTGTTCGTCGGTGTCTCTGCCGTCACGGTCGCGGGCGGCCTGCTCGGCAGCTACGCGGCGGAGGGCTCCGCCGCCGGCGCGCAGGCCTGTGGCGCGTCCGGCTACAAGCTCTCCCTCCAATCGCTCACCGGGCCGCCACGCGCGGACCTCACCATGCGCGTCACCGCGAAGAAGACGGGCTGCGAGCTGCCTGTGACCCTGACCAAGGTCCAGGTATCGCTGCGTCGCTTCAAGGGGCTGCCGGCGCGGAAACTCGTGCTCAGGAACGTCGCAGCCCCGAGTGGCTCGGCGAAGGTCAACATCGGCCGCGTCCAGCGGCTCCGGTTCGTAGGCGTCACCGTCTCGTTCGGGCCTCAGGCCGTGCTCGCCGGACAGACCAAGACGGTTCTCAAGCCGGACCTGGTTCTGACGCGGGCCTATGCCGGCCGCTCGGCAGTCGTCGGCCGTCCGTTCTTCGCGGTGGCGATCGTGCGGAACAGGACGACGGACGTCGGCCTCGTCGCCACCGTCAGCGTCTCGGCCGCGGGAGCCCCCCTCGCGACCAAGCAGCTGAAGGTGGGCCCACGCCGCCGCTTCGTGCTGCAGCTGCCGGTCACGCTGACGCAGCTCGGCACCACGCAGCTGACCGTGACGGTGTCGCCCACGAGCCCGATCGAGACGACGCTCGAGAACAACACGCGCGGATTCGCCGTCGAGACCGCCGAGTTCAGGGTGCAGGAATCGGCGACGCTGGCGCAGAGCTTCGCCGGCTACGGCGGGCAGTTCAATCATCACGTGTACGCGGCCATCAGCCGCGCGGCCGGCGTCACCGACGAAAACGCGAAGGACATGGAACAGAAGATGCGCGACCTCCATCCGCAGTTCTCGCGAATCTTCTTCAACAACACGGCATTCACCGATCCGGATCGGATGCAGTCGTTCATCCGCACGGCGCAGCTTGCCCAGAGCACCGGCACCACGATCAACGTCACCTGGCAGGGCGGGACGCTGAGCGTCGCCAACGGAACGATCCCGAAGTTGGCTGCCGTCCTGATCGACCTCGTCCGCAACCGTGGCATCACGAACCTGCGCTGGCTGACGCTCCAGAACGAGCCGAACCGGACGCGAATCACGATGGCGCAATACGAAGCTCAGTATCGCGCTCTCGACCCATACATCCAGAGTATCCGCGGACAGGTGAAGTACATGGGCGGCGATCTCGTCCGTGCGCCCGATGCCGGGGCTCCGAATCAGCAGGCGTGGTTCCAGTACATGGCCACGAAGATGTCCGACATTCTCGACGCCTACTCGATCCACGTCTTCTGGGACTACTTCGACACGCAGAAGCTCGTCGACCGGCTCACCGAGGTGCGCGCGATCGTCAACGCGCTACCGTCCACTGGCCGCAAGCCGCTCTACGTCTCGGAGTACGGCATCCGCGGCCTGCGGACCTTCAACGGTGCGCCGGCGGGGGACCCTGGCGTCTGGGAGGACGGGACACCGATGGCGCAGACGAACGTGACGGCCTTCCAGCACGCCTGGTTCGATGTGCTTGCCGCCGCGCTCGGTTACGTCGGGACGAGCAAATGGGACTCCTACTTCGGGAAGTACGACAACGGGACGCAGGCCTACTACATGATCGGCGGCCCCGCCGAAGGCTGGCCGCTCTACCCGATCTACAACTCCGTGCGCCTGCTGACATCCGCAGTGGCGGCGGGCTCGAGGACCGTGAACGTCGCGTCCGTGCCGAACACCTCGCGCCTCCTCGCGGCTTACGTCGGCAAGGCGGGCGAGCACACCGTCGTCGGCCTCGACACCGCGGGGGCGCAGCTGAACACAGTCTCACCCACCCCGGTGTCGTACACGATCGGCGGCCTGCCGCCGTCCACGAACTTCCAGCTCTCGACCTGGAACGAGGCCGGCGACGGGCTTGTCGGTTCGCCGAAGCCGGCCGCGACGGACGCCGCGGGCGTCGTCACGATCTCAGTGCCGCAGCAGGCGGTCTTCGCGCTGAAGCACTAGCCAGGGTCCCGGTCGGCGACGGGGTTACTCACCGGTGCCCGGAACGCGTTCGCCCTCCCCGAACCGGCGGCTATAACGGCGGCATGGCCGACCATCCGGATCATGCACTCGCGGCCGGAACCGATGCGCCGGACTTTCATCTCAAGGCGACGCCCGATCAGTGGGTCGGGCTCGAAGATTTTCACGGGAAGACGCTGATCATGGCCTTCTATCCCGCCGACTGGAGCCCTGTCTGCACCGACCAGATGGCGCTGTACAACGAGATCCTGCCGATGTTCCACGAGCACGGGGCGGAGGTCATCGGCATCTCGGTCGACGGCGCCTGGTGTCACGCCGCGTTCGCCCAGCATCGCAAGCTGCACTTTCCGCTCCTGGCCGACTTCGAGCCGAAAGGCGAGGTTGCGAAGCGGTACGGCGCCTACGACTACAGGGAAGGCGTCGCACGGCGCGCGCTCTTCGTCCTCGACGGCGAGGGTGTCATCCGTTGGAGCTACGTCTCGCCACTGGGCGTCAACCCGGGAGCCGAGGGCATTCTCGCGGCACTCGAACAGATGAAGGAACAACCTGTGGGAGCACGGTAGTGAGCGTTCTGATGACTCCGCCGCGGCTCACGGTCCCGATCGGAGCGCGGGATCACGTCGTCGGGCCGGAGACGGCGCCCGTCACGATCGTCGAGTACGGGGACTACGAGTGCCCGTTCTGCGGCGCGGCGCATCCCGTGGTGAAGGCGCTGCAGGACGAGCTCGGCGACAACCTTCGCTTCGCCTACCGCCACTTCCCGTTGAGCCAGATCCACCCCCATTCGTTCCAGGCCGCGGAGGCGGCCGAAGCGGCAGGAGCCCAGAACCGCTTCTGGCAGATGCACGACATGCTCTTCGAGCATCAGAGTCGGCTCGGCGCGCAGGACTTGCTCGCCTATGCGAGCGCCATCGGGGTAGAGCTCGAGCCGTTTGCCGAAGATCTTGCGGAACACCGCCACGCACCGAGGGTGCGCGAGGATTTCCTGAGCGGAGTCCGCAGCGGCGTCAACGGAACGCCGACCTTCTTCGTCAACGGCGTTCGACATGACGGCGGTTACGACCTGGAGTCGTTGCTCGGAGCGGTTCAGCCCTATATGTACCTGGGTTAGTTCGGAGAGAGCGAGACGAAAGGAGGCAACAGCATGCCGCAGAACCCACCCGACGGGTACCCGAGCGTCATGCCGTATCTGCTCTACGAGGACTCGGACGCCGCGCTCGAGTTTCTCGTGACCGCATTCGGCTTCACCGAGAAGCTCCGCATGACGGACGACGGCGGTCATGTGAATCACGCCGAGGTGCAGATGAACGACGGCGTGATCATGCTGGGGACGCCTCCCGGCGATTACAAGAATCCGGCGAGGCTCGGTGGCAAGACCCAGAGCACCTATGTCTACGTAGACGACGTCGACAGCCACCACGAGCGCGCGAAGCAGGCCGGGGCGAAGATCGTGCGCGAGCCCGAGGATCAGTTCTACGGCGACCGCAACTACGCCGTCGAAGACCCGGAGGGGCACGAGTGGTACTTCGGAACTCATGTCCGCGACGTTTCTCCTGAAGAA
>JBBWZE010000330.1:0-3179 GCA_039648845.1 Actinomycetota bacterium | reverse complement strand
ACTTCGGGTTCGCGCTCGCCCTGGATGCAGAGGACCCGGACGTCGCCTACGTGATCCCCGAGGTCTCAGGGGAACAACACTTCACGCCCGACGCCCGGCTCGGCGTCTACCGGACCGGCGACGGCGGCGCTTCCTGGGAGCTCACTTCGAACGGGCTCCCCGGCCGCGCCTGGGCAGCCGTGCTGCGAGAGGGCTTCGCGGACGACGAGGGCGGGCTCTACTTCGGAACGCAGAGCGGCTCGGTGTGGAGCGCACCGCGAGGCGGCGGCGAGTGGATCGAGGCGGCAGGGAACCTGCCACCGATCCTCTCTGTCGAAGCTGCACGCGTCTGACGTGGCGATCGTGCTCCTGCCCGGAACCCTCGCAGCGGAGTCGGGCGGGCAGAAGCGGTTCGAGCTCGATGCGAGCACCGTCGGCGAGGCGCTGCGTCAGCTACCCGTGACCAACCTTCTCTTCGACGAGTCGGGCGAGCTCCGACGGCTCGTCAACGTGTACGTCGACGGTGTGGATGCCCGCGGCGGCCGTCTGCTGGACGAGCCGCTCACTGACGAGTCGGAAGTCCGGATCGTCGGCGCGGTCGCCGGGGGCTGATTCCCTGCTTGTGGCTCTGAGCCACAAGCAGTCAGCGCTCTAGCTTCGCGGCATCCTTTCCGTCGTTTCAGACCGTGCTTCGACTTAGTGGCTCTGGGCCACTAAGTCGAAATCAAGGCTGTGGGTCGCGTTGCCGATCCTTACTCGGTGCGGGCCATCGCGGTACTCCTCGTCGTCGTCGGCGGTCTTGCGGCGCTCGGCTTCGCTCGTCACGAGGATCGTCTGCGGGAGCAGGACCAGCTGGCCACGATCGCGAGCGACCTCGCGGGCCGCAGAGTGGCCGTCCGCTGCCCGAGCTTCCTGGCGAGCCTCGTCGACGTTCGAGGCGAGGCGGGACGGGTCCAGTTCGACGAGGCCGGGCGTCCGGCCAATCACACGGATCTCTCGCCGCAGACGTGCAAGGCGTTGCGCCATCTGGATGCTTTCGACTTCAGGTGCATCGCGCGCGGCGAGTGCGGGTTCGAGGAGTTCGACGCCGGCTGGGCCGCACACACGCTTGCGCACGAGTCGTTCCACCTGCGCGGCTTCCAGGACGAGGGCGTGACCGAGTGCTACGCGCTGCAGAACACCGCCTTCGTGGCCGAGCGCCTCGGCGTGCCGAAACGGCAAGCGCAGGAACTCCAGGCGTGGTTGTACAGGCGCGGCTATCCGAATGAGCCGGCGGAATATCAGTCCCAGGAGTGCCACGGCGGAGGCACGTTGGACCTGCGTCCGCAGCAGAGCCTGTTTCCGTAGTTATTTCACGATGGTCGGGATGTTCTTGATCTTCCCGGCGATGATGTCCGCACGGATCTGCATCACCTTCGCGACCTCGGACTTCGGCACTTTCGGGCTGATCTTGCCGACGCCGACGCCGTTGTCCTTAAGCCCGAACACGATGTTTCCACCTTTGAACTTGCCGTCGACGACGAGCTTGATCGCGTCGAAGACCGCCGTGTCCACGCGCTTGACCGCGCTCGTGAGAATGTGCGGCCCGAGGAAGGACTGGTCGGCATCAACCCCGATCCCCCAAACATTCTTCTCCTTCGCCGCGTCGAGCGCACCGAGACCGCAGGCTCCGGCGACCTGGAAGATCGCGCCTGCGCCCTCTTGGATCTGATCGAGAGCAATCTGCTTGCACTTGGCCTGATCCCCGAAGTCCTGCGAGTAGGCGTTCAGCGTTGTGATTCCGGGATCCGCGGCTTTGGCGCCGGCCTGGTATCCCGCGATAAAGCGATCCACGGGTGGCTGCTTCTCGCCGCCCACCGAACCGATCACGTCCTTGCCCGGCCGCCGCTTCTCCTCGAGCCCCGCGAGGTATCCGACGAGATAGCCGGTCTCCTGCTCCTTGAAGAGGAGTCCGAGGAGATTCGGAGGCTTGTGCGGCTCCTCCGTCTGGTCCACGTCGACGATGGCGAAATTCGAGTTCGGGAAGTTCGTCGCCACCGTGTCGATCGCGTCCGCTTCTGTGAAGCCGACGCCGATAGCGAGGTTGTAGCCCCGGCGAGCAAACGTCGAGAGGTTCGGAACGTACTCCTGAGTCGACTTCGCCTGGAAGACCTCCTGAGCGATCCCGAGTTGGGCCTGAGCGCGCGTCAGCCCAACATATGAGAGGTGATTGAAGCCACGATCGTTCAACCCGGTGACATCGGGGACGAGTCCGACCTTGATCTTCTTGCCCGCGCTTCCACCGCTCGTCGTGCTGCCGGCCGAAGACTTTTTTCCGCCGCCGCCGCAGCCGGCACCGACGAGGAGCACGAGGACACCGATGGCTGCGAGCGATCTGTTCATTCCTGACCTTTCCGCTAAGGTTTGCGACTATGGGGCGAAAACTGTGAGCGAGCCTAGCACGAGGCACCCAGTTCCTGCCCATGTCACGCTTGCAGTCGTTCTCCAGGTACGAGGCGGCGTGTTGCAGACGCTCCTCTGGCAACGTGCGCGAGAACCGTTCAAAGGGCGTTGGTCGCTTCCTGGTGGCTATCTCGCCCAGCACGACACGCTAGAGGAGTCGATCCGACGCCACCTCGCCGAGAAGGTCGACGTGCGTGAGCTGTCATACCTCGAGCAGCTCGAGACGCTGAGTGATCCGAAGCGCTCGCCGCAGGAATGGCAGCTCGCAACCGCCTACCTCGGACTCATCCCGAGCGACATCGATCCGGAGCTCCCGGGCGATAGCGACTGGCATCCCGTCGACGACCTTCCACCACTTGCGTTCGACCATGACTCGATCGTGCTGGCCGGACGCGAGCGGCTGCGGGCGAAGCTGTCGTACACGAATCTCGGCTTCGCCCTGGCACCCGACGAATTCACGATCTCGGAGCTTCGGGATCTCTATGCGGCCGCTCTCGGACACGACGTCTCCGCGACGAACCTCCAGCGGGTGCTCCTGCGCCGTGAGGTGCTCGAGGCCACCGGTCGGCAGCGCGCCTCCGGGCCCACCGGTGGCCGGCCAGGCTCACTCTTCCGCTTCCGGACGCCCGAGCTCGAGATCACGGACCAGTTCGCCGTCCTGCGCCCGCCGGGACCTGCGCGCCTTCCTGTCGCGTAGTTCTCCCGCATGGACCTGCGCGGACTTCCAGCTCGTAGAGTCGGTGCGCGATGGCGGGCTC
>JBBWZE010000260.1:0-3728 GCA_039648845.1 Actinomycetota bacterium | reverse complement strand
CGATCTCTCTGAAACGTGGACAGTGATGCGCGACCCGGAAGGCAACGGCTTCTGCATCCAGAGCCCCGCAGAGGCGCTGCCTCACCGTTACATCGGCAACGTGACCTTCTCCTGCACGGAGCCTCGTCAGCTCGGCCGGTTCTGGGAGTTCGCACTCGGCTGGCCCGAAGAAGAGATCGACGAGAGCTTTGTGCAGCAACTTCTCGACGCCGGCATGGACGAGCGCGAGCGAGGTGCCTTCTATGTCACCCGCCCGTCGAACGGCGGCCGGCCACGCTTTCTCTTCCAGCGCCGCGAGAAGTCTCGGCCTGAGTTCTATCCGATCCACCTCGACTTCGCGACCGACGACGACCGGGAAGCCGAGATCGAGAGGCTCATTCAGGAAGGCGCATCCGTCGTCCAGACGAAGCAAGGAACGAACCTCACATTTACGATCATGCGGGATCCGGAAGGGAATCCATTTTGCGTCGGCTAGGCCGCTGTGCCGGCGCACGATCGAACCCCGAGCGCCTCCACGTCCGAGCGTCCTTCGCTCAGCACAGCGGCCAGGGATAATGCAGTGATGCAGAAGTACGTCCTCTCCGAGCTCGACTCGGGCGAGCGGGTGATCTCGGAAAGGATTCCGAGCGTCCGCTCGGTCGCGCTCGGCTTCTGGATCGGGGCGGGCTCCCGCGACGAGACCGACGCCAAGGCCGGCGTCTCCCACTTCATCGAGCACCTCCTCTTCAAAGGGTCGCGCTCCTACAACGCCCAGCAGATCGCGGAGATCTTCGACGGCCTCGGCGGCGAGCTCAACGCAGCGACCTCGCGCGAGCACACGATGGTCTACGCGCGGGTGCCCGACGCGCACGTGCAGACGGCGCTCAACGTCATGACCGACATGGCGTTCGCACCCGGTTTCACGGACCTCGACTCGGAACGGGCCGTTGTGCTCGAGGAGATCGCGATGTACGAGGACACACCGCAAGAGCTCGTGCACGATCTCTTCTCGGAGGCGGTCTTCGGTCATCATGCGCTAGGACGTCCTGTGATCGGGACCGCCGACGTCATCTCGTCGGTGACGAAGCGCGTGCTCTCCAGCTATCACCGCCAGATGTACGCGGGCGGCAACGTCGTGATCGCGGCGGCTGGGAACGTCGAGCACAACAAGTTCCTGCGCATGCTCCAGCGCGCACAGAGCCAGCAGCGCCCCCCTGCGGGAGGTCCACGCGTCAGGCGCCCGCTCGTGAAGCCACCTCCTCCCGGCTTCCGCTTCGCCAAGAAGGACACGGAGCAATACCACGTCTGCTTGGGAGCACCTGGAATCGCACGGTCCGATCCTCGGCGCTTCGCCGCTTCGATCCTTGACGCCATTCTCGGGGGCTCGGCTTCCTCGCGGCTCTTCCAGGAGATTCGAGAGAAGCGCGGCATGGCTTATTCCGTCTACTCCTTCGCATCGCAGTACACGGACACCGGCCTCGTCGGCATCTACGTCGGGACGCGGGAGGAGAACCTCGGGCCGTGTGTCGAGATCGCAGGCGAGCAGCTCGCAGACATCGCCGCGGGAAATCTTCGGGCGGAAGAGATCGCCCGGGCGAAGGAGAACCTGAAGGGACGGATCATGCTCTCGATGGAGTCGACGTCGAACCGGATGACGCGGCTCGGCAAGTCGCTCATCACGAACAGCGAGCTGCTCTCGTTCGAGCGGATCATCGCGGAGATCGAGGCGGTCGAGCCCGATGAGGTCGCCGAGCTCGCGGGGCTCCTATTCGCGCCGGAGAAGCTCTCGATCTCCGGCATCGGCCCCACCGAGCGGATTTTTCGAGCTGCCGCGCGCCGAATCAATCCGGCCGTGCTCGCCCGCGCTGCATGAATATCCGCAAAAAATGCTGCGCATTTTCCGCGGGCCGAGTTAGTACCTTCGCTCCGCTCGGTAGATGAGGATCACCCTCAACGGACGACGAGGCAAGGTCGGGCTCGTCCTCGCGCCGGCGCTGGAAGCGGCAGGGCACGAGCTGGTCGACCTAGACGCGGCCGAGGCAATGATCGATTTCACTGTTCCCGATGCGGTCGAGGCGAACGTCGGGGCTGCGCTCGAGCGCGGGATTCCGAGTGTCATCGGGACGACTGGCTTCGACCATGCGAGGGTGGACGCGGCGGCGCGAGAGGGCGGGGTCGCGTGCTTTCACGCTCCGAACTTCGCGCTCGGGGCAGTGCTGATGATGCGGTTCGCACGAGAGGCCGCGACGCAGATGCCCCGCGCGGAGATCGTCGAGTTGCACGACGAAGCGAAGAAGGACGCTCCCTCGGGGACGGCGAGGGCAACCGCGGAGCTCCTGGGCGGGGAAGCGAAGATCCACTCGGTGCGCCTGCCGGGTCTCGTTGCACACCAGGAAGTCCTGTTCGGAGGGGACGGCCAGCTCCTCACGATCCGGCACGACACCTTCTCGCGGGAGGCGTTCACACCAGGCGTCCTGCTGGCCCTCGAACGACTTGGTGCACTGCCGCCCGGTCTGACCGTCGGGCTCGATGCGCTGCTCTGACCCAGCGTGATCGAAACGTCACGCGTCGCGGAGGCAGATCTCCCGGACCTGTTGCAGCTCGTCCGGGCGTACTGCGACTTCTACGAGGTCGCGCCAACCGATGACGCGCTGCTCGCGGTCTCGTGCGCGCTGATCGCCGACCCGGACCGGGAGGGGGTGCAGCTGATCGCGCGCACCTACCAAACCGAAGCCGTCGGGTTCGCGACCGTTTACTGGACGTGGGACACTCTGATCGCGGCCCGAGCGGGAATCATGCACGACCTCTTCGTGCTCCCGTCAGCCCGCGGCACAGGTGTAGCGGATCGGCTCATCGACGCGTGCGTCGACGAATGCCGCCGGCACGGCGCCGCCAAGCTGGGCTGGCAGACGGCGCGCGACAACACGCGCGCGCAGGCCGTCTACCAGCGCGTCGGCGCCACCCGGGACGAGTGGGTGGACTACTGGCTCGGCGTCAGTCCAGCGTCTTCGTGAAGCGCGTACCGGTCTCCTCGAGCCCGACACGGCGGTAGAACGCCTGCGCGTCCTCGCGACGTGCGGCCGTCGTCAGGAACAGGAGGACACAGCGACGCGCGCGCGCCTCGGCCTCCATCGCCTCGACGAGGGCGCGGCCGATCCCTTCGCCGCGGTGTGATTCGTCCACAACGAGTGCGCTGATCTTCGCGGCGGGGCGTTCGTGCTCGATCGTCGGCGAGGCGTGGAGTTGAGCCAGGCCGACGACCTCGTTGTCGATCACCGCGACGACCACCCGATCACCGACGATCACGAGCCGCTCGAGCCTCGGTGGGACGGCCCTAGGCTCGGTCTCGTAGCCCAGCTGACCGAGCAGGGAGGCGATCGCGGCCCCGTCGTCCGCCCTGGCGTCCCGAATCGTCAGATCCACGCGGATAGACTAGTGGCGTGCTGGGCGAGGCCCTGACCGCGATCGTCACGCCTTTCAAGACCGACGGCACGATCGACTTCGAGCGCTTCAGCGAGCTCGCGCTGCACCTGGTCGAGAACGGCTCAGACGGAATCGTCGTTGCCGGGACGACCGGGGAGAGCCCAACGCTCACGGACGACGAACGGCTCGAGCTGTTCCGCGTCGCCGCCGACACGCTCAACGGGCGTGCGACCGTCGTCGCCGGTACCGGCACCTACTCCACGGCTCACTCCGTCCACCTGACGCGTGAAGCGCACGAGCTCGGTGTAGACGCCTTCCTCGTCGTC
>JBBWZE010000242.1:0-4194 GCA_039648845.1 Actinomycetota bacterium | reverse complement strand
CGGAACCACGGAGGAAGGAGCGCTGGAAGATCAGAAAGCCCAGGATGGGAACGAGCGCGGCGATCAGCATCGAGGCGAGGAGGACGCCGAGTTGCGTTTGCGCCTGGATGGCCGGCAGCCGCACCGACAGGGGCTGGCGATCCGGACTGTTCGTGAGGACCAGGAACGGCCAGAGAAAGTTCCTCCACTCTGCGAGGATCGCGAAGATCGAGACGACTCCGAGGATCGGCTTCGAAAGGGGTAACACGATCGAGAAGAAAAGACGCACCGGACCAGCGCCATCGATGCGCGCGGCCTCGAACAGTTCCTGCGGCAGGTTGTCGAAAAAGCGCTTCATCAACACGACATTGAATGCGCTCGCGCCTGCCGGAAGCCAGATCGCCCAGTAGCTTTCCGCGAACGAGTGGTGGATGAGCGGCGGATCGACGACCTCGATATAGAGCGGAACGATCAAGACGACGACCGGCACGAAGAGCGTCCCAAGAAGGAGTGCGTTGACGAACCGCGCCCAGGCGGGCCGGAGCACCGAGAGCACGAACGCGCCGGTCGTCGCGACGACGATCTGGCAGAGCCATGACCCGAGCGCGAGGACGACGGTGTTCCAGAAATAGCGGCCCACGTTTACCTTCGACCATGCATCGCTGAGATTGCTCCAGGCCACTCCGTGCGGGAAGAGCGCAAGCGGGTTCTTGAGTGTGTCGATCGTCGGCGTGACGGCGCCCTTCGCAAGCCAGATCACCGGCCCGAGCCCGATCACGACGAGCAGGACGAGCAGGAGCACCTGCGCGGAGCCGAAGAGCCACCTGATGTCGCGGCGTGTCCAGTCCGTGTAAGAGAGAAGGCCGCCGGTCGGGTCTTCCGTGGCATCGCCCCGACGGAGACGGAGACTCATCATCTCGTGCTCCAGGATCGGGTCGCCCGCATGAACACGACGGAGAAAACGGCCAGGAAGGCCGCAAGCATCAGGCTGAGCGCAGCCGCGTTGCCAAAGCCGACACCGATGGAGTTCCCGAACGCATACTGGTAGACGAGAAGCAAGACCGTGAGCGTCGAGTTCGCCGGCCCACCCGATGTGAAGAGGAAAGGCTCGAGGAAGACCTGGGCCGTCCCGATGATCTGGAGAATCAGCGTGATGAGCAAGACGCCGCGCAACTGAGGCAGAGTGATGTGCCAGACCTTGTGCCAGAGACCCGCGCCATCCACAGAGGCCGCGTCGTAGAGATCGGTGTCCACGGTCGTCAGTGCGGCGAGGTAGATGATCACCGTCGCGCCCGCGTTCGCCCATGTGGATTCGACGACGAGGGCCGGCATCGCGGTACCGGGAGATTGCAGCCAGCCGTACGGTCCCAGATCGAACCAGCCGAGGACGGTGTTGAAGAGGCCGACGCTGCTCGGTTCGTAAAACACGTACTTCCAGAGCATCACGCCGACGACAGGCGGAATGACGACGGGTAGGTAGGCAAGCGCGCTGTAGATTCCGCGGAAGCGGCGTGACTCGCTGATCAGCACTGCCGCGATGAGAGGGATCGGGTAACCGAAGAGAAGGGCGAGGCCTGCGAAGTAGGCGGTGTTCTTGACGGCCGTGGCGAAGAGTGGGTCGCCGATTACCTCCCGGAAGTTCTGCAGACCCACCCACGTCGGCGGATCGACGAGGTTCGTCTGCTGAAACGAGAGGACGACGAGCCGTGTGATCGGATACCACGAGAAGGCCGTGAAGATCGCGAGCATGGGCAGCGCGAAAGCAAGCGCCGTGAGGCCCCCGCCGCGTACCCATTCGAGAGGTGAGTCGCGCTCGCGTCGGCGCGGCTTCGCAACCGCGGAACCGACGACGGTCACCGGCTCGCTGGCAGTCGCCGACTCGCCTGAGATCACGTCGCGGTTGTCCGGGGCGGGGTCCCGAGCTGTCACGTTGGCGGCACTCACCTTACGCGCGGCCCTCAGCAGCCCGCGTCACCAGCCAGCCGACGGGGAGCCTCGAGGGCTCCCCGTCGAGCCAGGCGACCAAGAAGCTAATTCCCTTCCCTGATTGCCTTCTGGGCGACTTCGTTCGCCTGCGCGAGTAGAGCGGAGATGTTCGCGTTCCTGTCGGCAAACACCGCCTGAACGACCGGATCGAGCGCGTGGTAGGTGCTCTGCGTCGAGGCCGCGGGCTCCGGGTAGAGGTTCTGCTTGAAGATGCCCTTCAGGAACGGCGTCATCTGATTGATCGGAACGTTGATGTACGGCTTGATCCACGTGTTCGCGACGTCGTACTGCTGCTTGTTGAAGATCGGGAACGCGGGCACACCGACAGGCTGCTTGTTCGCGACGAGAATCCTCGCATCTCGTAGAGCCGCCGGCTTCTTGATGAGCTTCTCCATGTAGAAGAAGTCGACCCATTTAAGGGCGGCATCAAGCTTCGCGCCTTTGGTGTCAGGACGGACAACAGCGATCGACCCGCCGCCCAGCACGCCGGCGGTCTTGTTCTTTGCCAGCGGAAGCGGCGCTATTGCGTAGATCGCCGGATCGAGGTTCGCGGCCTGGACGAGGAACGTGTAGATGTCCGAGCCGTTGATGAACATCCCGATCTTGCCCGCTGCGAATGCCTGATTGATCGTCGGCCAGGTGTAATCGAACGTCGAGCCCATCGACTTGTCGGTCCAGCGCATCTGCCGAAGCAGGTTCAGGGCCTGAACGGTGAATGGGTTGTTGAGCGTCGCGGTCGCACTCGTTCCGCGGCCCTTCTGCATCCGGCCACCGAGCGTGTAGGTCACAGTGGTCGCGATCCAGCCGGCGGTGTTGTCGTTGAGACCCATCTGCGCGTATCCGGCCGCCCCGGTCCGGTCCGAGATCTGCTTCGCATATTTCCGGAGCTGCGCCCACGTGGTCGGCGGCTTGTTCGGATTGAGGCCCGCCTGTCTGAAGAGCGCACGGTTGTAGTGGAGCGCCTGCGCGTAAGCGGCGTAGGGAACGCCGATGATGCGGCCTTTGGACGTCGTCGCCTCCGCGATGATCGTCTTCTGGAACTTCTTGTAGTAAGGCCACTTCTTCACACCGGCGGTGATGTCGGCGACCTGACGGTGCTCGCCGAGCGTGCGCGCGTCGGTGAACGGGACTGTGAAAACCGTGGGAAGGCGCCCGGCGGCAAGCTGCGCCGCAAAGGTGGCTCCGTTCCACGCGTACTCGACGGGCTTCACGTCGATGTTCGGATGCTGCTTTTCGAACAACGCCACGTTGTCGTTGAACTGCTTAGTCGCCTCGTCCGAGCTACCCGGACGCAGCGCCGCGACGTTGATCGTGACCGTCGCACCGGCGGACCCGCTTTTCGCGGCCGCACTCGAGACCAAGCCGGCGCACACAGCCAGCAGGCTCGCCACGGCGACGGCGCCGGTCATGGCTCTACGGGTGAACTTCATGGTCCTACTCCTTTCGTGCGCACCATGTCGCTGAGCCGGTGCGGGTCCGTATTGACCTATCCGATGCGCTGTTCCTGTCCGTTCGCCTGGCGGAGCCAGACCGTAGTGTCCTGCAGGAGCTCACCTCCTTCGAGCTCGTTGCTGGCGATGAGGACGTCGGCGCCGGCCGGCAGCGCGACCGGGTCGGGGCCGAAGTTGACGATGCAGGCGAACTGATCGCCACGCGCGAAGGCGAGGACCGATTCGCTCGAAGGAAGCCACCGGAGAGCCCCGTCGCCCGACCACGGAGCGGCCCGACGGAAGCGCAGCCCGGTGCGATAAAGGGCGAGCATCGAAGTAGTGCTCTCGGACTGCGCTGCAACCGAGAGTCGCCCCCAGTCGTCCGGCTGCTCGAGCCAGGGCTGGGCCGCTCCCTCGGGACTGAACTCGTACGGAGGCCGGTCGCCTCCCCAGGGCAGAGGAATGCGGCAGCCGTCGCGTCCGGGGTCGACTCCGCCCGAACGGTGCCACATCGGATCCTGGCGGCGCTCGGCCGGGATGTCCTCCACCTCCGGCAAGCCGAGCTCTTCGCCCTGATAGATGTACATCGAGCCTGGCAATGCCATCGCGAGCAGCGCAGCTGCTCGTGCGGCTCGAGTGCCGCGCTCCAGGTCCGTGGGCGTACCGGCTCGTTTGGACTCGAACGAGAACGAGGTGTCGGTCCGGCCGTAGCGCGTGACGGGCCTGGTCACGTCGTGGTTCGACAGCACCCAGGTCGTCGGCGCGTCCACCGGAGCGTGCACCGCAAGTGCGGACTCGA
>JBBWZE010000240.1:0-3490 GCA_039648845.1 Actinomycetota bacterium | reverse complement strand
ATGTGGTCCGCGGACCCCACCAGGGTCGTCTGGTCGATCAGGTCCGCGGGAAGCGCAGCCGCTGCCTCGTCCTTCTTGCCGTCCAGGTACAGGTCCTGGACCGTCTTGGCCGCGTCTTCGAAGCCATAACGCGACACGAGCTGGTTGTAGAAGTTCTTGTCGCGCGAGCCCATCCCGCCGACGTAGAGCGCCAGCAGCGGGCGCACGGCGTCACGCGCGCGATCGATGTCGTCGTCGATCGCGATCGAGACCATCGGCGCGATGTCGAAGTCGTCGGGGAGCGTGCCGTCCTCGCGCTTCACGGCACCTTCCTCGAGCAGCTTCTTCGACTCGTGCATGTACTCCGGCGAGAAGAAGGTCGGGATCCAGCCGTCGGCGATCTCGCCCGTCAGCGCGGTGTTCTTCGGCCCGATCGCGGCGACGTAGATCGGAATCTTTGGCTGCACCGGAGCGATCATCAGCTTGAGCGCCTTGCCCGGTCCGTCCGGGATCGGGAGCTCGTACGAGTCGCCGCGATACTCCACGCGCTCACGCGCCAGAGCCATCCGCAGGATGTCGACGTACTCGCGCGTGCGCTGCAGCTGCTTCGCGAACGGCTGACCGTGCCAGCCCTCGGCCACCTGCGGGCCTGACGAGCCGATGCCCAGAAGCATGCGCCCGTTCGACAGCTGGTCGATCGTCACAGCAGTCATCGCGGTCATCGCGGGGGAGCGGCCGGGCATCTGGAAGATCGCCGAGCCGAGCTTGATCTTCTCGGTCTGACCGGCGATCCACGCCAGCACAGTCGCCGCATCGGAACCGTATGCCTCAGCGGACCAAACGGAATCGAACCCGAGCGATTCGGCCTCGCGCACGAGCGTCAATTGCTCGTCCGCAGTCAGGCCGAGCCCCCAGTAGCCGATATGCAGGCCGAGGCGCATGCAAGGTTCCTTTCAGTAGCGAGGAGTCCGGTTGATTGGCCAGACGGACCGGCCTACAGTCGGCCGCGGATCCTATGAGACGAGGCCGAAACGCAGCAGCGCGGCTCCGGGCCGCAGTGGACATGCTCCCGACCGAGACCAAGCAGGCGATGCTGGTCGGTCTCGAGAACGAGACGATCGTGACGGGCGCCTACACGCACGACGGCGGCATCTGCCCGATGCTGGCGGCGCACCGCCGCGGCGGTCGCACCGATCGCGAGAGCTTCGCCCAGTGCTGGGACCGCTACACCGGCGCCGACAAGGGTCGCCGCGCGACCGAGCGCGAGCTCCGCACGCTGCGCTGCATGCTGGAGGCGAGTCTGTTCGAGCCGGTCGACATCCACTCGGTCGAGCCGCCGCGTCCGGCGTGGTCGCGCCTATTCCGGCGCTGGGATACGTACGCCGCCACGATTGGACCGCTTGAAGATGGTGTAGCTCCCGATCGCAGTCGCGAGGAGACGCCCGTCCTCGTGCCGGACCTCGCTGCCCATGACAGCGTTGGTCCTGTTGCGACGGTGTAGCTCGGTCGTACAGATCACGTCGCCCGCGGTGGCGGTCTGCACGTAGTTGATCGAGATGCCGATCGTCGCGATCGCCTCGTCCTCGGTCGTCTGCTTCCACAGCGTCGAGCCCATGCAGTAGTCGACCATCGCGTAGCCGACCACGCCCGACAGCAGGCCACCGGCGTTGATCAGATCCTCACGGATCGTCAGATGGACTTCGTTCGCGTGGACCCAGCGGATGCCGAACCACTTGCTGACACCGTCGATCGCGATGGCTACATGTTGTCGCCGGGCCGGATGAACTGAATCTCCGGCACGATGCACGCGGGCGACGTCGACAGCAGGAAGCGCACCGCCTCGGCGATGTCCTCGGGCTGGATCATTTCTTCCTTCGGCACGCTCTCGGCGGTCCAGTCGGTCATCGCCGTCGCGACGAAGCCGGGGCAGAACGCCGTCACCTGGATGCCGTCGCCGGCGAGCTCCTTGTGTGCGGACTGCGACAGGCCGACCACGGCGAACTTCGTAGCCGCGTACATGGACAGCCATGGCTGCCCGTACTTGCCTGCGATCGACGCCGTGTTGACCACGAGCGCCTTCTTGTGCTCGTGCCCGGCGTCCTTCAGCATCGGGATCGATTCGCGCAGGATCAGATAGACGCCGCGCAGGTTCACGTTGAGCTGCATGTCGAGCTTCTTGGTCTCGGCGTCCGCGATCGCTGCGCCGATACCCACGCCGGCGTTGTTGATCAGGACGTCCATGCGCCCGTAGGCGTCGCGGTGCTGCCCCACGACCTGCTTGATCGAGTCCTCGTCGGCCATGTTGCCGGGGGCGGCCTGGACCTCGATCCCCTCGTCCTTCAGTGTGTTGACGGCTTCTTCCAGCTTGTCGGGGCGACGGCCGTTCACGGTCAGCGCGTAGCCGAGGTCCTTCCCCAGCAAGCGCGCGATCGCAAAGCCAATCCCCGACGAGCCGCCTGTAATCAGTGCGGCGCGTTCAGGCATCTTTCTCTTGCAGCTCCCTCTTCAGGACTTTTCCGGTTGCGTTGCGCGGTAGCTCATCGAGGAACTCGACTTCGCGCGGCACCTTGTAGCGGGCCAGGTGCTCCTTCACGTAGTTCTTGACGTCGTCCTCGGAAAGCTCCGACCCGCTCGACGTCACGACGAAAGCCTTGAGGCGCTGGCCGAAGTCCTCGTCCTCGACTCCGACAACGGCCGCGTCCGAGATCTTCGGGTGCTTCGACAGCAGCTCTTCGACCTCGCCGGGGTAGACGTTCTCGCCGCCCGACACGATCATGTCGTCCTCGCGCGAGTCGATGAAGAGGCGGCCCTTCTCGTCGATGTGGCCCATGTCGCCGGTCGACATGAGGCCTTCCGCTGACACCTCCTTCGACCCGCCACCGGTGTAGCCCTCGAAGACGAGCTCGGAGCCGACGAAGATGCGGCCGGTCTCGCCCTGCGGGACCTCGTCGCCGTTCTTGTCGAGCATCTTGAGGATCGTGCCCTTCGGAGGCTTGCCGGCGGTGCCGGGCGCCTCGCGCAGGTCCTCCGGCGTCGCGATCGTCGCCCACGCGACCTCGGTCGAGCCGTAGAGGTTGTACAAGTTGTCGCCGAACGCGTTCATCCAGCGTTCGGCGAGTTCGCCAGGCAAGGCGGAGCCGCTTGCAAAGACGATCCGCAGCGAGCTCGTGTCGTACTTCGCGCGTACCTCTTGCGGCAGGTCGAGGATGCGCGCGAGCATTATCGGCACGACGACGAGCACGCTGGGCTTGTGCTCGTCGATCGCTGCGAGGGTCGCCTCAGGATCGAATCGGTTTTGCAGCAGGAGGGTGGCGCTCAGCGCCGCACCGATCATGTACTGCCCAATGCCCCAGGCGTGGAAGAGCGGTGCGGCGACGAAATGCTTCTCGCGCACGTGGTAGGGGACGCGCCCGAACAGGCCGCCGATCGGGTCGAGCCCCTTGGGCGACGACCGGTTGGCCCCCTTGGGCGTGCCCGTCGTGCCCGAGGTGAGGATCACGAACTTCGGCTC
>JBBWZE010000081.1:0-4224 GCA_039648845.1 Actinomycetota bacterium | reverse complement strand
AGATCGAGCTCGGCCCGGCGGTCCTCGCCCGCGAGCAGGAGGACGGCCTCCGCGAGGAACTTCGGGTCGTCGCGCGCGAAGGCGAGCAAGAGCAGGATCAGGATCTCCCGCACCTCGGGTCCGAGCTCCCCCACCATCCCCAGGTCGAGCAGGTAGATCTTCTCGTCGGACCAGAGGAGGTTCCCCGGGTGCGGATCCGCGTGGAAAAACCCGTCGACGAGGATCTGCCGAGAGAACGCTTCGAGCAGTTGGTGCGCGGCATCGCGGCGCTCAGGGCTCTCCGGTGCGTCCAGAATCGGAACGCCGTCGATGAACTCGAGCACGAGGACGCGCGACGTCGACAGCTCTGGATAGAGACGCGGCACGTCCAGGCGGTCATAGGGCGCCAGCGCCTCCCGCATCCGTTCGACGTTCGCCGCTTCCTCGCGGAAATCGAGCTCTCGCCGCAGAGAGTCCGAGAGGTGCTCGACGAGCGCCGGGATGTCGACCGTTTCGCGGAGGTTTTCACGCTTGAGCGCCTTCTCCGCGAAGAGCTCGAACAAGCCGAGGTCGCGGAGGATCTCCGCTTCCGCTCGTGGTCGCTGCACCTTGATGACGATGTGCGTGCCGTCGTCGAGCGTTGCGCGGTGCACCTGCCCGATCGTTCCTGCGGCAAGGGGCTCCGAATCGATCGATGCGAAGACGTCTTCCCAGGGGACTCGCAACTCTTGCTCCATGACGCGCACGACCTCTGCTTCTGTGAGCGGCTTCACGCGGTCCTGCAGCTTCTCCAACTCGGCGACGAACTCTTCAGGCAGCAGATCGGGCCGGGTCGAAAGGATCTGGCCGAGCTTCGCAAATGTCGGTCCGAGCTCTTCCAGCGCTGCGCGCACCCGCTGTGCGCGTTCGGCCGACGAGATCGTGCCGCGCACGTCGAGCCCGAGCCGACTGATGATCTGCGCGATCTGCGCGGCACGTCCGAGCAGCCGCCCCTCGACTACCGGGGCAGCCGGCGGCTCCGGCGCCACGCGATCGGAGGTATTGACGATGACGACGGTGCACCTCGCAGTGTGCGAGATCCGGTTCGGGACGTTTCCGAGCAGAAACTCGCGGCGTCCGCCCATGCCGACGTTACCGACGACGAGCACGTCGGCGTTCTCCTCTTCGGCGGCGCGCACGATGCCGCCGGGAACGTCGTGGTCGACGCGGAAGATCGCGCGCGCATTCGAGAACGCCTCGGCGTCCGCGCGAAGCAGATCCTCGGCTCTGTC
Organism: Actinomycetota bacterium; assembly: GCA_039648845.1. GTDB lineage: Bacteria > Actinomycetota > Thermoleophilia > Gaiellales > Gaiellaceae > 3-1-20CM-4-69-9. The sequence goes on along the minus strand of JBBWZE010000081.1, from coordinate 2,974 downwards.
CTCATTTTCGGGGCGCACGTTGAGCAGGACGAGCTCGCCGCCGGAACTCTCGGCAAGCTGCGCCGCCCAGGCAACTGCGCGCTGCGCGGTTTCGGACCGATCGGTGGCGACGACGATCTTCATTTGAGGCAAGGCCTATTCCAACAGACGGGGAGCCGGTCGGGAGTGCAACGGGCTGCCCGAGCGGCTCTCGCCTTGCCCTGTCCATGCTGATTGGCCGGATTTGCAAGCGCTTCCGCGTCGCGACGCGGCGAACGCACGCGTCCGTTCGTCTAATCCGAGGCGGTGGCGGTCAGGAGTGGCCGCAGACTTTGAAGCCGTAGGCCGCGACGCGGCGGTTGAGCGACAGCGTGAAGCGGACGTAGGCCGTCAGTGCAACACCCACCGTGGCACTTCTCTTCGCAAAACGGTCGCGCACCCGGCGGGCGAGTACAAGACCACGGTCAAGCCCGAAGACGATGCTCCGCGCCTGGGTGTCTCCGGTAGGAACGCCGACGGCGCGCAGACGCGCCGTGAAGCGAGCTTGAATCCGAATCTGATCAGCCCAGAGCCGCTCTACAGCGGCCCACTGCTGGCTCTCCGGCATTGACTTCGCCGCCTGAGCCCGCTGCCTCAGGGGCGCTAGTTCCCGCTGGACATCTCGGCAGAGAGAGTCGCCCTTTCGGATGAACTGCGCTTTCGTCGGCGCAGCGGAGGCGGCACCGACAGCAAGCACGAGATTGAGGCAGCCGATGGCGACCAAGCAAACGAGCTTGCCCATGCCTCAACAATCGGGGCTGCGCGCCCTGTTCGTATCCCTCGAAAAGGTGGGATCAAGCAGGTCAGGGCAGCGTCACTACGAGCTTCGCGTTCGGACCGGCGGCCTGCCGCTCCCACGCCTCTGCGATTCGCTCCAGCGGATATGTCTCGATGTCGAAGATGATCTCGCCCGCCGCCGCGTGGCCGACGAGGCGCAGGTATTGCTCGCGGAACTCGGGCCTCGGGATGGCGAAGTCCGTGTAGCCGTACAGGTCGCCCATCTTGCCGCGAATCGCCGCCGACGTCAGGGTTGCCTCTGCAGCTGCTGACTGGCCGATCTGGACCAGGCGCCAGCCGCGCGGGGCGGCCTGGATCGCGGCGGCCGCCGGTGGTCCCCAAAGCGTGTCGACGATGTAGGTGGGACCATCGCCGCCCGCGGCCTCCTTGAACGCAGTGACGAGGTCGTCCTGTTCCACGCTCACAGCCGTATCGGCGCCGAGCTCGGTTGCGCGCTCGAGTCGCTTTGGATTTCGGCCTGCCGCGACGACGTGTTTCGCGCCGAGCAGCTTGGCCGCCTGCACGGCGACCAGTCCGACCGTGCCGGTCGCGCCGAGCACCAGCACGCGGTCGTCCTTTCGTATCGGCGCGCGCCAGGCGAGCGGCATCCAGCCTGCCATCCCGGCGATTCCACACGATGTCGCCACCTCGTCGGACACGGTCTCGGGAAGCGGAATGCCAAGGTCGCCTGGTGCGGCCGCGCGCTCCGCGAGCAGGCCGTTGCGGGAGAGACCGAAGCCGTCGCCGAAGAGGTAGACGCGCGTGCCGTCGGGAGTGCGGCCGACGCCCTCGCAGCCGGGGACGTACGGAAGGTCGGGATGGCCGCCGAAGTAGCGTCCCGCGCCGACGCTGATGTCGACTGGATTCAGTGAGACAGCGGAGATCTCGTGGATCGCCTCGCCCGCCGGCTCGGGCAGGTCGGCGATCTCCGGTCGCCGGCCGAGCTCGGTGATCACCGCGGCTCTCACTGTCCTGCCCCCGCGCCTGAGGTCGCCTCGGCACTGATCACGACTTCTCCTCTCGTTTGCTGCAGGGTCGTCGACGCCACTCTTCTATATTGGGTTACGTGGCAGTCGCGCGCGACACGCCTCGGTGGGATCGGCTCTTTGCGGAGCGGACCCGCGGGGACGTCGGCGAAGGGATCGCCGCCGTCCTCGCGTTTCTGGGCCGGCCGGAGCTGATCTCGTTCGCGGGTGGCTTCCCGGACCCGCTCACGTTCCCGCGGGACCGCGCCTCGGCGCTGCTCGCGGAGTTCGCCGCGGCCGGTGAGTCGGCGGCGTTTCAGTATGCGCCGACGCGAGGGCTCGGCGGTCTGCTCGAGGCGATCGCCGGCAGGCTCGAAGCGCTGCAGGGTCGCCGCCCGGCGGACGACGAGCTGGTGATCACGAGCGGCGCCATCGAAGCACTGGAGCTCGTCGGCAAGTCGTTCCTCGACCGCGGCGACCTGGTCGTCGTCGAGGGCCCGACCTACCTCGGGGCGATCATGGCATTCCGGAGCTTCGAGGCTGAGCTGTCCGTTGTCCCGCTTGACGAGCACGGACTCGAGGTCGACGAGCTGGAACGGCGCCTCGCTGACGGTCTGCGCCCAAAGCTCGTTTACACGATCCCCGACCACCAGAACCCGGCGGGAGTCAGCCTCTCCGCGGAGCGGCGCGAGCGGCTGGTCGACCTCGCGCGCCGCCACGGTTTCCTGATCCTCGAGGACGTCGCCTATCGTGAGCTCGGCTTCGGCGACGAGGCTGAGCCGAGTCTCTGGAGCCTCGCCCCCGACGTCGTCTTGCAGGCAGGCACGACATCGAAGACGTTGTTCCCTGGTGTGCGCCTTGGCTGGGCGGTGGGTCCGGCCGCCGTGTCTGCGCAGCTCGTCTCGGCCAAGCAGAACACCGACCAGTGCGCTGGTGCACTCGGCCAGCGGCTCTTCGAGGAGTACGTTCGGCGCGGGTGGATCGACGAGCAGCTTGTGCAGTCGCGATCGCTGTACCGGCGCAAATGCGACCGGATGCTGGCCGCGCTCGAGCGTTACATGCCGGAAGGCACACGCTGGACTTCTCCGAAGGGCGGCTTCTTCTCCTGGTTGACGTTGCCGGACGGCGGAGACGCCGGCGATCTTGCGAAGCGCGCCGTCGAGCGTGGCGTCGCCATCGTGCCGGGTTCGCTCTTCTTCCCGGACGACCGCGGC
>JBBWZE010000178.1:0-5679 GCA_039648845.1 Actinomycetota bacterium | reverse complement strand
GCAAGTACATCTACCGCGCCTATGGCCTGGCGAACTTCGCGCACGACATCCTGTCCCAGGCGAAGCCGGCACTCGCCGAGCGCGGCTGCGACGTCTCACCGCTTCTCTAACCGCCCGAAAGCGAAGCTTTCGCCCGGTTACTGTCTACCCTGTTCTCGTGGACACGGAACGGCTGCGCGCACGGGTCGAGGCGCTGGTCCGCAGGCACGATCTGATCGCGCCGGGCGGTGAGGTCACCTGCCTCGTCTCGGGCGGCGCCGACTCGACCTGCCTCTGGCACGTCCTGACCGAGCTTGGCTATCGGGTCTCGGCGCTGCACGTGAATCACGGTTTACGCGGCGTAGGCTCGGATGCAGATGCGCGCTTCTGCGCGGAACGCTTCGGCGCAGAGGTGGTCGACGACCGCGGCGGCCTGACCGAGGACGACTGGCGCAAAGCCCGGTACTCGCTTGCGACCGACCGTCTGCGGGCCACCGGCCACACCGCCTCGGACCAGGTCGAGACGATCCTGTACAAGCTCGTCGCGAGCGGGGTGGCGAAAGGGATCAAGCTGCGCCGCGAAGACGGCGTCGTGCGCCCGCTGCTCTCGGTGTGGCGCGAAGAGACGGAGGGATACTGCCGTGCGCAAGGGCTCGACTTCCGGACCGACGAGTCCAACAGCGACACGAAGCGTGGTCTCATCCGAGACCAGATCCTCCCGCGTCTGCGCGAGCTGCATCCAGCCGCCGAGCGCAATCTTCTTCGGCTCGCGGACCGCGAGCCGACGGCGCTCGACGAGCTACTCGCATCGACCGCCGGGTCGAGGCGGCTCGATCTCGGCGCCGGTCTTACAGCTGTCCGCGAGTATGACCGGGTCTGGCTCGAGCGCACGCCAGTCACACTCGACGGGGAGGTGCGTTGGGGGGAGTGGCGGATCGCCTCGAAGCTCCCAGGCCTTAAGGTACGGGCCTGGCGCGCCGGCGATCGGCTCGCCGGGAGATCGAAGAAGATCCAGGACGTGTTCGTCGACGCAAAGATCCCCCGTTCCGCGCGCGAGTCGTGGCCGCTCGTCGTGCGCGGAGACGACGTGGTCGCCGTGCCGGGCATCGTCGAGGCGGAAGGAGTGCGTGTCGAACGTGTCCCAGACTGAGCTCGAGCGCGGTGTCTCGTCTGTCCTCATCGACGAGGACCGGCTGCGATCGCGCGTGGTCGAGCTCGGGGAGGAGATCTCGGCCGATTACGCCGGCCGCGACCTGCTACTGATCGGCGTCCTCAAGGGCGCCGTTTTCTTCATGGCCGACCTGATGCGCACGCTGGCGATCCCCTGCGAGATCGACTTCATGGCGATTTCGAGCTACGGCGCCCAGACCGACTCGTCTGGAGTCGTCCGGATCCTCAAGGACCTGGACATCAACATCGAGGGCCGCAACGTCCTCGTCGTCGAGGACATCATCGACTCGGGGCTGACCCTCTCCTACCTGATGCGGAACCTCGAGGCCCGCGAGCCCGCCACCCTGGAGGTCTGCGCCCTGCTGACCAAGCCGGACCGTCGGGAAATCGACGTTCCCGTCCGCTACATCGGGTTCGAAATCCCGAACCGTTTCGTCGTCGGCTACGGGCTGGATTTCGCCGAGCGATACAGGAACCTGCCCTATGTGGGCGTATTGGATTCGGAGTTGGTGCCCGAGGGCGCCTGAAATAGCCGGATCACCCCCGTTTGGGGCTGCTGTAGCTCAAACCTAGGCTGGTACCCTGCCGAAAGAGGTCTAGTGAATCGATTCTTCCGCAGCGCGCTCTTCCCCCTCGTGATTATCGCGGCGCTCGTCTGGCTGGCCCTCCAGACGCTCGGCGGTAACAGCCAGCCCAATTCGAAGCTGACGCTCTCGCAGGTCCAGCAAAGGATCGAGGCCTGCAACGTCCCCAACGCCTCGAGTCCCTGCGCGTTCCAGGAGATCGTCTTCAACCCGAACAAGCAGGCGTTGAATTACACGCTCACCGACGGCAAGAAGGGCTCGGTCCACTATCCGAGCGACCAGTCGGCGGCCAACCTCCAGCAGTTGATGGCCGACCATCAGGTTGCGTTCGACTCGAAGGGCACGGGCGGTTCGCCCTGGTGGTCGATCCTCACGTCACTGCTGCCGTTCGTCTTGCTGTTCGGCTTCTGGATCTTCCTGATGAACCAGGTGCAGGGCGGTGGCTCGAAGGTGATGTCCTTCGGCAAGTCGCGCGCGAAACGGATGACGCCGGACTCGCCGAAGATCGGCTTCAAGGACGTCGCCGGTGTCGAAGAGGCAGTCGAGGAGCTCCAGGAAATCAAGGAGTTTCTCGAGAACCCGAAGAAGTTCCAGGCACTCGGCGCGCGCATCCCCAAGGGCGTGCTGCTGTACGGGCCGCCCGGTACCGGTAAGACGTTGCTCGCGCGCGCAGTCGCAGGCGAGGCCGGTGTGCCGTTCTTCTCCATCTCAGGCTCCGACTTCGTCGAGATGTTCGTCGGCGTCGGCGCCTCGCGCGTGCGTGACCTTTTCGAGCAGGCCAAGCAGGCCTCGCCGTGCATCGTGTTCATGGACGAGATCGACGCTGTCGGCCGCCACCGCGGGGCAGGTCTCGGCGGCGGTCACGATGAGCGCGAGCAGACCTTGAACCAGCTCCTCGTCGAGATGGACGGGTTCGAGCTGAAGGACAACATCATCTTGATCGCCGCCACCAACAGGCCGGACATCCTCGACCCCGCGCTACTGCGCCCGGGCCGTTTCGATCGGCAGATCGTCGTCGACCGGCCCGATCGCAACGGCCGCAGCAAGATCCTGTCGGTCCACACCAAGGGAAAGCCGCTCGCGTCGGAGATCGATCTCGACACGCTGGCTGCAGGGACGCCCGGCTTCACAGGCGCCGACCTGGCGAACCTCGTCAACGAGGCTGCGCTGCTCGCGGCGCGCCGCGGCAAAAAGGTGATCGAGCAGGAAGAGCTCGAGGAAGGGATCATGCGCGTGATCGCCGGCCCCGAGAAGAAGACGCGACTCTTCTCCGAGGAAGAGCGGAAGATCACCGCCTACCACGAGCTCGGCCACGCGATCGTCGGCCACTACCTCGACGGGGAGTCCGACGTGCACAAGATCTCGATCATCGGCCGCGGCCAGGCGCTCGGCTACACGATCTCGCTACCGCGCGAGGACCGCTATCTGACGACGAAGCAGACGCTGATGAACCAGCTGGCGATGACCCTCGGCGGCCGCGCCGCCGAAGAGATCGTCTTCAACGAGGTCACCACCGGAGCGGCAAATGACCTGGAGAAGGTCACGCACACCGCCAAGCAAATGATCATGCGCTTCGGGATGAGCGAGAAGCTCGGGCCGCGCGTGCTGGGTCGCAACCACGACATGCCGTTCCTCGGCCGGGAGATGGGCAACGAGCCCGACTACTCCGAGGAGATCGCGCGCGAGATCGACGACGAGATCCGCCGCGTGATCGAGGAAGCGCACATGACGGCGACCGAGGTGCTCAAGAAGCACAGCGACGAGCTGCACCGGATCTCGCTGATCCTGATCGAGCGCGAGACGATCGACAAGGACCAGTTCGAGCGCCTGCTCACGGGTGAGGACGAGGAATCGGTCTTCGCGGAGAAGACGCCTGCGCCGAAGACCGAGCCGGAGCCCGAGGCCGAGAAGAAGCGCAAGCCCGAGCCGAAGACCCGGCCGTTCCCGATCCCCGGGGCGACCATGCAGCCTCCCCCGCCCGAAGGCGCCAAGGGCTAATCGGGTGCGAAAGTCCGGCTCGCGCTAGCGCGAGCCATGATGACTTTCGCGCGGATTCACCTCGAGCGGTTGCGGTCGCGACGGGCAAACTCCGCCGCGGCGGCGCACGAGAACTGGCGAAGCACCGCTCAAATACCCAGAGGGGGTATATTCTTTCGGCATGAGTGCTGCTGAGACCACGAAGCGGCTGGAGCTCGAGATCGGCGGAATGACCTGCGCTTCGTGTGCGGCGCGGGTGGAGAAGAAGCTCAACGACGTCGACGGCGTCTCTGCCAACGTCAACTACGCCACGGAGCTGGCAACCGTTGCGTACGAACGAGACCACGTTCGCCTGCCCGACCTCATCCGCGCGGTGGAGACCGCCGGATACACGGCTGCGCTTCCATCCCACGCCGATGTGAAAGCCGACCTCGTCCGCCCACTTCGGGCCCGCCTGCTCGTATCGGCGGCACTGGCTATTCCACTGACTCTGTTGGCGATGGTGCCGCCGCTCCAGTTCCGCGGCTGGGAGTGGATCGCGTTCGCGCTGGCGACGCCGATCGTCCTGTGGGCAGGCCTCCCGTTCCATCGCGCCGCCGTGCTGAACGCGCGGCATCTCACAGCGACGATGGACACGCTCGTCTCGCTCGGAACGCTGGCCGCGTGGAGCTGGTCGGTGGTCGTTCTCGTCGCCGGTCTGAATGCAGACGTCTACTTCGAAGTCGCCGGCGTGATCACGACGCTGATCGTGCTTGGCCGCTTCCTCGAGGCGCGCGCCCGGCGAACTACGGGCGCCGCCATCCGCGCGCTGCTCGAACTCGGCGCCAAGGAGGCGCGGATCCTGCGAGACGGCACCGAAGTGCTCGTGCCGGTCGATCACCTGAAAGTGGGCGACGCTTTCGTCGTCTGGCCTGGGGAGAAGATCGCCACCGACGGGGTCGTCCTCGATGGGGACTCCGCAGTCGACCAGTCGATGATCACCGGCGAGTCGATGCCGGTCGAGATCGAGCCGGGCGCACAGGTCGCCGGCGCGACGATCAACACGTACGGCAGGCTCATTGTTCGCGCGACGAAGGTCGGTGCCGAGACGGCACTGGCACAGATCGCGCGTCTAGTCGCCGAGGCTCAGGCCGGCAAGGCGCCCATCCAGCGCCTGGTGGATCGGATCTCGGGCGTGTTCGTCCCGGTAGTGCTGGCCATCGCCATCGCCACGCTCGCAGGTTGGCTTGCGGTCGACGGAAATGTCAGCGACGCGTTCACCGCGGCGGTCGCCGTGTTGATCATTGCCTGTCCGTGTGCGCTCGGGCTCGCGACGCCGACGGCATTGTTGGTCGGAACCGGGCGTGGCGCGCAACTCGGCATCCTGCTCAAGGGCCCCGAAGTCCTTGAGCAAACTCGTCGCGTCGGCACCGTCATCCTCGACAAGACGGGCACCGTCACTGCAGGGAGGATGGTGCTGGTCGACGTGGCGATGTTGAACGGCGCGGGGCGGTCGGATGTTCTCCGTTTCGCCGGTGCGGTCGAGGCGGCGAGTGAGCATCCGATCGCCCGCGCGATCGTTTCCGCGGCGCGCGACGAGCTGGGGAGCCTGCCTCCCGTGACCGGCTTCCGAAACGTTCCCGGCGTCGGCGTGCATGGCGTGGTCGAGGGACACGACGTCGAGGTGGCCCGCCGCAACGGAGCGATCACCGTCTCCTGGGAGGGGGAGGAGCGTGCACGGCTCGTCGTGCAGGACACGCTCAAGCCGACGAGCCGCGAGGCTGTGCGCCAGTTGGAGGAGCTCGGGCTCAAGCCGGTGCTCCTCACCGGCGACGACGAGAGCACGGCGCGCCGCATCGCGACTGAGGTCGGGATCGAGCGGGTCATCGCCGAGGTGCTGCCGCAGGAGAAGGCGGCCGAAGTACGCCGTTTGCAAGCCGGGGGCGAGGTCGTTGCGATGGTCGGCGACGGTGTCAACGACGCGCCGGCG
>JBBWZE010000172.1:0-21763 GCA_039648845.1 Actinomycetota bacterium | reverse complement strand
GGCTTCCGCGTCGGCCTCAACCTTGCGGACTCCAACGTGATCGACGTCGGCTACGCCGGGGTGATCGGCGCGCAGCGAATCTCGAGCGGCGTGATGCCGTACGACAACTTTCCGAAGGAAGACGAGTTGAAGCCTTGCGGTCCCGCAGACTCGGCGGGAGAGGTCCGCGATCGTATCCAGTTCAACGGCCGCTGCGAGTCCGCGAACCCGCTGGGTGACACGTACGGTCCGGTCGCCTACGAGGCGTATCTGCCCGGCTACTGGATCCGAGGCTGGTCCGGGAAGTGGGACAAGCTTCCGGCCGTGCATCTCACCTCGATCATCTTCGACGTGCTCTGCGCGGCCGGGCTGGGCCTTGTGGGCTTACGCTTCGGCGGACGCTGGCTCGGCGCGGCACTCGTGTTTGCCTGGGCCGCCTTTCCGTTCACGCAATACGCGTCGATGTCGAACACAAACGACACGATCGTGCCGGTCTTTCTCATCTTCGGGTTCTGGCTGGCGAGCTCTCCCTGGGCGCGCGGAGTCTCGGTCGCTCTCTCCGGCTTGACGAAGTTCGCGCCGCTCATCGTCGCGCCGCTCTGGCTTACCTACCCGGGACCCGTACGGCGACCTCGCCCGGCGCTTGCGTTCGCGGCAGGATTCGTCATCGCCACGGTTGTCGCGTTCTCGATCCTGCTGCTCGACGGCCACCCGGTTCAGGCCGCGCACACGTTCTACGAACGCACGCTGAAGACGCAAATCACGCGGGAGTCGCCGTTCTCGCTCTGGGACTGGGCGCAGTATCACGCCCACGGAATCCCGGATCTCCACATCGTGCAGCGGGCGCTGGAGGGCCTGCTCGTGCTCGGCGCGTTGGTGGTGGCGTTCGTGCCACGCACGAAGACACCGCTGCAGCTGGCCGCGTTGACCGGGGCGCTCCTGATCGGCTTCGAGATCGTCCTCACCCACTGGTCCTGGCTCTACGTCCCGTGGTTCTTCCCTTTCGTCGTATTTGCTGTGCTGTTCAGTGGCCGCGAGCAGCAACACGCCAGCGTCTGAACGCTCCGTCGTCGCCGCGGCGTTCGTGGCGATTGCGCTCTTCGTCGGCTCGTGGACGCTGCTGCATGTCGGCTTCTACAAACACCGGCAACTGATCGACACGCCCGTCTACCAGCACTACGGCAATGCGATTGCGGATGGAAAGGTCCCGTACCGCGATTTCGCACTCGAGTACCCGCCCGGCGCCCTGCCCGTCTTCGCCCTGCCCGGCCTGGCCGACCCCGGGCAAGGCCAGCATGTGTCCGAGAGCTTTCGGAGGATCTTCGAGACGCTGATGTGGTTGTGCGGCGCGGCCGCGCTCACGTCGATGGCGGTCGTGTTGCGAAAGCTCCGGCGTAGCGATGCCGGCGTGTGGGCAGCGCTTTGCTTCGCCGCGGTCTCGCCGCTGCTGCTTGGCTCGGTGATACTCAGCCGCTTCGATCTCTGGCCTGCAGCACTCGTCACGGCAGCGCTGGCCGCCCTCGTCTCGGGACGTCTCCGCCTGGGACACGGACTCCTCGGGCTCGGCATCACCGCCAAGCTCTATCCCGCCGTGTTGCTTCCTTTCGGTGTGGCCTACGTCTGGAAGCGCGTGGGGCGGCGGGAGGCGCTCGTGTGCCTGGCGCTGACGCTCGGTGTGGTCGCAGCCGTCTTTGCTCCGTTCGTCATCCTCTCGCCGGGCGGTGTCTGGCACAGCCTGAGCGTGCAGCTGAGCCGGCCGCTGCAAGTGGAGAGCCTGGGCTCGGCGTTTCTGCTCGTCGGCCACCACCTCTTCGGGCTCGGCGTGACGGGAGAGACGAGCCATGGCTCGCAAAATGTCGCGGGCACCTCCGCCGACTGGCTGGCGGTCGTCTCGACGGCGTTGCAGGCCGGAGTGCTGATCTGGATCTGGGCGGCCTTCGTCCGTGGACGGAGCGACGCCGAGGCGCTCGTCCGCTCCACGGCGGCCACGCTGTGTGCATTCGTCGCGTTCGGCAAGGTCCTGTCGCCCCAGTTCCCGATCTGGCTGATCCCGATCGTCCCGCTCGTCCGCGGGCGCCGGGGCCTCGTCGCAAGCGCGCTCTTCGGCGTTGCCCTCGTCCTGACCCAAACCTGGTTCCCGTCCCGGTACTTCAGGCTTGCGCTCGACTTCGAACCAGGGCTTTCGTGGTTACTGCTCGCGCGCGACCTCACGCTGGTCGCTCTCGTTGCCGTGCTCGCGGTCAGGTTGAAGCGCCCGGCGATCGCCCGCTAGCTCAAGGCACCGGCACGCGCACGGCCTCGCAGCCCGTCGCGCGGCCGTCCGTGCCGCATTCGAGGAGGACACCCTCGATTCGCACATCGCCGGACGCCGTCTCGAAGCGCACGGGCATACCGGTGCGCATCGCCCTGATGGCAAGCTCGGCCTGGACTCCGATCACGGAGTCGTGCGGGCCGGTCATCCCCGCGTCCGTGATCGCCGCCGTGCCGCCCGGTTGAACCCGGGCATCGTTCGTCTGGATGTGCGTATGCGTTCCCAGGACGGCTGTCACTTTCCCGTCGAGCCACTTCGCCAGAGCCACCTTCTCGCTCGTCGCCTCGGCGTGCATATCGACGACGATTACCGGCGTCCGCTTCTGCGCCTCGTCGACGAGCTCGTCGATCACCTCGAATGGACCGATAGGCGGTCCGAGGAAGAGCGCGCCGATCAGGTTGATCACTGCGACCTCGGTCCCGTTGGCCGCCGCGACGAACGTCAGTCCCTTGCCGGGAGCGCGCTTCGACAGGTTTGCGGGCCTGATCAGGCGGTCGCTCTCCTTCAGGTACGGCACGATTTCTCCCCGACGCCAGACGTGATTTCCGAGCGTGATCGCGTCGACGCCGGAGGCGAGCATCTTGTCGGCCAGCTTGGGCGTGATGCCGACACCGTCCGCAAGGTTCTCCCCGTTCAGGATGCAGAGATCCGCATGCAGTTCTTCGCGCAGCGACGGGAGACGCTCTTCGATCGCGCGACGGCCGGGCACACCGACGGCATCGGCGATGAACAGAATTCTCACGGGAATTTAAGGGAGGAGTGTCGCGGCGGCGCGCAGCTCGATCGCCACGTGGTTGCCCGCGTCCTGCGTGTACTTCGAGAGCGCCTGCTTCTCGACTCCGGACAGATCGAGCAAGCGGCCTACTTTCGTGCTCGACGCGGCGATCATCGAGCCGACGGAAAGCGCCGGGTCGGCGCTCAGGTGCGTGAGCGAGACCACGAGTGACGGTGCGGCGGACGGTTGGATCTCGATCAGCGAGCCGTAGGGTCGGCCGTTGAGGATGTAATCCGAGATCCCGACGATCGTGCCGTCGACGGGTGCGTAGACATCCGTGCCGGGCAGCGCGCCGACGTCGAGCACCGCGGTCTCGCCGCCGCTCAACTGGTAGTAGACGAAGCCGGCGCCGCCGCCGCCGAAGATCTTGTGCGCGAGCCGCGAGAGTGCGCCTTCGTTGCCCTGGCGCCCGAGTGGGCTGAGCGTGAGTGCGCCGTCGCCGGAGGAGTGATAGCCGATCGCGGTGACGCGGCTTTGTGCGACCGGCAATTGGATGCGCAGGCCGCTGTGCAGCGCGACGGTGAGCGGCGTCGGCGGTCCGACCGGCAGCAGCCGGGTGGCCGGGCCCGGCAGCGCCTGAGAGGGCTCGCGCGTGGCTCCTTGCCCGAACGCTGTGATCAGCAGCGTCCCCATCAGGACGCCGCACACGACGGTCAGGACGATGAGACGCCGCGCCCGGTGGCGCATGGGCTCGCCCCGCGGACGCTGGCGCGCCGCGGGGACTCGGCGGGAGGGGGCCGGCATCCGCGGCACCGTAACGGACCCCGACCCCTCCTTCAACCGACGAGGGGGGCGACTTTGTGACAGTCGAACCCTCGGATCCACCTGCCGTTCTGCCCACATCTCGTGACGGTCGAGGGCGAGGCTGCCGTCCTCAGCCCAGTCCCAGTCCCAATCGGGCGGTCGCTGCGCCGGGAACCGTAGGACGTCGGCTGTACGATCACCCGCATGCCCGGCAGGGCCAAGATCGAGATCCCGCGCTGGATCCAACTGGCCGGGTTCCCGGTCCTGTTGGTGTTTCTGTGGGTGATGGCGGGCGCCGTCCGTCACGTCGTCTTTCTGTTCCTCGTGGCCCTGCTGATCGCGCTGTTGCTGAGCCCGGTCGTGCGGCTGGTGCAGAGAGTCAGGATCCCTCGCGGCTTCGCAGTCGCGTTCGTGTACCTCGTCTTCGCGATTACGGTGATCGCCGCCATCGGGGCTCTCGGGACCGTGGTCGTCAATGAGACGAAGACGGCCGCGAAACGGGTGGATTCCTACTTTACGAACGTGAACGGACGAACCGGCGTCGTGGACGCCGATCGCGATGTGAACCGTCTGCAGCACTGGCTCGACACGCATCGCCTGGGGAGCATCGAGATTGAGAATCGCGGCCACAAGCTCGTGCGCGACATTCGCCAGCACGACATCGGCAAGTACACGAACGATGTGGTCAATTTCCTCGAGGGCGCGGCGATCTCGATCGGGAAGCTCCTCTTCAGCATCATCGTCGTCCTCGTCGTTTCGATCTACATGCTGCTCGACTTTCCGAAGCTCGAGCGCAGGGTCAACAGGCGGTTTCCGCCGGAGCCCGGCTCGGAGCCGTTGCTGCTCCGCATGGAGCGGTCCCTGACGAGCTATGTCAAAGGTCAGTCACTCGTCTCGCTGATCATCGGCACGAGCGCAGGTGTGGGCCTGTGGCTCTTCGGCGTGCTCGGGTGGCTTCCCCACGGGCAGAAGTATGCGCTCCTCTTCGGTGCCTTCGTGGCGATCACCGAGCTCATCCCGTACCTCGGGCCGTGGCTCGGGGCGATCCCGCCGTTTCTCTATGCGCTCGTCGTCCATCCGGTTTCGGCGATCTGGGTCGCGCTGCTCTTCCTCGCCATCCATCAGGTGGAGGGTCACATCGTCGTCCCGAACGTGATGGGGAGTGCGCTGCGGCTGCATCCGTTGCTCGTGATCTTCGGCCTGCTCGCCGGGGGTGAGATCTATGGGTTGCCGGGCGCGCTGATCGCGCTGCCGCTGCTTGCGGCCGCCCGCGCAATGTGGGAGTTCTTCGGGGAACGCGTCGAGCTCGAGCCGTGGGACGAGACGGAGGCGATGCCTGTAGACGTCGGGTTGGAGGCCGAGAAGCGGCCTGTCCGCGTCAGCGGACCGGGGGAGGGAGTTCGGGGGAACCGGGAGGTTCCCCCGGCGGACAGCGCGGCGAGTCGTTGAGCACCGCGGTGCTGCGCGCGCGCAGGGTCGCGCGTCGTTTCGGCACACAGGTTGCGCTCGACCCCACCGACGTGGATGTGAATGCGGGTGAGGCGCTGGCGCTGATCGGACCGAACGGTGCGGGGAAGTCGACCTTGCTGGCGTTGCTCGCCGGCGCGCTCGAGCCGAGCGCCGGGACGATCGAGCGTGTCGACGGAGTCCAGGTCGGCTGGGTGCCCCAGCGCGCGGCCTTCTACGACCGCTTGACGAGCCGCGAAAACCTCGAGCTGTTCGGACGACTCGAAGGTGAGCCTCATTACGCTCGGGCGGCGGAACAGTTGCTCGTCCGATTCGAGCTCCCTGCGGACAAGCCTGCGCACACGCTGTCGGTGGGCAACCGCCAACGACTCAACGTCGCGCTTGCGCTGCTCGGTAGCCCACGTGTGCTGCTCCTCGACGAGCCGACCGCAGCGCTCGATCCGGGTCAGCGCCGCCGGCTCTGGGAGACGGTGACCACGCTGCGGGACGAGGGAGGCTCCGTGGTCTTCGCGACGCAGAACCTGGAGGAGCTCGAGCTGTACGCGGACCGCGTCGCCGTGTTGCAACGGGGACGGCTGACGTTCGTGGGTCCGACGGCGGAATACCGCGAGCTTCACGCCGAGGAGATCTTCACGTGAAGCGCTCGGCACTCATCCTGCGAAAGGACCTGCGCGTCCTCGTGCGCTCTCCTCTTCTCGTCGGCGTCTTGATCGCCTATCCGTTGCTCGTCGCGGGGCTCGTCGGCCTCGTCGCGGGGTACGGGAGCTCGAAGCCGCGCGTCGCGCTGGTCGACGAGGATCATTTGCCTCAGGTCGTGTCTGTCGGCGGCCATCGGTTTCGAATCCAGGACGCGATCGACGAGGTCGGGAAGAACGTCCATCTCGTCCGGATGGGTGCGCTTCAGGCACGCCGTGCGCTCGCGACCGGCCGCGTCGTCGCCACGCTGACGGTTCCGCCGGGCTTCCTCGCCGATCTGAAGAGCGGCCTGCATTCACCGAGCCTCGTCTACCAGGTCACGCGCGGCGGGATCTCCTCGCGCGTGACCCAGCAGGTCCAGGCGCTGGTCTACGGACTCAACCGGCAGTTGCAGACCGCCTACGTGCAGACCGACCTGAAGTACGTCCAGCTCATCGTTACCGGTGGACGGGCGGAGTTCGGCGGCCGCACCTATGACGTCCTCGGCCTGGCGCGGATGCAGACGCTGCTTCAGCATCTGCCTCCTGGCCCGGAGCGCGACCGGATTGCCGAGTTCGCCCGTATCGCCGGGATCGCACTGGCTCAGACGGGGAGCCTGCTCGGCGCGACTGCGAACCCGATCGGGCTCGAGCGTGCGCACGAGGACTCACGCAGCTCCCTGCTCTCCGCGCAGGTGCAGTCCTATGCACTGGCGTTGACGATCACCTTCCTGGCCCTGCTGCTGGCGGCCGGAGCGATTGCGAGCGAGCGCGACGAGAACGCGATCGGCCGGCTGAGGCGAGGGCTGATCTCGATGGGCGAATTGGTGTCCGCGAAGGTGGCGCTCGCCGCGGTTGTCGCACTCGTGCTCGGGCTGGCGATCGCGCTCGTCTTCGGCGTCATCGTCGAGGCCGGCGACGTTGCGGGCGGTGAGCCGTGGGAGCGCCTCCCTCTGCTCGGAGCCGGCCTGCTGGTAGCCGGAGCTGCCCTGGGGGCGCTCGGCACCCTGCTCGGAGCGCTCGCACGCGAGACGCGCACGGCGTCGCTCATCGCTGTGCTCGTCGTGATGCCCGTCGTGTTCCTCGGCCTCGTCCCGCGAGAGGTCGTTCCGGCGGCGGGGTGGCTCAGCGACGGGCTGCCGTTCGCCCACGCCGTCCGCTACTTCTCGGCTTCGCTCTACGACGCGAGCCCGTGGGGCGCGGTCGTCCGCGAGCTGGTCTGGCTCGTTGGGCTCGGCCTCGTCTTCGGCGCTCTGGCCCGCCTCGCCACGCGGCGGCTCCTAGCCTGAGCGAAGACGTCTCGAAGTGCCAGGGTCTGACCCCAGCACTTCGGGTCTAGGCTGTAGCTGTGAGCACGTTTCCAGTCACGCGGTTGCGACGTCTGCGGCGGACGAGCGGGCTGCGCGGTCTCGTGCGCGAGACGCGCCTCGATCTCGACGACTTCGTGCTGCCCCTCTTCGTCGGGCCGGAGCCGCAAGCGAACCCCGACCTGCCTGGAATGGCGCGCCACTCCGTCGAGACGCTCGGCTCGGAGGCGGATGAGCTCGTCCGCCTCGGCGTCAAGGCGGTGATCCTGTTCGGTATCCCCGAGGAGAAGGACGAGGAAGGCTCCGGCGCCTGGGACGACGACGGCATCGTCCAGCGCGCCCTGCGTCAACTTCAGGGCCACGACCTCGTGCTGATCACGGACGTCTGCCTCTGCGAATACACCTCGCACGGACATTGCGGGGTGATCGGCGACGGCGAAGAGATCGACAACGACGCGACGCTCGAGTTGCTCGTACGCACGGCGCGGAGTCACGTCGATGCGGGTGCGCACGTCGTCGCGCCGAGCGACATGATGGACGGGCGCGTCGGCGCGATCCGTGAGGAGCTGCCGGATACCCCGATCATCGCGTACTCGGCCAAGTACGCCTCCGCCTTCTACGGGCCGTTCCGAGAGGCCGCCGAATCGGCGCCCGTGTTCGGCGACCGGCGTGGCTACCAGATGGATCCCGCGAATGTGCGCGAGGCGCTGCGCGAGTGCGAGCAAGATTTGGTGGAGGGCGCGGACGTCCTGATGATCAAGCCGGCGCTTCCCTACCTCGACGTGATCCGCGCCGCGCGGGAGCGATTCGACCTCCCGCTGGGGGCGTACAACGTCTCCGGTGAGTACGCGATGGTGAAGGCGGCGGCGTCGAAGGGATTTCTCGACGAACGGCAGGCCGCGCTCGAGTCGCTGACGGCGATCAAGCGCGCCGGCGCGGACTTCGTCCTCTCCTACTGGACGAAGGAGCTGGCCTCCTGGCTCTGATCTCCCCGAAAAATGCTGCGCATTTCCCGGGGTTGACGGTTAGGCCCTCGCTTCGCTCGGAGAATGATGAACGGCAGTGATACACGCGTCCTGCGGACGCGGAGTGAATTGTTCCGCCGCGCGCTCGATCTCATCCCCGGCGGTGTGAACTCGCCCGTGCGCGCGATGCGTGCTGTCGGGCTCGACGAGCCGCTGTTCGTCGGCAGCGGCGAAGGCGCGTATCTCGAGGACGTCGACGGCAATCGCTACGTCGACTGGGTCATGTCGTGGGGCCCGTTGATCTTCGGCCACGCCGATGCGGAGACGGTTGCGGCGGTGCGCGCTGCCGCCGAGCGTGGAACGAGCTTCGGCGCGCCAACCGAGGCCGAGGTGGACCTTGCGGCGGAGATCGTCGATGCGGTCCCTTCCGTCGAGAAGGTCCGCCTCGTTTCCTCCGGGACCGAGGCGGCCATGAGCGCCGCCCGCCTCGCCCGCGCGTTCACGGCCCGCGACCGCATCCTCAAGTTCGCCGGCTGCTACCACGGCCACGTCGACGCGCTGCTCGCGAGCGCAGGCTCCGGTGTCGCGACGCTCGGCTTGCCGTCGAGCCCCGGCGTGCCGCCGGCGACGACGAAGGACACGATCGTGTGCAAGTACAACGACGTCGATGCGGTCGCGTCGACGGTCGCCGAGTACGGCGAGGGCCTCGCTGCGATCATCGTCGAGCCCGTCGCGGGGAACATGGGCGTCGTTCCTCCCGAGTCGGGCTTCCTCGAAGTGCTCCGCCGTCTCTGTGACGCCTCGGGAGCGCTGCTCGTGTTCGACGAGGTCATTACGGGCTTCCGGGTTGCCCGTGGCGGTGCGCAGGAACTCTTCGGCGTGATGCCGGATCTCACCATCCTCGGGAAGATCGTCGGGGGTGGTCTGCCGCTGGCCGCGTTCGGCGGCCGCGGCGAGATCATGGATCGTCTCGCGCCGAATGGCGACGTCTACCAGGCCGGCACGCTGTCCGGAAATCCACTCGCCACCGCGGCGGGGCTCACTGTGCTCAGACATCTCCGCGATCCGTCCGTCTACGAGCAGCTCGAGCAACGCGGTGCGCGACTCGCGTCCGGATTGGCGCCGTTCGGGCGTCTTCAGCGCGTCGGCGCGATGGCGACGCTCTTCATGACCGACGAGCCCGTGCGCAACTTCGACGACGCCCAGCGTTCGGACACCGATCGCTACGGCGCGCTCTTCCGCCACCTCCTCGAACGTGGGATCTACATCGCTCCGAGCCAGTTCGAGGCGATGTTCGTCTCGGTTGCCCACGGCGACGAGGAAATCGACCGGACCATCCAGGCCGTTGCGGACTTCGGGTAGTCCGGCCGTGGCCGGTCGGGCGACCTACGCTGATCTCTGGGACACGATCGCCGCCGACGCAGGGCAGGAGAGCACCCTGTGGAACGCGGCGCTGCGCCCGCGCGACGAGCAGGAGCGAGATGCAGTCTTCTCTCTTCTCGGCGAGCCGCGGTACGCGCTCGGGATCGAGACGATCTACGAGGGGTACCTCCTGCACTACGGCCGTCCGCGGCTGTTCGAACCGGATGATCAAGATGCGGCGCTGCTTCTCGGGGACTACCTCTATGCACACGGGCTTGTCCGCGTCGAAGAGGGCGGCACGGTCGAGGCGGTCAGCGACCTCGCCGAACTGATTGCGCTCTGTGCGTACTTGCGCGCGGAGGAAATTGCCGGGGATGGGCCCGTGTGGGCGGCAACCGCCGTGGCACTGGGCCGCGGCGAGCTGGATGACGGCCGGTCGTCCCTTCGCCTCGATAACGATCCCAGTCCGCTCGAGCGTCTGGCCCGGGCTCGTGCGGGCGATGCGGCGGTCGAGACTGCCCTGGCGACCCATCGCGGCCGCCTGAGTTAAAGTCAAGCCGATGCTTGCGCTTCTCCAGTTGCTTGCCGTCGAAGACGCCGCGACCGAAGGCAAGAAGGTCATCACGGGCATGCTCATCGTCGGCCTGATCTTCGTCGGTGTGATCGTCTTCGGCGAGACCACGCATTGGCTGCGCCACCGGCGCCGCTAGACCTTCGCATCGAGTCGGCGCATCATCCTGGTGTGGCAGGGCTGCCCGCAGGGACCGTCACCTTCCTCTTCACGGACGTCGAGGGATCGACGCGGCTGCTGCACGAGCTCGGCGACGCCTACGCCGCTGCACTCGGCGAGCATCGGTCCGCGTTGCGTGAGTGCTTTGGCCGGCACGGCGGCGTCGAGGTCGACACGCAGGGCGATGCCTTCTTCTTCGCATTCGGCAAGGCGTCGGACGCGCTCGCGGCCGCTCGGGAGGGACAGGAGGCACTCGCGTCCGGCCCGATCCGCGTGCGCATGGGCCTCCACACGGGGGAGCCACTCGTCACCGAAGAGGGCTACGTCGGCATCGATGTCCATCGCGCAGCTCGGATCGCCGCCGTCGGTCACGGCGGCCAGATCCTCGTCTCGCAGTCGACGCTGTACCTCGCGGGCGTGGACGGGTTACGCGACCTCGGACAGCACCGGCTCAAGGACCTGACGGCGCCTGAACGGATCTACCAGCTCGGCGAGGCCGACTTTCCACCGCTCAAGAGCCTCAACACGACCAACCTTCCGGTCGCGTCGAATCCACTGGTGGGTCGCGAGGCGGAGCTCGCCGAGCTGACGGCAATGCTGGCGGACTCGGAACGTCTCGTCACGCTGACCGGTCCCGGAGGCAGCGGCAAGACGCGGCTGGGTTTACAGGTCGGTGCGGAGCTCATCGACGATTTTCCCGGCGGTGTCTTCTTCGTGCCGCTCGCGTCACTGTCCGCGCCGCAGCTCGTCGCGCCCGCAGTCGCCAGGACCGTGGGAGTACGCGACCTCGACGAGCTCGGCGACCGTCGCGCCCTGCTCGTGCTCGACAACTTCGAACACGTCCTCGAGGCTGCATCGGACGTGGCCGCGTTGCTCGCGTCCGGGAGGTCGGCGAAAGTGCTCGCGACGAGCCGTGCCCCATTGCGCGTACACGGAGAGCGCGAGTACGCCCTCGATCCGCTCCCCGAGGACGATGCCGTGACACTGCTCGTCCAGCGCGCACGCTCGGTGCGCCGTGATTTCGTACCCGACGACTGTGCGCCAGAGATCTGTCGCCGTCTCGACGGACTGCCACTAGCGCTGGAGCTGGCCGCGGCACGACTCCGGTCACTCGACGCCGCCGCCCTGCTGGAGCGGCTCGACCGCCGGCTTCCGCTCTTGACGGACGGAGCACGGGACGTGCCGGCTCGCCAGAGAACGCTCCGCGCGACGATCGAGTGGAGCTACGACCTGCTGCCCGCCGAGCTGCGAGAGCTCTTCACGCGGCTGGCCGTCTTCGCCGGAACTTTTTCGTTGGAGGCGGCCGAGGCCGTCGTCGGCGCGAGCGTCGCGACGGTCGGTGCGATCGCCGAGGCGAGCCTCGTCAAGCCACTTGTCGGCACGCGCTTCCTCATGCTGGAGACGATTCGCGAGTTCGCACTGGAGCGGTTTGCCGATGCGGACGATGCGGACGAGATTCGCGCGCGACACGCCGACCAGTACAGAGCCCTGGCGCTCACGGCCTCGCTCGACACCGATGTCCCCACGGAGCAGCGGCCCGAGATCGTCTTCCCCGAGGCCGCGAACCTGCGCGCGGCGCTCACCTGGGCATTGGAGAGCGATGAGGTCGAATTCGGTCTCGAACTGCTCGTCGCGCTGGAGCAATTCTGGACATTCGGATACACGGACGAGGGCATTCGCTGGCATCAGGCTTTCTTCGAGCGGGCCGACGCGGTGCCGGCCCTTCTGCGCGCGCGGGCGCTCCGTTCGTACGGCAGCTCACTGAGCTTTGCCGGCGAACACGACCTCGCGGAACGTCTGTGCGAAGAGAGCCTGGCCATCTACGAGCGGCTCGAGAACGATCACGGCATCGCGGTGCTGCTCCACCGCCTGTCGATCTTCTCGTTGCTACACGACGACATCGAGCTGGCCCGCCGGCGGAGCGAGCGGAGTCTCGAGCTGCATCGAGTCGCCGGCAACGACAAAGGTGCGTTGCAGCCTCTGGCCCTGCTCGGGACGCTCGCACTCCAGACGGGAAACCGCGACGCCGGCGTCGCCTTGCTCGAGGAAAGCGCAGGGCTCGCCGAGAAGATCGGCTGGCGCTGGTGGCGGGCCGGAACGGTCAGCGAGCTCGCCGACGTCGCACTCGCCGGCAGGCGAGACGAGGAAGCTCGACCGCTCCTGCAAGAGGCGCTCCGCCTCGGGCTCGAGCTGCAGGACCGCGTCGGCCTGTCCTGGTACCTGAGCCAGTTGGCCGTCGTGCTCGCGCGGGGTGGACAGATGAACGAAGCCGGAGAGGTGTGGGGGGCCGTCGAGGCCTCGGCGGTGTTCATCCCCGGCGGTCCCTGGCCGCGCGACATGGACGCGCTCGCGCGGGAGATCGACGAGCTGGCCGACACCACGTTCGAACGCGGCCGCGTGTCCGGCGCCTCGATGACGCTCGAAGAGCTCGCGGAGCGCCATGGCTGATCTGCCCTCAGGAACAGTGACCTTTCTGTTCACGGATGTGGAGGGGTCGACGCGGTTGCTGCATGAGCTCGGCGCTGGGTACGCAGAGGTTTTGGCAGAGCATCGTCGCGTGCTGCGAGGTGCGTTCTCGGAGCGCGATGGCGTCGAGGTGGACACGCAGGGGGACGCGTTCTTCGTCGCGTTTGCCACGGCGTCCGACGCGCTTGCGGCCGCTGCTGCCGGCCGTGACGCCCTTTCGCCTGGACCGGTGCGGGTGCGGATGGGGCTGCACACCGGTGAGCCTGTCGTCACGTCGGAGGGGTACGTCGGGATCGACGTTCATCGTGCGGCGCGGATCGCGGCGGCGGGTCACGGCGGCCAGATCCTCGTGTCGCAGTCGACGCGCGATCTTGCGCGCGCGGATTCGCTGCGTGATCTCGGCGAGCATCGGTTGAAGGACCTGACTGCCCCAGAGCGGATCTTCCAGCTCGGCGACGGCGACTTCCCGCCGCTCAAGACCCTCAACGCGACCAACCTTCCGGTGGCCGCGAGTGCCCTCGTCGGTCGGCGCCGCGAACTCGAGGAGCTCGCGGCGATGCTTCGAGACGGTGTACGCGCAGTCACGCTAACCGGCCCTGGCGGGAGCGGCAAGACGCGTCTCGGTCTGCAAGTCGCCGCCGACCTCCTCGATGACTTTCCGGGAGGCGTCTACTTCGTGCCCCTTGCCGGCGTTGCCGAACCCGAGCTCGTCGAGGCCACGATCACCGCCACGGTCGGCGTTCGCCAGCTCGGAGAGCTGCGCTCGCAGAGCCTGCTCCTGATCGACAACTTCGAACACGTCCTCGACGCCGCTCCGACTGTCGGGAAGATGCTGAGTTCGACGCCGAACACCAAGGTGCTCGTAACGAGTCGCGCACCGCTACGCATCTCCGGCGAGCGCGAGTATCCGGTGGAGCCACTGCCTGAGGACGATGCCGTCGGGCTGCTGACGGAGCGTGCTCGCGCGGTCCGTCCGGGCTTCGAACCCGACGAGTCCACCCGCGCGATCTGCCGGCGCTTGGACGGGCTGCCGCTGGCGCTCGAGCTTGCAGCGTCACGATTACGTTCACTCGATTCGCGCGCGCTGCTTCAGCGCTTGGAGCAGCGGCTGCCGGTCTTGACCGGCGGACGTCGAGACGCGCCCGAGCGACAGAGGACGTTGCGCGCCACAATCGAGTGGAGCTACGACCTCCTGCCGCCACCGCTGCAGCGCGCGTTCACCAGGTTGGCCGTGTTTGCGGGGACGTTCTCCCTCGACGCCGCGGAGGCGGTGACGCAAGGAGGCTTCGACGAGTTAGACGCGCTCGCCGAGGCAAGTCTGCTCAAGCCCGTCGGATCCGATCGCTTTCTGATGCTGGAGACGATCCACGAGTACGCGGCCGAACTCCTGGCCCAGTCGAGCGAACGGGACGAGCTTCGCGCTCGGCATCTCGACTATTTCCTCGAACTCGTCGTGACGATGGAGCCGGAGCTCGCCAGCCCGCGTCAGAAGGAGGCCCTCCAGGAACTCGTCCGCGATGAGGACAACGTCCGCGAAGCGCTGGCCTACGCGTGCGAGAACCGGGACGCGGAGCGGGCGCTGATGCTCTCCGGGTCGAACTTCCGCTACTGGGTTTTTCGTCTGCAGATCATCGAGGCGTCGCAGTGGTATGAGCGCGCGCTTGCGCTGAGAGGCGATGCATCGACGAGAGCCCGGGCGCGCGCGCTGTACGGCCTCAGTGAGATGGAGCGCACACGCGGCAAGTTCGATCGTGCGCAAGCGTTGTTCGAAGAGGCGATTCCCCTCCTGCGCGAGGCCGAAGAGACGCGCTGGCTCGTGTCCGCGATGAACCATCTCGCCAGCACGCATCTGGGCGCCGGCGACGCCCCTGCCGCCCGTCGCCTTTACGAAGAAACGCTCCGGCTTGCGCGTGACGCCGCCGACGAGCGCGCCGTCGCAATCATCACGGGCAACCTCGGCTACCTGGCGCTGGTCGAAGGCCGAGAGGAAGACGCAGAGACGCTTCTCACGACCGCCCTCGAGCTGGAACGAGCCGGCGGTCGGCCCGCAGGAGCCGGTGAGACGGTCGTGAACCTCGCACTCCTCGCGCTTCGCCGCGGGGATGTCACCGCGGCGGCCGAGCGGGTGGCTGAGAGCCTGAACCTCTTTCGTACGGCGGGAACGGAAAGCGGCATGTACGAGGCGCTTCTCCTGGCAGCGGTTGCGATCGAACGCCGCGGCGATCTGCGAACGAGCTTGCAGCTGCAGGCTTCCGTCCGAACGCATGCGTCCGCACGCGCGTACGAGCTCAGCGCCGGCGAGGTGGAGTTGGCCGACGAAGGCCTCGCGCGCATTCGCCGAACGCTTCCTGCCGAGGAATTCGCAGGCGAGTGGTCGCGCGGCGAAGAGTTGCACTTGGATGCCGCCGTGACGACCGCCCTCGAGTCCTTAGACTGATCCGAGATGGCGCCGCCGCGTGACCTGCGCGACTGGATCGCGCTCCTCGAGCGCGAGGGCGAGCTCGTTCGTGTCGACGCCGAGGTCGACTCGGAGCTGGAGATCACGGAGATCACCGACCGAACCGTGAAGGCCGGCGGTCCCGCCCTGCTGTTCGAGAACGTCAAGGGGTCCGAGCATCCGCTGCTCATCAACCAGTTCGGCACCGAGCGGCGGATGTGCATGGCGTTCGACGCGCCCACGCTCGACGATGTCGCGACGAAGCTCACAGACGTGCTCGAGATGCAACCGCCCTCGGGGCTCGTCGACAAGGTGCGTGGACTGCAGAAGCTGAAATCGATCGCAGACTCGCGGCCGAAGACCGTCCGGCGCGCAGCGAGCCAGGAGATCGTGCTCGAAGGCGATGACGCCTCACTCGACTTCCTTCCGATCCAGAAGTGCTGGCCCGACGACGCCGCGCCGTTCATCACGCTTCCCGCGGTCATCACGAAAGACCCGCGGACGGGCACGCGCAACGTCGGCATGTACCGGATGCAGAAGCTCGGCCCGCACGCAACGGCGATGCACTGGCAGATCCACAAGGACGGGCGCGCGGACTATCTCGCCACCGACGGGAAGATCGAGGTCGCCGTCGCGCTCGGGCTCGACCCCGTCACGGCGTACTCCGCGAGTGCGCCGCTCCCGAAGCACATCGACGAGTTCATGCTCGCCGGTTTCCTGCGTGGCGAGCCCGTCGAGCTCGTGCAGGCGAAGACGGTCGACCTCGAAGTGCCCGCGAACGCCGAGATCGTCCTCGAGGGCTACATCGACAAGGACGAGCTCACCGAGGAGGGGCCTTTCGGAGACCACACGGGTTATTACACGCCGCCCGAGCCGTTTCCGGTCTTCCGGCTCACGGCGATCACCATGCGACGCGACGCGATTTATCCGTCGATCGTCGTCGGCAGGCCGCCGCAGGAGGACGCCTGGCTCGGCAAGGCGACGGAACGGATCTTCCTGCCGGCGATCAGGATGACCGTCCCGGAGATCGTCGACTACGACTTGCCGATCGCAGGAGCGTTCCACAACTGCTGCATCGTCTCGATCCGCAAGGCCTTCCCGGGCCACGCGCAGAAGGTCATGCACGCGATCTGGGGGCTCGGGATGCTCAGCCTGACCAAGGCTGTCGTGGTCGTAGACGAATGGGTCGACGTGCACGACTACGAAGAGGTCATGTTCAGGGTCGGCGCCAACGTGGATCCGGCCCGGGACGTGCTGCTCACGGAGGGGCCGCTCGACCATCTCGACCACGCCCCGACCCGCCAGTTCTACGGCGGGAAGATCGGAATCGACGCTACCCACAAGGGGCCCGGCGAGGGCACCAGGGAGTGGCCGCGCGAGATCCAGATGACGTCCGAAGTCCAGGCGCTCGTCGACCGGCGCTGGGAGGAGTACGGGATCTCGCTCGGGGCCTTGATGCAGAACGGGAAGCCGCGTCGTAGGATCCCCTCTCTTGTCTCCCGAGCGAAGCGAAGGGACTAACTCGTACACCCGAAAAATGCGCAGCATTTTTCGGGTTTAGTTGCGCCGATTGATACGTCGTTGACACACGGAACAGGGCGGGGATTGAATCCACTAGTGGTGACCCAAGAGGGGGAGGCTCGGTGACGGAACCTCAGCACGGGGACCGGTCCCATTCCCCGGGCCCGTCGCTCTATCCGATCGGGTTTGCGGCGGGGATCGCGTGCATCCTCGTCGGGCTGATCATCAACCCGATGGTGGTCGCGCCGATCGGCGCGGTGATCGCGCTGGTCTCCGGCTTCTTCTGGGCCCGGGAGGCCACAAAAGAATTTCGCAGCGAGCCCGTCGCGGCGATCGAGCCCGAACGGGGCGGCCCGCGCGAGTCGACCGCGGCGCCGGCCGTTCCGGCCGATCGAGGCGAGGCGGCAATGCCGGAGCCCGAGCCCGGCGAGCGGTTTCCGCGCAGCCGGTTTCTCGAGGGCGCGACGCTCGGGCTGGGCGGCGTCATCGGCGGTCTCGTGACGGTGCCTGCGGTCGGCTTCATGATCGTCCCCGCGTTCCGTGACCAGAGCTATCCGAAGATCGACCTCGGCCCGCTGGAGAACTTCACCGAAGGAAAGTGGTTCGTGACGAAGTTCTTCATGAATCCGGACGCCGGCGAGGTGTCGCACCGCACCGCGTACATCCGCAACAACGGGCAACTGAACGGCGAGCCGAGCTTCACGATCATCTCGAACCGGTGCGCGCACCTCGGCTGCCCGGCGCAGCCCAACGGCCCGACGCAGGACAATCAGACGAAGGAGGTCGACCTTCCGAAGGGGCAGAAGGTGACGATGATTCCGGTGATCCCGGCCGGCGGTTACGGCTGTCCATGCCACGGTGGCCAGTACGACACGGAGGGCAATCGTGTTTCCGGCCCACCGGTTCGCGCGCTCGACCGCTACGCGTTCGAGATCGTCGACGGCCGTCTCGTCCTCGGCAAGCCGTACAGCGTGTCGCATGTGAAGGGCGAGGGGAAAGACGCCCGCATCTACAAGTACAACCTTGCCGGCCCCGGCCAGCATGTCGACGGCTGGGAGCAGATCCTCTACCCCCTGCAGCCGCCGCACTGATGGCCACCGCCACGCGCAACAAGAAGTCCGCTCGCCGCCGGCAGCTCGAGGCCGCGGTCAACTATCCGATCGACTGGCTCGAAGAGCGCTCCGGCCTGATCGGCGGGCTTCGATATTTCCTCTTCCGCAAGGTCCCGGGCGACACCGGTTGGTGGCACACACTCGGGTCGGCGACCTTGACGGCCTTCCTCGTTCAGGCGCTCACCGGCGTGATTCTCGCCATGTACTACAAGCCCGATCCGCAGAACGCGTACCAGTCCATCCAGCACATCACCAACGACCTCACGCTCGGCTGGCTCGTGCGCGGCATGCACAAGTGGGGCGC
Organism: Actinomycetota bacterium; assembly: GCA_039648845.1. GTDB lineage: Bacteria > Actinomycetota > Thermoleophilia > Gaiellales > Gaiellaceae > 3-1-20CM-4-69-9. Next base: position 3,609 of record JBBWZE010000172.1, on the reverse strand, counting down.
GAGCGTCTTCATCATCCTGATGTTCTTCCACATGGGCCGCGTCTTTCTCTTCGGCGCGTACAAGTATCCGCGCGAGCTGAACTGGATCATCGGCGTGACCCTGCTCGCAGTCGGGATGCTCGAGGGCTTCACGGGTTACCTGCTGCCCTGGGATCAGACCGCGTACTGGGCGACGGTCGTCGGCATCAACCTCAACGGGACGGCTCCCTTTCTCGGCCCCTTCCTGGCGAACTTCTTACGTGGCGGGGCAGAGATCGGCCAGAACACGCTGTCCATCTTCTACTCGATGCACATGCTCCTGATTCCCGGCCTGATCTTCGCGCTGATCGGACTTCATCTCTATCTCGTCATTCGGCTCGGCGTGTCGTCGCCGCCCTGGTCGCACGAAGCTGCCGGCTCGGACTACGACGCCGACGAGCAGGCGACCGACGGACGGGTTGGCTTGACGCAGCCGGTCGCCCGCAGCGGCTGGCGCCGCAACGGAGGTGACGTCTAGTGGCGACGACCGAAGAGTGGCGCCGGCAGTTCACGAAGTACAAGGCGGACGTCAAGAAGCGAGGCAAGCCCTTCTATCCGTGGGCGATGTTCGAGGACACCGTGATGAGCCTCGTCGTGGTCTCGGTGATCATCGGGCTCGCGGCCGTCTGGTACTTCACGTCGGGACCGGACCCCAACACGTGCGGCAGCGGCGACTCGTGCCTGCTCGGCCCGCGCTACTCCGAGCCCGCCGACCCGGCGACGACGAACTTCGTCCCGCGGCCGGACTGGTACTTCTACTTCCTCTTCTACCTGCTCCGCATCTTCAAGTGGCCGGACTCGGTCATCCTCGGCACCATCGGCATTCCGACGATCGCGTTGATCATCGCGTACCTGCTGCCGTTCATCGACCGGCGGATGGAGCGGCGGCTCACGCGGCGTCCGGTTGCCGTCATCGGCGCGATCCTCGTCATCCTCTCGATGGTCGTCCTGACGTACAAGGGCGCGACGGCGAAGGAGGCGCTCGCGAGCGAGGTCGTGCAGGCGGTGCCGACGTGGGCGCAGCGTCAGGGGTTCGCGGGCAACGCCGAGGCGGTCGCCGGGGCGAAGATCTTTGCCAGCTCGGGCTGTACTGCGTGCCACACGTACCTCGGTACGGGCAGCTCGAACCAGGGTGCTCCGGACCTCAGTGCCGAAGGCACGAAGGGGCGCACCAAGCAGTTCTTAATGGATTACATCCGCGACCCGTCGAAGTTCGGGAACAACGTGATGCCGAAGTTCGGCTTCGACAACCAGCAGCTATCGCAGCTGGCTACGTTCCTCCTCGCCTCCAAAGGCCCGAAATAGGCCCGCGGTGCGAATCTTCGTCGGCATAACGGGCGCCTCGGGCGCTCCCTATGCGGCTCGGCTCGTCGAGGCGCTCGCCCAGGCCGACGTGGAGCTTGGAATCTGCGCGTCGAGCGCAGGCGTCGAAGTGCTCGCAACGGAGCTCTACGGCAATCCAAGGCTCTCCCGGGACGAGACGCTCACGCGTCTGCTCGAGCGCGTCCGGGGCGGGAACGTGACGGTCTACGAGCCGAACGACTGGAAGGCGCCGTACGCAAGCGGCTCGGCAAAGGTCGACGCCTACGTCATCTGCCCTTGCTCGATGGGGACGCTCGGGACGATCGCCTCCGGCGCGATGTCGAACCTCATCCACCGTGCTGCGTCGGTCGCGCTGAAAGAGGAACGCCAGCTCGTGGTGATGCCGCGCGAGACGCCGCTGTCCCTGATCCACCTGCGCAACATGCTGGCCTTGAAGGAAGCGGGCGCGACCCTGTTGTTCCTTGCGCCCGGCTTCTACCACGGAGCCGATACGGTCGACGACCTCGTGAACTTCATCGTGGCGCGTGCTCTCGATCAGCTTGGTCTCGACGTCGAGCTCGTGAAGCGGTGGGGCGAATGAGCACCAACTACCAATCAGGCCAGCTGGCGCCGGACGCAGTCCGGCGCATGTTCGACCGCATCGCGCCCGTCTACGACGCCATGAACAGGACGATGACCGCCGGCCTCGATCGGCGCTGGCGTCGGTTGACGGCCGAGGCGGTCGTCTGGCCGGGCGACGTCGTTCTCGATGCGTGCTGTGGCACAGGCGATCTCGCGGTCGCTGCTGCGCGCGCCGGTGGACGCGTGACGGGCCTCGACTTCTCGGAGCCGATGCTGGAGCGCGCGCGGCGCAAGGCACCCGAGCTCGATTGGATCCGAGGGGATCTGCTCGAGCTGCCGTTCTCCGATGCGAGCTTCGATGCGGCGACAGTCGGCTTTGGTGTGCGAAACGTCGACGATCTGCAGCGCGCGCTCTCCGAGCTTCGCCGCATTCTTCGTCCGGGCGGCCGGCTGGGGATCCTCGAGATCACCCGTCCTCGGGGCCCTCTCGCGCCGTTCTATCGCGTGTGGTTCGACGGAGTCGTACCGTTGCTAGGCAAGCTGATTCCAGGTGGATCCGCGTACACCTACCTGCCCGCCAGCGTCCGTCGCTTTCCCGGTCCGATTGAGCTCGCCGAGATGATCGCTACGGTGGGTTTTCGCGATGTTCGGGTGCGGCTCTTCGCCGGGGGCATCGTCGCCTTGCATACGGCGGACGTCGAATGACTGCTCTCGCCGAGATTCGCGACTCGCCCGGTCTCGACGCTTACCTCGGCGATCTCGAAGAGCGTCTCGAGCACGCGGTCGGCGTCTACCATGGTGTCGTCGCCGAAGTGGGGGCCGAGGCGCTCGCCGCCGGTGGCAAGCGGCTGCGGCCGCTGCTCGTGTACCTCTCCGCACCGCCCGCATCGGCGCCGCCCGTTGTGGCAGGAATCGCGGTCGAGCTCGTCCATCTGGCGACCTTGATGCACGACGACCTCATCGACGGCGCGCGTCTGCGTCGCGGGCACGCGTCGGCGTGGTCGGCGCATGGCCCCGAGGCGGCGCGTGCGGCCGGCGACTATCTCTTTGCTCGCGCGTTCGCCGAGCTGGCCGCGACCGGCGACACGCACGCGGTGGCGGTGCTGGCCAACGCCACGCTCTGCCTAGCGCGAGGGGAAGCGCTGCAGCGTTCCCAGCGCTTCGATCCTGACACCAGTATCGAGGCGTACCTCGAACGTTGCACGCTGAAGACGGGGAAGCTGTTCGAGGCCGCGTGTCGTCTGGCCGGTGGCTCTGGTGCTTTCGGGCTCGCGCTCGGCGTCGCGTTCCAGATCACCGATGACATCCTCGACTGCTCGGGCGTCACGATGGAGACCGGGAAGATCGCCGGCACCGATCTGCGCGAGGGAACGCCGACGCTCCCCTTGTTGCTCGCCGCGCAGCGGGACGAGGCCGTGCGCGAGGCGCTTGCGGGTCGATCCCACCTGGAAGGTGCGCTGTTGCGCGTTGCTTCGACAGGTGCGATCGAGGAGAGCCGCGAGGTCGCGCTCGCGTATGCGCGCAACGCCCGTGCTTGTCTCAACGGCGAGTTGCATCGCGAAGAGCTCGAGTCCCTGACCTATGCGGTGGTGGACCGGGAACGCTGATGGCCCTCCTGGAACGCACCGACCTGCTCGCCCCCATCCGCGACAAGGTGGAGAGCGGAGAGCGTCTCGACTTCGATGACGGCGTGACGTTGATGGAGAG
>JBBWZE010000155.1:0-2998 GCA_039648845.1 Actinomycetota bacterium | reverse complement strand
TCGGGCTGGAAGTAGCCGGTGTAGCCGGCGAACGCCGAGCCGTTGTTGTTGGCCTGGGAGAGATAGGCGTACAGCGACTCCGAGAACCCCTGCGGCCCTGAGGCGTAGACCGACGCCGCGCCATAGTCGGTCGCGGTCGCCAAGCTCGTGGCCAGCAGCACGGCGAGCGGCGTGACGAGGAGGCCGAGGACGATGAGCTTGATCTCGCGCGCCTCGATCTTCTTGCCCAGGTACTCCGGCGTGCGGCCGACCATCAGCCCGCCGAGGAAGACGGCGAGCAGGACGTAGAGGAGCATCGTGTAGAGGCCGGTGCCGACGCCGCCGAAGACGCTCTCGCCGTAGCCCATGTTGGCCATCGGGACGAGCCCGCCGATTCCGGTCAGCGACTCCAGCGCGGAGTTGACGGCGCCGGTCGAGGTGACGGTCGAGATCACGGTCCACAGCGAGGAGCCGGCGGTCCCGAAGCGCAGATCCTTGCCTTCGAGGTTGGCGCCGACGACGCCGGCCGCGTGCTGAGCCGGCGTGCCGTGGCGCTCGGCGGCGTAGATCACGACGACCGAGACGGCGAAGAGCGCGAACATCGCGGAGAAGATCGTCCAGCCCTGGCGGCGGCTGCCGACCATCCGGCCGTACGTGTACGTCAGCGAGGCCGGGATGGACAGCATCGCCAGCATCTCGATGAAGTTCGTCAGCCCGTTCGGATTCTCGAACGGATACGCGGAGTTGACGTTGAAGAACCCGCCGCCGTTGGTGCCGAGCACCTTGATGATCTCCTGCGAGGCGACCGGGCCGACGGCCAGCGGGCCTTCGGTGCCGAGCGTCTGCACGACGCCCTGCGAGGCCAGCACGAGCGCGCCGATCACCGAGATCGGAAGCAGCACGTAGAGCAGCGTCCGGGTCAGGTCCTGCCAGAAGTTGCCGAGAGCCTCGGACTCACGATGACGCGAGGCGATCGCGCGGATCAGCGCGACGGCGACGACGATGCCGACGGCTCCCGAGACGAAGTTCTGCACTGCCAATCCGGCCATCTGGCTGAAGTACGAGAGCGTGGTCTCGCCGCCGTAGTACTGCCAGTTCGTGTTGGTGATGAACGACGAGGCGGTGTTGAACGTCAGGTCCCAGGTGCCCGAATGGAACCCGCCGGGGTTCCACGGATGCAGCGTCTGGGTGCGGAGGATCAGATAGAGCGCGAGCCAGAACAGGCCCGAGAAGATCAGAAGCGTCCCCGCATAGGACTTCCAGCCCTGAGAGACGCGGGGATCGACGCGCAGAACGCGATACGTGAGGCGTTCCAGCGGCCCGAGCACCGGGCTGAGGAACACACGCTCGCCCGTGAAGACTCGCGCCATGTAGCCACCGAGCAGCGGCACGATCGCCAGCAGCACGGCGCAGAAGAGGATGATCTGGAACCAGCCCTGCATCTAGAACTTCTCGCCGCGCAGCAGCGCGTAGAGGAGGTAGCCCGCGACAAGGGCGGAGACGACCAGACCGAGCAGGTTGACGGCGCTCATACGCGGTCTACCAGCTCGATCAGACCGTAGAGCGAGATGAAGGCCACGACGGCCAATGCGACGGCAACGAGATCCATGCCACGCATGCTGGATCGCGATCGATCAAGGACCGGTACAGATGAGCGATCGCTTTATACAGATTCCGTAAAGGTCGTTTACATCGCTATTCTGAGTAACTATGGAATCCGTAGCGGCGATCTGCCCGCGCTACCACTACGCAGTCGAGCTCATCGGCGCGCGTTGGAGCGGAGCGATTCTGCGGGCCGTGATGGACGGCGCACAGCGCTACGCGGAGATCAAGGCCGCGATTCCCGGCGTGAGCGACACGATGCTCTCGCAGCGCCTGCGCTGGCTTGAGGGCGAAGGCGTCCTAGAGCGGCATGTGCGTGATAGCTCTCCGGTACGCGTCGAGTACCGCCTCACCGAGCGGGGCGCCGCGCTGGCGCCTGTCGTTGAGGCACTGACGACCTGGGCGCACGCCTGGGTCCCTGTCGAGGACACCTGAATGGACGGCGTGATGGAGATCGGGATCTACACCTTCGGCGAACTCACGTCCGGCACGCCGGGGGAGCGGATGCGCGATCTGCTCGAGGAGATCGAGCTGGCCGACCAGGTCGGGCTGGACGTCTTCGGCGTCGGCGAGCACCACCGCCCCGACTTCGTCGTCTCCTCGCCGGCCGTCGTGCTGGCCGCCGCCGCCCGCACCACCGAGCACATCCGCCTGAGCAGCGCGGTCAGCGTGATCAGCTCCGACGATCCGGTGCGGATCTTCCAGGACTTCGCGACGCTCGACCTGATCTCGGGCGGCCGCGCGGAGATCATGGCCGGACGCGGCTCCTTCATCGAGAGCTTCCCGCTGTTCGGTTTCGATCTCGACGATTACGACGCCTTGTTCGCCTCCAAGCTCGAGCTTTTGCTGGCGCTGCGCGAGTCCGAGCGCGTCACGTGGTCGGGCGAGCACCGCGCGCCGGTCGACGGTCTCGGCGTCTACCCGCGTCCGGAGCAGGAGATCCTGCCGATCTGGGTCGCGGTCGGTGGCAACCCGCCGAGCGCCGCGCGCGCCGGGCTGCTGGGCCTGCCGATGGCGCTGGCGATCATCGGCGGCTACCCGGAGCGGTTCGCGCCCCTGGCCGAGCTGCACCGCCGCGCGCTCGCCGAGGCCGGCCATCCGCCGCAGCCGCTCTCGATCAACTCGCACGGCTTCGTCGCCGAGAACTCGCAGGACGCGGTCAAGACCTCGTTCCCGGCGTTCAAGGCGATGATGGACCGGATCGGCCGCGAGCGCGGCTGGCCGCCGCTGACTTACGAGCAATACCAGGCCTCGCGGGAAATCCGCGGCGCCAACTTCGTTGGCAGCCCGAGCGAGATCGTCGAGAAGATCCTCTTCCAGCACGAGATCTTCAATCACGAACGCTTCTTGCTGCAGATGAGCGTCGGCACGCTCCCGCACGCCGACGTGATGCGCGCGATCGAGTTGCTCGGCACCG
>JBBWZE010000138.1:0-3243 GCA_039648845.1 Actinomycetota bacterium | reverse complement strand
GAGCAATTGCTTCGCAGGCTCGCAGACGAGGTCGCGGCAGAAGAGCCGCGCGCGCACGTGACCGTGACGGTGGAGGAGAGCTATCGCAACATGAAGGAGTTCCTCGATGCGGATCCCGCCGTGACCGAGGCGGCCGACGAGGCGGCGCGGCGCGCGGGGATGGCGCCCTGGCGCGAACCGATCCGGGGCGGCACCGACGGCTCGATGCTGAGCGCGCGGGGCTTGCCGACCCCGAACATCTTCACGGGCGGCCACCAGTTCCACTCCGTGCTCGAGTGGGCCTCGGTCCAGGAGATGGCGGCCTCCGCTGCGACGATCGTGGAGCTCGTGAAGCTCTGGGCGGAGCCCGAGTGGCTGAGCCGGTTCAGTCGGTCAGAAACGCATGGCCGAACCGCCGCATCTCCTCGATGATCGGCAGCAGCGCGGCGCCCTTCTCCGTGAGCTCGTACTCCACGCGCGGCGGCGACTCGGCGTAGCTGCGGCGCAGGACGAGCTCCTCGTCCTCGAGCGCGCGGAGACGCTCGGAGAGCGTGCGCGGGCTGATGCCTGCGCAAGAGTGCTCGAGCTCGGAGAACCGGCGTGGTCCTTCGGAAAGATCGTGCACGAGAAGCGCCGTCCATTTGGCCCCGATGATCGCGGCGCACGCGGCGACGGCGCAAGACGTCGACTCGTGGACGGGATTCATGGTGCGCGTCGCCATCGCTATCCGAATTGTAGTCAGCTTCGGAACGGTTGAGGCGTGGCCTCGATCTTGGGGATCGAGAAGCGGGCGATCGTCCCGAATCCGGGCGCGGGCTTGCAGGCCTGGGCCACCCCGGCATCGCAGGCCACGGACAGGAAGATGAAGGCGTCCTCGATCGTGAAGCCCCACTGGTCGACAAGGAGCCGCGCCGCCTCCTCCGACACCAGCCTCAACGCGTCGTCGTAGTCGTCGGCGGTCGCGTGGGGGACCCAGCGATCCTCGAGCTCCGTCACCGGCCAGGTGCCCTGCTTGCCCTTCAGCAAGTCGAACCGGATGTCGACCTCGCCGGCGATCTCCACTCCCGTGAAGCAGACCTCGCCGTCGCCCATCGAGGCGTGCATGTCCCCGACCGCGAACATGCCGCCGGGCTGCCGCACCGGAAAGTACATGCGCGCGCCTTTCCCGTGCAGGTGGTCGTCGAGGTTGCCGCCGTGCCGTCCGGCGAGGCCGTTGCCGAGAGTCTCGCCGTCGGTGGCCACGCCGACGACGCCGACCATCGGTCTCGCCGGAAAACTGACGTGCTCGTTCATGTGGATCCAGCCGTCCTCCACCCGGAAAAGCCGCGTCACCGGCGCTTTGACCTGGTCGATCAACTGGCCGAAGCCGGGGATCAGACAGGCGAAGCCGACCTCGATCGGGCGCACGTCCACGATCTCCGCAACGAGCGAGTCGCCCGGCTCGGCGCCCTTGACCGAGACCGGCCCTGTCGCGCTGTTGACTCGCTCGAAGTCGATCTCCGTGACGAGGTCGTCCTCCGAGGCGATCTGCCCGGTGAAGCAGTCGTTCGTCTCGAACCGAACGACTGTTCCAGGGTCGACCTCGAGGACCGGCTCCAGGTCCGGCCCGAAGGCCCACACGATCTCGTCGCGCGGAATGACATGATCAACGGTCGCGACTGCCATCTAGAGCGGAGTCGTCGCCGGCGGCATCTCCGGATAGCGGTCGACGTCATCGACTTCCGTCGGCGTGAAGATCCGGTCAGGGTTCTCGAGCACGTTTCGTTTCTGCGTCGCCATGTACGCCGTCACGACGAGGCAGAGCACGAGCAGGCCGATTGCCGCCCAGTTCCCGTACCGCAGTGGATACGGGGGAAGCGGATGGTACTGGTAGTAGAGAGGCGGCAGGAACAGCAGTGCACCGGCGATCGGGAACACGCCGTGCAGCCACGCATTGAACTCGGCCAGGTGCTTTCTCCGGTAGTAGACGAACGCCGAGATGCTGACGGTGATGTACACGAGGATGACGAGGCTCGTGAGCGCGTAGGAGATGATTCCGAACGCGTTCAGCGCTCCCCATTTCCAGCCCATCAGCAGCGCCACGACGATGCCCAGCGCCGTCTGGGCGATGATCGCCACGTGCGGGGTCTTGTGTACGGGGTGCGTTCGGCCGAAGGCGCGCGGGAGGGCGCCGTTGCGTCCCATCGTGTAGATGACGCGGCTCGCCGCGTTCACGCCGGCGTTCGAGTTCGCAAGCGCCGAGTTGATGATCGCGAGGAAGATCAGCACCCAGCCGCTACCCCAGAAGATCTCCGCCAGGTGACGCCACGGGTTGGCCTGCGCGAGCGTGTCCTGGGTGAACTTGTCGAAGCCGGTGCCCGCGACCCAGGCGATCGAGCAAATGAAGTAGAAGATGCCGATTGCGAGGGCCGACCCGATGACCGCGCGCGGAATCGTGTATCGCGGCCGTCTCGCCTCCTCACCTAACGGCGCTGCCGCCTCGAAGCCGATGAAGGCAAGGATCGAGAACACCATTCCCTTGAAGATGCCGTTGAACGTGCCGGCTTCCGCGTTCGTCGGGTCGAAGACGCCCCAGGGGATGCCGTTCGACACGATCATCCAGATCGCGAGCGCGAGGAAAACGCCGATCTCGAAGATGCCGAGGATCACACCCGCGTTCGTCGACAGGCGAACGTCGCGGTAGGTGAGGACGAAGACCGTGAGCGCAGCGACGAGCACCCAGACCCACCATTGACCGGTCCAGTTCCAGCCGACGTCGGAACGGAACACGTCGGTGGTCGCCCAGGCAAAGATGAGGAAGAGCAGCGGCGCGACCAGCGGTTCGAAGCAGAGGAAGATCACGCCGACGAGGAAGCCCGGAACCGGGCCGAGCGCCTCTGTGACGTACGCGTACAGACCGCCCGCCGACGGAACCTTCTTCGCGAGTTGGCCGATCGAGCTGGCGACGAGGATGCAGGCGATCAGCGCGAGCAGGACGGAGATGGGCAGAGCCGGGCCTGCGAACTGCACCGAGAAAAGGATCGAAAATGCGATCGCGGCCCCCGGAGCCATGTGCGTGATCGACTGGAACAGCACCTGTGGGAGGCCGATCGAGTTCTCCCGCAGATGGTCGAAGGAGTGTGATCGAGCCGAGCCGGCTTCCATCGAGTGCGCCTCCTGCCGTTGGAAGGAACCCCGCGGCGATCGTAAACCGTTTTTACTGCCAGGGAGGGGGGTTGTGCACCCAGCGGCCGCCGAGCATCGTGGCGACGACGTTGACTTCCG
>JBBWZE010000126.1:0-10642 GCA_039648845.1 Actinomycetota bacterium | reverse complement strand
GGCTAGTATCGCCTCGTGGCCGCGCTGTACCGGAAGTACCGCCCGCAGGACTTCGACGAGGTCGTCGGCCAGGAGGCAATCGTCCGGACGCTGAAGAACGCGATCACGTCCGGGCAACTGCGCCAGGCCTACCTCTTCGCCGGCCCCCGCGGCACCGGCAAGACCTCGCTGGCGCGGATCCTTGCGAAGGGCCTGAACTGCGTCCAGGGCCCCACGGCCACGCCGGACAAGGTCTGCAACCCATGCATCACCATCGCCAGCGGCACCTCCCTCGACGTGATCGAGATGGACGCCGCCTCGCAGCGCGGCATCGACGACATTCGCGAGATCCGGGAGCGCGTCGTGCTCCAACCCGCCGAAGGGCGCTACAAGGTCTACATCCTCGACGAGGCGCACCAGCTCACCGACGCCGCCTGGAACGCCCTGCTGAAGCTGATCGAGGAGCCGCCACCCCACCTCGTGTTCGTCTTCTGCACCACTGACCTCTCCAAGGTGCTGCCGACCGTGCGCTCGCGCTGCCAGACGTTCGTGTTCGCCCGACCGCGCCTGCCGGAGCTGGTGCGCCTTCTGCGGCGCGTCGCGGACGGTGAAGGCATTCAGGTTCCGGATCAGGCGCTCGCGCTCGTTGCGCGCGGAGCGCGCGGCTCGTTCCGCGACGCCGTCTCCACGCTCGACCAGCTCGCATCGGCAACGGAGAACGAGATCACCGTGCAGTCCGTGCTGCAGTTGCTGGGGACGGTCGAGGAGGAAGCCCTGTTCCGCCTCTGCGACCTCGTAGTCGACCGCGACACGGCAGGGGCACTCACATTCGTCGAAGAGTTGTCGGAGCAAGGACAGGACCTGGGCCGGCTGGTCGTCGATCTGCTCGAGCATCTGCGCCACCTGATGCTGGTGCAGCACATGGGCGAAGTGCCCGACACGCTCCCGGTGACGGAAGAGACGCGCGAGCGGCTGCGAGCGCAGGCGAACCAACTCGGTGAGGCGACCGTCATCCGGCTCGTCGACCTGCTGGCGATCGCCGTCGAAGACATGCGACAGGGAGGCGATCCGCGCCTACCGCTGGAGCTCGCCCTCGTGAAGGTGACGCGTCCCGGGGCCGACCTTTCCAGGGAATCTCTCTCCTACCGGCTCGAACAGCTCGAGACTCGTGGCCACGTACCTACGGCGCACGTCTCGGGGACGGTCTCTGAGACGAGTCCCGAACAGCCCCCGGTCGAAGCGGGCGCGATCACCGCTCCGCCGTCGCTCGAACTAGAGCAGCTGCAAGAGGCCTGGCAGCGGACGATTGTGCCGGCCGTCGAGGAACGGTCGATCCCGGCTGGATCCGTCCTGCGGGAGGCGCATCCAGCAGAGCTCGCAGGCGACACGCTCACGGTCGAATTCCCCGCGAGCGCGGCCTTCCACCGGCAACTGGCGGAGGAGCCGAAGAACGCGACGCTGCTCGCCGACGCGCTCTACGAAGTAACCGGTCGCCGCCTTGGGCTCGCTTTTGCGGAAGGCGAGGCGCGGGCGGACGCGGTCGATGACGACGAGCCCGCAGGTGAGGAGAAGATTCTCGAGCTCGTGAAAGAGACCCTGGACGCCCACGAACGAGAGGACTAGCGATGGGCATGGACATGAATCAGTTGTTTCAACAGGTCGGTCAGATGCAGGAGCAGATGCAGAAGGCTCAGGCGGAGCTCGCCAACGAGACGGTCGAAGCGACGGCCGGCGGCGGGATGATCACTGTCGTCGCGAACGGCGCCGGCGAGATCAGGCAGGTCAAGATCGATCCGAAGGCGATCGACCCGAACGACCCGGAGATGCTCGAGGACATGATCCTTGCAGCGGTCAACGAGGCGATCCGCTCCGCTCAGGCCCTGATGGAGTCCAAGCTCGGCCCGCTCGCCGGCGGCGCGCTCGGGGGGCTCGGTCTGCCAGGACTAGGCGAGTAGTGCGCGACCGACTCGGCGCCGTCCCGCTGTTCGCGGAACTCGACGAGGCTCAGCTCGAGCGGCTCGCCGCGGCGACGACCGAGTTCGAGGCGCCCGCCGGTCAGGCGTTGATCGAACGAGGAGGGCCGGGCTCCGGGATGTTCGTGCTCGAGGAGGGGCAGGCAGTCGTCGAGGCACCTGAGGGAGTGCGGGAGCTCGGGCCCGGCGACATCTTCGGCGAGCGAGCGCTGCTCGGCGAAGACGGCGAACGCACTGCGCGGGTGCGGGCGCGAACAGACGTCCGCTGCCTGGCCATCGCCCGTCCCGAGATCGAACGGCTTCTCGCGGACGATCCGCGCATCGCCGAGCGTTTCTCCCAGCTGTCGGGCTGAGGCTCCGTAGCCTCGGCAATCCGAGGCATGTCGGCACAATAGGACGGTGCTCAGCCCGGCTGTGGAAAACCTGGTCGCCCAGCTCTCCCGTCTGCCCGGCGTGGGAACGCGCACGGCCCACAGGCTCGCGTTCCATCTCCTCCAGCGCCCGACGGACGAGGCACTCGCGTTATCGGCGGCGATCAAGGAGGTCAAGGAGCGCGTTCGCTTCTGCAACGAGTGCGGCAACCTGACCGAGGAGGAGACGTGCGCGATCTGCCGCGACGCCCGCCGCGACCACACTCTCATCTGCGTCGTCGAGCAACCGGTCGACCTCATCTCCGTGGAGAAGACAAGCGAGTTTCGCGGCCTGTACCACGTCCTCGGCGGCGCGCTTTCACCGCTCGACGGAGTCGAGCCCGAACACCTGCGCATCGACGAGCTCTTCGGGCGCGTCGAACGGAACGGTGTGCTCGAGGTCGTGCTGGCGACCAATCCGAACATGACCGGCGAGGCGACCGCGGCGTATCTTGCAGATCGGTTGCGCGGACGTGTGCGCGTGACGCGACTTGCCAGCGGGCTGCCGGTCGGCGGCGACCTCGAGTACGCGGACGAGGTCACGCTCGGGCGCGCATTGGCCGGCCGGCGGGAGATGGAGTGACGACCGTCAGCTACGAAGCCGTTCCCGCCGTCGAAGGCGACGCCGCCGCCGCGCCCGGGAACACGCTCGTGATGAAGTTCGGCGGCACGTCGGTCGGCGACACTCAGAAGATCAAGGACGTGGCGCGCCGGCTCGTCACCGCCCGCGAAGCCGGACAGCGCGTCGTCGGGGTCCTGTCCGCCATGGGTGACACGACGGACGACCTGATCCGGCTCGCGAACGAAGTCTCACCGCAGCCCCACCCACGCGAGTACGACATGCTCCTGTCCGTCGGCGAACGCATCTCGAATGCGCTGTGCGCGATGGCAATCCGCGATCTCGGACACGAGGCCGTCTCGCTCACGGGCTCTCAGGCGGGGATCGTCACCGATACCTTCCACGGCAAGGCGAAGATCGTGGAGGTACGCGCTCGGCGGTTGCACGCCGAGCTCGACCGTGACCAGATCGTCCTGGTCGCCGGCTTCCAGGGTGTCTCGACGGAGCTCGAGGTGACGACACTCGGACGCGGCGGATCTGACGCGACTGCGGTCGCCCTCGCCTCGGCTCTCGGCGGAGCCTGTGAGATCTACACCGACGTGGAAGGCGTCTTCACCGCCGACCCGCGCCTCGTCGCCGATGCCCTGAAGCTGCCGAAGGTCTCTTATGAGGAGATGCTCGAGATGGCGGCCACGGGCGCACGCGTGATGATGGCGCGGTCGGTCGAGATCGCACGCAGGTACGGTGTGCCGCTCCACGTGCGCTCCGCTTTCGGGGACAGCGAGGGGACGTGGATCACCAAGGAGGAGGACCTGGTGCTCGAGAAGGCGATCATCTCCGGCGTCACGCACGACATCTCGGAGGCGAAGGCCACGGTGCTCGCGGTACCCGACCGTCCGGGTATTGCAGCGCGCATCTTCCGCGCGCTCGCAGACGCCGGGGTCAACATCGACATGATCGTGCAGAACGTCTCAGCGGAGGGCGCCACCGACATCTCCTTCACGCTGCCCAAGAGCGATCTGCCCGCAGCGGAGCCGATTCTCGAGATGCTGGCGTCGGAGGTCGCCGCGAAGGGCGTCGTTTACGACCCTGACGTCGCGAAGGTCTCTCTCGTCGGTGCGGGGATGAAGAGCCATCCGGGTGTCGCCGCCGACATGTTCGAGGCGCTCGGCGACGCCGGCATCAACATCGAGATCATCTCGACTTCCTCGATCCGCGTCTCGTGCGTCGTGCGCGCGACCGAGGTCGAGCGCGCGGTACAGGCGGTGCACGACCGGTTCCGCGGCTATGCCGAGGAGCGCGTCGGTGCCTGAGCCGCGCATCGCGGTGGTCGGCGCGACCGGCGCTGTGGGCGGCGTCACGCTGCGCCTCCTGAGGGAGCGCGGGTACGGGAAGGTCCGGGCGCTCGCGTCCGCGCGGTCGGCCGGAAGAGAGTTGGAAGCCGGAGTCGTGGTCGAGGAGGCGACACCGGAGGTGCTCGCAGCCGGGGACATCGACGTCGCGTTCTTCTCCGTCGGGACGAGTGCGTCGCGGGAGCTCGTGCCGCACGCCGTGCGCGGTGGAGCCGTCGCGGTCGACAAGTCGGCGGCCTATCGCCTGCGGGACGGAATCCCGCTCGTCGTGCCCGAGGTGAACGGCGAACGGGCCCTCGGGCACGACGGCATCGTCGCGAATCCCAACTGTTGCGCAATCCCACTGACGATCGCGCTGAAGCCGCTGTACGAGGCCGCCGGCCTCGCGCGCGTGCGCGTTAGTACGTATCAGTCGGTATCCGGCGCGGGGGCGCAGCGAATGGAAGAGCTGCGTTCCACGCCGCCCGGCGAAAGCAATCTCGCAATGGACTGGGACTTCGACGGCGAGGAGTTCGACGAGGAGTCGAAGTTGCGTGACGAGACGCGCAAGATCCTCGAGCTGCCCGAGCTTCCGATCAGCGCGACGTGCGTGCGCGTACCGGTGCTCGTCGGCCACGCGGAAGCGGTGTGGGTCGAGACCGAAGCGCCGCTCTCGGCAGAAGACGCTCGGCAAATACTCGGCGAAGCGCCGGCGATCAGGTTGAACGACTTCCCCACGCCCCGTGATGCAGCCGGGATCGACGAAGTCCTCGTCGGGCGCATCCGACGGGACCCAACCGTAGACAACGGGCTTGTCTTCTTCGTGGTCGCCGACAACCTCCGCAAAGGCGCTGCGCTCAACGCGATCCAGATCGCCGAACTGATCCTGCAGCGCCGCCCGGTCGCCGCCTGAGCAACTGGGCCTGGCTCGCTGTCGCCCTCGGCGCAACGGCGGCGCTGTGGTTGGTGTCGATCTTCGTTCTGCTCCTGCTCGGCCGCCAAAGCGATGCTCGCGAGCTCGCGCGCTTTCTACCGGACTGCATCGTGCTCCTCAAGCGTCTGCTTCGTGACGATCGAGTGCCGCGACGGGCGAAGGTGTTGCTCGGACTGCTGGTCGTGTACCTGGTGACGCCACTCGACCTCGTACCGGACTTCATTCCGGTTGCGGGCCAGCTCGACGACGCAATTCTCGTCGCTGCGGCGATTGCCTACGTCGCGCGCAGCGCCGGGCGCGGCGTGATCGAAGAGCTCTGGCCGGGCTCCCGGCGAGCTCTGCAGGTGGTACTCGCGCTCTCTTGACCGCGATGTCGGCGGGCCTCCGCAGCCATCGGAGGAACCCGGACGGAGCGAGAGCCCGAGGGGAAGTCGGGCTCTCGGGCGCGAGGGTCGGGCACTGCCAGGCCTTCCTCAGCATCTCGTTCGCAGGCGGGCGAGGCAAGGGCTGCGAGACCCGTTCGCCGTTGAGCCTTCTCAACACGCCGGACGCGGGGGGAACCCCTGCGAAATCAAGGCCCGGGCGGAACGGGCGCGGGAGCCGGCGTGAACGCCTCCTTGACCGCGCGCATCACCTTTTCGCGCTTGCCCTCCATGACCGGAAGAAGCCCGCCGAACTCCAGTCGCGCCAGTTCGACGTGGCCGAAGCGTCGCAACGTCTGGAAGCCGAAGTCGGCGAGGAAATCCGCCGGAAAGATCGTCTTGTGCACGAGGAAGCGCTCGTACTGCGACTCCCCTTCGCGATAGCGGTAGGCAAACGTCTCGAGCGCCTTCGCGCCGCGATCGCGTGCATCGCCGATCGCCGCGAGAAAGAGCGACTGCATCACCCACGGGCTCGACGTCTCGACCAGGTATGCACACGTCACGAGGACCGCGTCGTCCGACGGCGGGCCGGCGGGAAGCTCCGCGGCGCGAGGGAACAACGCGGCAGGGCCGTACTGCATCGAGCCGAGCACGTGGCCGTCCGCGTCGTAGTACACCGTTCCCCACGGCCCCCACTCGGTCTCGGCCTTCTCGATCCACTTCCGCTTGTCGGTCGTGCGACCTTCACGCGATTGCCACCAGATGCAGTCGTGGCACACCGTTGGGGCGTCCTGCAAGGTCACGCCGGTCAACCCCGCGACGCGCGGCCCGGTCACTGCGGGCCGATCTCGTCGACGATCACGTTGACAGCTTCGGGCTCGACTTTGGCCATCCGCTCCAGATATGCGGCCACCTGCCGTTGCACCTCCCTGCCGACCTCCGGGATCGATGCACCCCACTCGATCGCCACGTGCAGCTCCACCCGCACGCTCCCGTCGGCCTCCAGCACGCGTACGCCCCTGTGCCGGTGCAGAGTGCTTTCGACGAAACCCCTCACGCCCGCGACTTCCCGCGCCGCGTCCGCCGCGTAGCTCGCGAGGATCTCCGAAGTGATGGATGCCCGACCCTCCACAGCCGTGGATTGTAGGTCTACGCTTGAGCGTCGATGCGCGCGTTCAGAGCTCTCGCCCTGCTCGGCTGCGCGCTTGGCCTCGTGGCCGGCCCGGCTGCGAGCGGCATCACGCGGCGCGTGCCGCCTGTGGTCGCCTCCGGCCTACGAGTACCAGCTGACGTCGCGGTCGCGGCCGGAGAGCCGCAACGGATCTATATCGCCGAGCAGCGCGGGACGATCCGCATCGCTGCCGGCGGCAGGACGTTGTGGCGGCCCTTTCTGGATCTTCGTCCTCTCGTCAAGACAAGCCTGCTGCAGGGACTCTTCTCCGTCACGTTTCATCCTCGCTACGTTCGGGATCCGCGCTTCTACGTGGACTACGTCGGCAACGACGGAAGAGTCAAGGTCGTCGAGTATCGATCGCGCGGCGGCCGAGCGCTGCCCGGGTCGGCCCGCCAGCTGCTCGACCTCGACATCGGCCACGACCACTACGGAGGCGACCTGGTGTTCGGGCCCGACGGAATGCTCTACGTCAGCGTCGGTGACGGAGAGGTCGCTGCCGACGCACAGGACCCGACGAGCCCGAGGGGGAAGATCCTGCGTCTCGACGTCGACCGGACCGAGCCGACGCCGGAAGTGGTCGCTCTCGGGCTGCGTAACCCCTGGCGCTTCTCGTTCGACCGGCAGACCGGCGCAATGTTGATCGGCGACGTCGGCGCGGACACGTGGGAGGAGATCGATCTCCTGCCCCCACGCTCGCAGGACGTGCCGAACTACGGCTGGAATCTCTATGAGGGGAAGCAGCGAACGAAAGCGCCGCTCCTCGATCCTCTGCCCGTCATGACCCTTCCCATCACGACGTACCGGAACCCGAGAAAGGGCTGCGCCGCGGTCGTGGGAGGCTTCGTTTACCGGGGCCGCAGCTCCCCAAGGCTCAGAGGGAGGTATGTCTACGGGGACCTTTGTAGCGCCTCTGTCTGGAGCTTTCGCCTCGCGAACGGCAAGGCGGTCGACAGGCGGCTCGAGCCGCTCGTCATTCCGGGTGGGATCACGTCGTTCGGTGAGGGCACAAACGGCGAGCTCTACGCGTCCTCACAAGACGGCACGGTCTACCGGCTCGCGAAGTGACGGGTTCTTCGTGAGCACGAGCTCCGTCGCCTCCGGCCGCGCGAAGAACCGGAACGGCACGAATGTGGTTCCGAGACCCGGCGAGACATGCATCGTGCCGCCCGGACGTTCATAGAGTCCCGTCGCAAAGCGCACGCTCGGATGCGCAAAGCGGAACTTGCGGTCACGCCCGAGCGGAAGCGCGATCTGGCCATCGTGCATGTGCCCGCTGAGCACTAGATCGAACGCCCCGGGCGGCAGAAAGCTGAGGACGTAAGGGAAGTGGCAGAGCAGGATGCGCAGGTCCGCGGATTCATCGACGAGCTCCCACGGCCGCGAGCGTTTCTGCCGATACGCACGCGGGTCGGCACCCACCACCTGCACGCGGCGTCCGTGTAGCTCAACCGTCTCGCTCTCGTCGACGAGCAAGCGCGCGGGAGACAGGTCCGTCAAGCCCGCGGCCCGCGAGAACGGGTCTCGACTGTGCTCGACGTCGTGGTTCCCGAGGACGACGAACGGTCGCTCGAGCCGCCCGAGCTGCGCGCGCAGCAACGATTCGCCTCGGGGGCGCGAGACGAGGTCGCCCGTGATGGCTACGAGATCTGGCTTGCGCTGCTCCACCCACTCGACCGCCCGCTCGACCGCGACAGTCCCGCGCGACGGCAGGCCGAAATGGAAGTCGGAGAGGTGTGCGATCCGCAGGCCGACCAGCTCCTCCGGCAGCCGAGGCAGCGGAACGTCGAGCGTCCGCAGCCGCACCCAGCCGGCCTCGAACCAGCCCCAGGCGACCGCAGCTCCGGCAACGCCGCCGAGCAGGCTGCCGACGCGAGTCAGACTTCGAGCTTCTCGAGGACCGGGGTGACCGATACGACGTGGCGCTTGAACTTCAGCTCGGACTCCTCCAGCCCGGCCGCGACGCCCACCAGCTGTGACAGGTGCAGGATCGGCATCGCAAAGTCCTTGCCGGTCGCCTTCTTGAGCTTGGACTGCCAGGCATCCAGCGAAAGGTGGCAGAGCGGGCACGGGGTGACGATCACGTCGGCACCGGCTTCCTTCGCCTGCTCGATCGGCTGGATCAGCTCGCCGAGCGCCGTCTCCTCGCGGGCCTGGATGATCGGGAACCCGCAGCACTTGATCTTCGCCGGATAGTCGATCGCCTCGCCGCCGCAGGCCTCGATGATTCGCTCGAGCGACCAGGGACGGTCCGGATCCTCGAAGCCGAGGATCTTCGACGGGCGCAGGATCTGGCAGCCGTAGAACGGCGCGATCTTCAGCCCCTTGAGCCCCTTGTGCGCTGATTCCTTCAGCAGCTCGTAACCCTCACCCTCCGCGATCTCCCACAACAAATGCCGGACCTCGACATTGCCGCTGTACGGCGGAACTCCGACGCGCTCCAGGTTCGTGCTGACGCGGTCCCGCAGGTCCTCGTCGTTCTTCAGCTGCCAGTTGGCCTGCCTGAGATTGAGCGTGCAGACGTTGCACACGGTGAGCAGCGTGTCGCAGCCGGCCGCCTCGGCGTACGCGAGGATGCGCGCGTTCAGGTGCAGGTAGTAGTCGGGCTCAGCCTCGTGGATGTCACCGGCTCCGCAGCACGTGACTGTCTCGAGCTCGACGAGCTCTAGACCAACCTTGGGGGCCAGGGCCTTCGTGGACGAATCGAGCTCCTTTGCCGAGAGAGACGCCAGGCAACCCTTGTAGTACGCGACCCGTCTCATCCTTCTCCATGCGGCGGCTCGACGCCCGGCTGCACCTCGGGATCGCTGGTCTTCACACCGGCCTGCTCGGAGAACTCGATCCGCCCGAGCGCATGCTCGCCCTGCACGATCCCCAGAGCGCCGTCACGGCCCTGTTCCTTCACGAGGTGGTAGAGCTTCCGCGCCTCGCCGACCCGAGCCGCCACGTGCGGCGGGACCGGCGGCGGCACCTTGCCGCGCCGCGCGAGGCTGAGGGCGAACTTCGCCTCCTTGATCGCCGAGACAACACCCTGGGTCTTCGGGACGAGCTCCGTCTCGCGCAGCCAGCCGGTCGTCTTGGCAGAGGTAACGAACCATTGCGCATGCTTCGCACCCATGTCGTGATCGATGCCTTGCTTGACCGACTCGGCGCCCAGCTTCGCGATCGCGTCGCGGGGGTCGACACCCTTCGGACAACGCTCATTGCAGAAATAGCAGCGCGTGCAGTCCCAGATCCCGTGCTCGTCGTTGTAGTCGTTCAGGCGTGCAACATCCGCCTGGTCTCGCACGTCGCCGACGAAGCGCATCCCCTTCGCGAGCGCAGCCGGCCCGAAGAAATCCGGATCGGATTCCATCGAGTTGCACTCGGAGACGCAACAGCCGCACATGATGCAGAGCGCCTCCTTGTGGATGACGTTCATCTGCTGTTGTGAGACGATGCGCTCCTTCTCGAGCGGCTCCTCATAGCCCGGGTCGAGCCAGGGCTTCATCCGACGGATCTTCCCCCAGAAGGGATCCATGTCGACGACGAGATCCTTGATCACCGGCATGTTCCCCATCGACGAGATCACCGGCACATGACCGGACTTCGCAATGTCGTACATGCGTGTCTTGCAGGCGAGGACGGCCGCACCGTCCATGCGCATGCCGCAGGAGCCGCAGATCATCATCCGGCAGCTCTTGCGATACGCGAGCGTCCCGTCGTGCTTGTCCTTGATGATGTCGAGCACGTCGAGCAGCGTCACCCAGTCGGGCGCCTCGACCTGGTAACGCTTCAGCTCCTTCTCGCCGGTCTCGGCGTCGTAACGCCAGATCTTCAGCGCGACGTCGATCGTCGTGGAGCCTGGTGCCGGAGCGAGCTCGCTGTGCACTAATACGTCCTTTCCTGGGGCG
Source organism: Actinomycetota bacterium (assembly GCA_039648845.1). GTDB lineage: Bacteria > Actinomycetota > Thermoleophilia > Gaiellales > Gaiellaceae > 3-1-20CM-4-69-9. The sequence continues at coordinate 30 of JBBWZE010000126.1, read as the reverse complement.
TCCACTTGGTCATGGTCACGGGCTTCCAGT